>NZ_JOHB01000014.1:0-154922 GCF_000719605.1 Streptomyces sp. NRRL S-1813
ACCGCAAGCTCGGCCGCAACCAGCTGCGCATCGCGATGTTCCCGGCCATCGACCCGACGGACATCGAGGCCCTCACCGCCTGCGTCGACTACGTCATCGAGCGTCTCCGCTGAGCCTGAAGGGGGGAGCGTTCGGGTACGGGGCGTTCGGGAGTCACAGGATAGGGGAGCAGGGCGGCGGCCACTCCCTTGTTGTAGGCATCAATACGCGAAACCGCGCCCATCTTCTGGAAGATGTTCCGCAGATGGCGTTTTACCGTGCTTTCGGTGATGCCCAGACGGGTGGCGATCTGCCGATTGCTGAGTGCCACTCCCACGTAGGTGAGGATCTGCAACTCCCGTCGCGACAACGGGCCTTCCTCTGTCAACGGGACCCGCTCGCCGACGCTTTCCTGGGCGATGTTGTCGTGCCTGGCCCCTATGAAGGTTTCACGGGAGGCAGAAATGGTGATGCGGTCGGTGGGAGCACCGGCGCCGTTGATGGCGGAGACCAACTCACTCCGGGTCACGTCCTTGTGCAGAAACCCTTTGATTCCCTTTTCCACCAGCGCATGCACCAGTGCCGCATCACCATCGTGCATGGTAAGCACGATGACCTGAGTGTCCGGAGATGCCTCCAGGATTCGTTCGACCGTCACCGGCGGGTCGTTGTACGGCATCTCGATATCCAGCAAAACGAGATCGGGCCGGAACTCCCGTACCGCCTCGACCACTTCATTTCCGTCGCCGGCCTCGGCTACCACCTCGAACCTATCCTCTAGGTGCAGAACTTCCGCGAGTGCCCCACGCAGTAACGCGTGATCATCAGCAATAACGATACGAGTAAGCTCGGCCATGACGGCCCTTCCCCCTGCCCTACTTCAACCGCTTCTGACTCCACTCTCCCGCTC
The DNA here is from genome assembly GCF_000719605.1 of Streptomyces sp. NRRL S-1813. Lineage (NCBI taxonomy): Bacteria > Bacillati > Actinomycetota > Actinomycetes > Kitasatosporales > Streptomycetaceae > Streptomyces > Streptomyces sp. NRRL S-1813. The sequence goes on from NZ_JOHB01000014.1 coordinate 890, forward strand.
CTCAGCGTTATCGGTGCCCAGCCCCTCCCAGGGGACGGGTGTACGGGATGTGGAAGACGACCCGGGTTCCTCTCCCCGGGGCGCTGGTCCAGCGTGCCCGCCCGCCCAACTCAGCGACTCGTTCACGGACAGACGAAAGACCGGAGGCGGTACCCGAGCCCAGTACCGCGGCCACATCGAATCCCTCGCCGTCATCCTCGACGGATGCGTTGATCTCATGTGGGGCGATATCAATGGCCACGTTCACCAGAGACGCTTTGGCGTAGTTGAAGGTATTCCGCAGACATTCCCGAAGCACCACGAAGAGTTCGCCACGGAATTTCCGGTCCATCCACTTCTCGTCGCCGCTCACCGTGATGCGAGCCTTCGGCGAGACGTAGTGCGCGTTGACCAGGAACTCCTTGAGAGATGCCTCAAGGCCGGCCCGCGGAGTGGACACGCGGAGATCGCCGACGAGTTTACGCGTATAGAGCAGGACTTCCTGGATCGACGAGTAGGCGTCCCGCAGCCGTTTCCCAGGTACTCCGTCGAGTTCCTGCGCCTCGTGCAGCTCCAGGCAGCGCAGTGTCATGGCGAGCGAACTGCCGAGATGGTCGTGGATATCCCGGGCCAGTTGCAGCCGGTCGTCGGAGTTCGCGTTCCTGACCTTCATGAGGAGGAAGGTGTCATACCCCTGCATCGCCGACTGGACGCGGAAGTCGGCGCTGCTGTTGTAGGCCCGCATGACGCGTACGAGCAGCTGATCGGCGATGTCGCCGGGGATGTGGAGCGCCGCGCGGTGCGCGTGTTCCAGGAAAACCTCGAAAAGCACCGTGCATGCGTGGAAGGAGTAAGCGGGGTGCACACCGTCGAATGCGCGGCGCCGGCCAAGCTCCATCGACTTGATGCGCGCCCGCTCGTCGGGCCGCTTCCAGTCACGCTCGACGGAGGAAATGCAGTCGCTGATGATGGCATTGGCCTGCGACTCGCACTCTTCCCAGTGCGGCGACTTGCACAGGGCGCTTCCCTCGGCCTGGAGCGCCTCTCGATAGGCGTGCAGCACAGCCTTGCGGCTCGCCTCCAGCGACTCCGCCATCTGTGCGGCATAAGAAGTCTCGCGGTTCGGAGATCCGTCCGAGGCCGTTACGTCGCGGGACTCCTGGTCATCTGCCATGGCTGCGGGAGTCTACCGCGCGTCGTTGTCCCGGTCCTAGCCGTCCGGGACAACAACGCACTGACGGACTGTATGAGCCTGATCACGCCTGGTGCAGCGCCCTGCGTATCGCCGCCAGTACGGCTGCTACGTCCGCACGATCGTTGAAATAGTGGAAGCCCACCCGGAGCCGATCGGCCAGCGCGGTAGCACGTATTCGGCTCGCGGCCAGCTCTTTGGCCATCCGCGCGGCGTCGTCGGTCCGTACCACCGCGATATGCGACTGCGGGCCGCTCGCCGCCCGGGCTATCCCCATGGCGCACGCCTCGGTCAGAAACTCGTCCGCGAGAGCGAGGCAGTGCTGCTCCACCGCGGTGGCGTCGAGCTCGCTCATCAACCCGACGGCCGCGCACGCGCCGAGCCAGGAGAACCAGGCGGGCGAGGTGTCACAACGCGCGGCACCCGGCGCCGGGTCGAGCCGGCCGCCGAAGTAGGCGTGCGGAGCCTGGGAGGACTTCCAGCTGGGCATGAGCGGGGCCAGGCCGCACAGCCGATCCGGGCGTACGACCAACCAGGCGGCGCCCCTCGGAGCCACCATCCACTTGTAGCCGTGCACCGCGAGGTAGTCCGGCCGCAGCGCGGACATGTCCAGGCGCAGTGCCCCCAATGACTGGGTGGCGTCCACGAACAGGCGCGCGCCCACCGCATCGGTTGCCTCCCTCAGGGCAGGCAGGTCGGCCCGTACGCCGTCCCGGCTGAGCACTTCGCTGACCGCCAGTAGCACGGTCCGGTCGTCGAGGGCGGCCACCAGGTCCTCCGTCCGTACGGCGCCGTCGCGCGCCGGAACGGTCACCACCTCGTACCGCGTCGGGTCCAGTTGCAGCCACGGCAGCAGATTGCTGCGGAACTCGCAGGCGGGGACCACGATGCGGCCGGGCTCCAGGGCGGCCGCGACAGTGGCGGCGGCCTCGGCCACCGAGGCCATGGTCGCCACGGAGGACACCGGAACGCCGAGGTAGCCGGCAAACAGCGAACGGCAGCGGGCCGCCGCGCCGTCCCAGTCGAGCCAGTCGAACTCCCCGCTGCGCCAGTCCGACAGGAAGTTGCCCAGCGCCCGGTTCACCGGCTCGGCACCGGGGGGCGAGCCGGGTGTGTCCAGCCAGGTGATGTTGCGCAGGGCGGGGAACTGCGCCCGGAATTCCGGCTGACTCATCGCCTCCGCGGACACCATCGGCTCGGAAGACACCATCGGCTCGGAAGACACCACCGACTCCCGCTGCCTTGCCGCGGTCATTTCGGAATCGCCACGATTCCCTCGATCTCCACGGACAGTTCCGGCTTGGCGAGCGCCAGCACCACGGCCAACGAGTGCGCGGGAAAGTTCCCCTCCGGGAACCAGTCGGCGTACACCGCGTCGCGCGCCGCGTAATAGCCGCGCAGGCAGCTGATGCCTGCGACGAAGCTGGTCAGCTTCACCAGGTCGCTGGGTTCTGCCCCGATCGAGGCCAGCAGCACCCGGATGTTCGAGAAGATCTGGCTGGTTTGCGCGGCGACGTCCGGCCCCGCGAGCCCACCGTGGGGGAGGGTACCGACCTGGCCCGCGATGTGGATCTGGCGGTAGCCGGCCGGGACTTCGGTGAAATGGCTGTACTTACCGACCGGGGCGCCGATGACGGACGGATTCCAGGCGCGTGCCATGGCTGTCTCTCCAGAATGCGGGGGAATGGGCGGTGAAGTGAAGCGGTGGGCGGGCTCCAAGGCTCGCGCCGAGGTACGGCTCCTTGCTGATACGAGTCCGTGCGCCCGGTTCAGGAGCGAGGCGCAGAGGGCGCCTTGCGCGTGATGAAGACGAGCACCGTCGCCGTGAGCAGGACGGCGGCCAGCACATACATCAGGAGGCTGAAGCCGCTGCCGATCAGGGCCCCTACGAGCTGCGGGCCCAGGCTCGCGCCCACGAAGAAGCAGAACGTGCACAGCGACAGGGCCGTGCTGCGCGAGGCTCCCGAGCGCTCGCCGACGGTACCGACCATGGCCGGGGTCGCGACGGTGATCGCGGCGACGAAGATCAGCAGCAGGACGGCAAGCCCGCCGGTGCCCGGGTTGAGGATGCCGGTCACCAGGGCGACCAAGGCGGCGAGCAGCAGTGCGAAGGCCACTCGGGGTGCGTTGGGAATGCGGCTCAGCCAGGGCGTGAGCAGCGGGATGATGATCATGGCTGGAAGTGAGCTGGCCCGCAGGGCGAGCAGTGCCTGATTGTCCTCGACGATGCCGCCGAGCTGAATTCCCGTATAGACAGCGACGAATGAGCCGAAAACGGCAGGCGTGGCCAGGTAGAGCAGTCGCAGCCCCGGGGTGGACACGACCTTCGGGATGGAGCGGTACGCGGCCAGCGGCGAGGTGCCGTGCGGCGGGCGGTCCGCCACCATCACCGCGCGCAGTGCGAACGCCATGATGCCGAAGGCGATGGCGCCGGCGATGAAGACCGCACGCCAGCCGAACGCGTCGGCGATGCTCTGTGCGGCGACCTGGCCGACCACCGCGGAGGCGAGGAACGACGTGGTGATCGCGGTCGTGGTGACCATCCGGCGCTCGGGGGCGATGCGCTCGGCTATGTACGACAGCACGGTGGGGGGGAACGCCGCGACAGTGAGGCCCTGTAGTACGCGCAGGGCGATGCCCGGACCGAGGTCGGGTGCGCAGCCGACCAGCAGGGTGGTGACGGCCGTGGCTGCAATGCCGGCCACGACGATGCGGCGGTGCCCGAAGCGGTCGGCCAGCGGACCGAAGATGACGAAGCCGCCCGCGTACCCGAAGCCGAAAGCGCTGGCCATCCAGGTCAGCGACGAGGTGCTCGCGCTCCAGGCGCTCGCCATGGCATCCATCACCGGGATCACGGCGTACATCTGGCCGGTCGCCAGAATCGCGGTGATGACGAAGACGACGAGGCTACGGCCGAGCGGGGCGTAGTCCGACGGTGCTGTTTTCAGGCCGGCGGACGGCGCGCCCGGAGAATCGGCAGGACCGGACTTCCGGTGCCGGCTCACATCCCTGTCCATCGCTTGCGTATTTCCGTCTGGCATGAGGTCCTCCCAAATGCAGTGGGAATCACAGGGAGCGGATCGTGTTCCGTGCGCCCCACGAAGTAGTGCGGTGCTGCCCGGCTCGGCTCGGGATGATGCGTCGAGCGCAGCGACAGGACTCTAGGGGCACCCCTGCGGATGAGGGAAATGAATCCACTGCCCCACCTATACGGAAACTGCATAAATCACGGGCGCGCGCCCAGGTCTTTTTCATGAGCCGCATAGATGACACTGGAAACGCATTTGCCGCTATGCCCACCGGTCGTTAAGTTCGCTGCACCCGAGAGGCTTATTGACCCGCCAGGGATTGTTAAACATTGCAATTCTGAACAACTGGTCATGCGGATGGATTGTCCGCACCCTCTTCCCCAGGGTCCGCTCTGAAGACCGTCCGTGACGGGTACACCGGAGCGCGCCCTCAACCTGTGGAGGAATTGTTGTACGACTACCGTGGATTCTTTGCGGCCGAGATCGAGGCACTCAAGGAGCGTGGCGGCTACCGGACTTTCCTGGACATCGAGCGCCAGGCAGGCAGCTTTCCGCACGCTCTGTGCTACGGACCGGATAACGGCCGCCGGATCAGCGTCTGGTGCAGCAATGACTACCTGGGCATGGGGCAGCACCCCTTGGTCCTTGAGGCCATGCGGAAGGCGATCGACGACTCGGGCGCCGGCAGCGGCGGCTCCCGCAACATCTCGGGAAACAACCACTACCACGTCCTGCTGGAGGAGGAACTGGCCGATTTACACGGGACCGAGGCCGCTCTGATCTTCCCCTCCGGCTACGCGGCGAATGACGCGGCGCTGACCGTACTGGCCGGCCGGCTGCCCGGTTGTGTGGTTCTCTCCGACGAGCTCAACCACGCGTCGATGATCGCGGGCATCAAGCACAGCGGCGCCGAGAAGCTGATCTTCCGCCACAACGACGTCGACCACCTTGAGGAGCTGCTGGCGGGGACGGACCCATCGCTCCCCAAGATCGTCGCGATGGAGAGCATTTACTCCATGGAGAGCGACGTCGCCCCGTTGGAGCGGATCTCCGAACTCTGCCGTGAGTACGGCGCCTTCACCTACCTCGATGAAGTGCACGCCGTCGGCATGTACGGCCCTCGCGGCGCCGGAAAGGCCGCTGAGATGGGTATCGCCGACCGCTTCGACGTCGTGCAGGGCACCCTGGCCAAGGCGTTCGGCATCGCCGGCGGCTATGTCGCCGGCCCTGCCTCCGTCATCGACGCCATCCGCAGCTTCGCCTCGGCCTTCATCTTCACGACTTCCCTTCCACCCGCCGTAGCGGCCGGCGCGCTTGCCGCGGTCCGCCACCTCAAGCGCTCGGACCACGAGCGTACGCAGATGAAGGCCAAGGCCAAGCTGCTGCACAGCCTGCTGCGCGACCGGGGCATCCCGGTGGTCTCCGAAGAGGCGCACATCGTGCCCGTTCTCGTCGGCGACTCCCAGAAGTGCCGCGAGGTGGCGGCCGAGCTCATGGACCGCAACGGCATCTACGTGCAGCCGATCAACTCGCCCAGTGTGCCGACCGGTACGGAGCGCCTGCGGGTGACACCGACGCCGCATCACTGCGAGGACCAGATCCACTGGTTCGCCAACGCCCTGGACGCCGTCTGGACCCGGGCCGGGCTGCCGCGCGAGCGAACCACATCCCTGGCCGGCACAGCCCTGTGACCGTATCCACCCGCAACTCTGGAGAACGAACCGATATGAATCCGTTCGACGGGAACGGCAAATACCATTCCTCCGCAACCGGCAAACCCGTTGTCCTCGTCGCCGACCCGCTGCCCTCCGAGACCTTGGCGGGGCTGAAGGGCTACGAGATCCGGCACTGCGCCGGCAGCGATCCGCGCGCGCTGCACGAAGCGCTTGGGGACGCGCACGGCCTGCTCATCCGCAGCGGCACCCAGGTGGACGCCGAGGCCATCGCCGCCGCCCCGAAGCTGAGGGTCATCGGGCGCGCCGGAGTGGGCCTGGACAACGTGGACATCGCGGCCGCCACCCGAGCCGGTGTGCTGGTGGCCAATGCCCCGCACTCCAATGTCCTCAGCGTCGCCGAGCTGACCGTCGGCCTCATCATTTCCTCGCTGCGCAAGGTGTACGCCGCCGGTGCCTCGCTGCGTGCGGGGCGCTGGGACCGGGCCGCGTTCAAGGGGAGCGAGCTGGCCGGCCGGACCGTGGGTATCGTCGGATTCGGCAACGTCGGCAGGCTTGTCGCCCGCAGGCTCGCCGGATTCGACGTCACCTTGCTGGCCTATGACCCGTATGTGCCGGCGGAGGACGCGGCGTTACTCGGTGCGCGCCTGGTCGAGCTGGACGAGCTGATGTCCACCAGCGACATCGTGACCGTCCACCTGCCCAAGACCCCGGCGACCGTCGATCTGATCGGGCGGCGCGAACTCGGCCTCGCCAAGCACACCATGCACCTGGTCAACACTTCCCGTGGCGGGATCGTCGACGAGGACGCCCTGCTGGTGGCTCTCCTGCAGGGTCGTATCGCCGGCGCCGCCCTGGACGTGTTCGAGGTCGAACCGGCCGTGGGCTCCCCCCTGCTGGATATCGACTCCGTCACCGGCACACCGCATCTGGGCGCGAGCACCGCCGAGGCGCAGGACCGGGCGGGCCACGAGGCCGTCCAGGCCGTACGGGCCGCTCTCGAAGGGGAGCCGGTCCGTTACGCGGTCAATGCCGCCGAGGTGATCGACGTCATTGCCCGTACGCCCCTGCCCGCAGCCGAGCCCCTGCCCCTGCCCGTCTCCTAACCGGAATTCCAGCCCCCGTAACAGGAGATACATCGGCCCGGACAGGCATGGGGTATCCAGCCGTCCGGGCCGATGGACGAATGCGACTCTTTGATCATGTCAGTTTTAACAAGGCCAAGACCCACGCCCATCGCGATTACGCGGCGTCAGTCCGTCCTGAAGACCTTGACACTGTGCCTGCGGGAATCCAGGCTCTCGGTCCAGATCGTCTTTCTGCTGCGTTTCACCGTGGCATTCCTGATGAGTACGAACTCCCCGGATTCAGCCGCAGGCATCCCCCCCTTCCTTGCCGCCGCGCTCGCCTGGGGGCTGGCCACCACCTACGTCTATCTCGTCAACGGAGTGCACGACGCCCCGGAAGACCAGCTGAACCAAAATGGCCGCCCCATCAGCAGGGGAGAGCTGAGCCCCCGTAGCGCCAAATTCGTCTCCTGGGGCCTGGCGGCCGTGGCTCTGCTGATCGCCACGCTCGTCGAAAGCTCGCTCTTCCTCGTCCTGATCGCCGCACAATTGCTGTGCGGATTCGCGTACTCCGCACCGGGCGTAGCCCTCAAGAGCCGCACCTCGACCACCGTGCTCGCCGTCCTGCTCCTGGGGGGACTGACCTTCGCGGCCGGCCGGCTGAGCGGCGGCGGCACGGGAGACGCCTGGCCGGTGATCGTCTTCGGCGGCGCGCTGACGCTCTGGATGGGAGCCGTAGGCGCCCTGGTCAAGGACCTCTCCGATGTACGGGGCGACACCGCTGCCGGACGGCGCACGGCGCTTGTCTTGTGGGGCGAACGACGGGCCAGGACGGTCTGCGCGATCACCCCCATCGCGGTCGCCCTGCTCTACCTCGCCACCGCCTGGCTCACCGCCCCCATCCTCCTCCCCTCCGCCGTTTTTCTGCTGGCGGGGGCGATCGTCACGTCTCGACTCGTCCGGGCCACCTCCTCCGACGAACCCCGCAGCCGCAGCCGCCTCCCGTACAGGGCATTCATGTGCACCCAGTACGGAGCCGGCCTCAGCCAACTCGCAATGGAGTTGTTCGCCCGCTGACGCCACGAGGCCGGCGTCCCGTCGCAGCGCCCACCGGCGCCGGGCGGGCCCCGTTGAAGATGCACCCCCACTCAACGCCCCTCCGACTGCGTTTCCGTAGCCGGAGGGGCGTTGCCTGCCGTAGAGCGATCGGCGATGTGCTCGCGGGTTTGGAGTAGTGCCGGTGAGCGCACCGCTTTGGCCGGGAGAGGGCCACGAGGCCAGGCCAGGCGGCGCACAGCCATCCGGGAGCTGTTGGACGTAGAGATTCCAGGGTGTCGACAACATTGCAGTTAGTCACTGATGGGCCGTCAGTTCCCTTTGCCCGCATCTCATTTGTTATTACCACAGCCGTCGAGGAGGCTACTTCTCCCCGCATGCTCCGTCGGGGTCGGCGGCAGCCTTGACGAGGTTCTGTTCCAGGCGTTCGAGGGTGTGCAGGGCGGCGGTTCGCTCGTCGGGGGAGAGGCCCGCTGTGGAGAGGTCCTCCAGGTGGCTCCAGACCTGCTCGACCTCGCGGCGCAGGGCGTGGCTGGCGGCAGTGGGTTCGATGAGTGAGGCGCGCTTGTCGGTGGGTGAGGGGCGGCGGCGGACGAAGCCGGCCTGCTCCAGGCGCCGGACGGTGCGGGTCATGGTGGCGGCGTCGGAGTCCATCAGCCGCACCAGGTCGGCCTGCCGCTGTGCGCCGAGTTCCCACAGGTGCATCATCACCAGCTCCTGGCCCGGGTGCAGGCCGATCCGGCGCAGTAGTTGTCCGGCGAACATGCGGTGCAGGCGGGCCAGGCGGAAGATCGCGTGACTGACCGGCCCGCCACCGGCCGCGGCCGGCACCGGAACGGTGACCTCCTGCTCCGCCCCCGCGGGACCCTTCCCGGCTTCCGGTGTGGACTGCGTCATCGGAACCTCACTTTCCTGCCTAGGCAGCCTAAGCCTACCTTCTAGCGCGATACCTGGTGGCGCCTAGGCCATCGCCAGGGCGCATGCGGGCAGGCAGCAACGTGTTACGTACTTCACATGGGAAGGCGGGAATGGGTTCGGGATGTTTACCTGTTCGAGCAGGTGATTTACTTGTTCAGGCAGGCATCTGCTGGTGCGGGCTCGTGAGGGCCCGGCCGCGGAGCACTACTCACCCGGAGGAAGAGACCCATGACCACTGCTTTCGACCCGATCGTCCTGGGCGGCACGCGCCTGGCGAACCGTCTCGTGATGGCGCCGATGACCCGCAGCCGCGCCTATGGTCCCGGCGCCGAGCCGACCGCGCTGATGGCGGCGTACTACGCACAGCGGGCGGCCGCCGGGCTGATCGTCACGGAGGGCATCCAGCCCTCGCCGGTGGGCCAGGGCTACCCCGACACCCCCGGCCTGCACTCGGCCGGGCAGGTGCGGGCGTGGCGGACGGTGACCGACGCCGTGCACCGTGAGGGCGGTGCGATCTTCGCGCAGCTGATGCACACCGGCCGGATCGGGCACCCGAGCCTGCTGTCCGACGGGCTGATGCCGGTGGGGCCGTCGGCGGTGGCCGCCGAGGGGCGGGTCTTCACCCACGAGGGGCCGAAGGAGTTCGTGACGCCGAAGGAGCTGAGCGAGGCGGAGATCCGGCAGACCGTCGCCGACTTCGCCGACGCCGCCCGCAACGCGGTCGAGGCCGGGTTCGACGGCGTGGAGCTGCACGGCGCCAACGGCTACCTGATCCACCAGTTCCTCGCGCCCAACACCAACCACCGCACCGACGCCTGGGGCGGCACCACCGAGGGCCGGATCCGCTTCGCCGTCGAGGTCGTCACCGCCGTCGCCGAGGCGATCGGCGGCGACCGGGTGGGCCTGCGGATCTCGCCCGGCAACCAGTTCAACGACATCGCCGAGGACACCCCCGACGAGGTCTACCTCGCCCTGCTGGACCGGCTCGCCGGCCTGGACCTGGCCTACCTGCACCTGATGGAAGGCCCGAACCGCGACCTGACCCCGCGGCTGCGCAAGAACTGGCCCGGCACGTTCGTCCTCAACCCCTTCACCTACCCCGACGCCACCGGCCCCGACGCGCTGGGTCTGATCGAGGACGGGAGCGCGGACATGGTCGCCTACGGGGCGCTGTTCCTGGCCAACCCCGACCTGCCCCGGCGCCTCGCCTCCGGCGGCCCGTTCAACGACCCCGACAAGGCCACCTTCTACGGCGGCGACCACCGCGGCTACACCGACTACCCCACCCTCACCGCCTGAGCGTGCGGAGTCGGTGCGTTCGCGTCGGGCGGGTCCTCTCCCCAGGGGCTCACTTCGCGCCCAGGAGTTCGAGGACGTTGTTGACGGCCTGGACGATGGGGGTGCCGAGCGTGCCGACGGTCGCGGCGATGCCCGCGACGGCGAGCAGGGCGCGGTGCCGCTCCTGCGGTGGGACGTCCGACTCGGCCCGGAGTGCCGGCAGCGCGACGTCGAGGGCGTCGGCGCTGGCCGGCGGGACCTGGGCGCGCAGTTCCTGGGCCAGGACGAGGAGCGCGCCAAGGGCCTCTTGGACGGCCGGGGGCAGCTCCTGGGCCGGAGTGACCCGCTTGTCGATGCCGACGTTGCCCGAGCCGCCGTGCATGGCGACGTGGTCGCCGCCGCCGAAGTAGTAGTGCTGGTCTCCCCCGCTCATCAGCTCGCCATCCCTACGTTGCCGGTGCCGCCGTACATGTTGACGTTGTCTCCGAAGTAATAGTGCTTGGGACTGATCGTGAGGGTGTCCACCCGCACCTCGAACTCCGCCTTCGGGTTCTCGATCGCGTCGGCGATCTGCTGGGCGAGCCGCCGCAGGTGGTCCCGGTCGGGGCTGGTCACCACGGCAGTGGAGGGGCCGGACGTCTCGACGACCAGGACGTAGTGTGACGGCGCGCCGAGTACCTTCAGCATCTCCACGAGGCAGTAGCCCAGCGCCGCGAGCGCGACGATCACGACGAGAGCAGTGAGGCCGGTGGCACCGCCGCTGCTGGAGGAGTCGATCAGGCCGGCGAGCAGGCCGAGGAGCGTCGTCACCGCCCCCATGATCAGCAGCCGCTTCGCAAAGAGCAGGACGGCGTCCTTGCGCCGGGGGTGGATGGTGAGCGTGTGCACCCGGGCGATGTTCTGGAGCGGGTAATAGGCGTCACCGACCCAGAGCAGCCGTCTGCTGACCCGCAGGCTGACCTCGATGACCGGCTGTGCCGAGACCGCCGGTGGCACATCGGGATAAGGGTCGGCCGTGGGCGGTGGGGCGGCCGGTGGCGGCGGGGCAGCCGGTGGCGGGACGGCCGGCGGTGGGACGGCCTGCGGTGACGAGTCCCCGGGTGTGGGTAAGTCGTCGGCAGGCGTTTTCCACGCCTGTCCCGACGGGCCTGCTGACGTCATGCGAAGTCCCCCTTGGTCAACCTTGCCGAGTGAAGTCCAGCCACCTCGTCGCGTCTCACTGACGCACGCGCTTCACTCGGAAAAGTGTTACCACAGCAGGGTGTTGGCAGTCCGTGACATGGCGTCACGCGATCGTCCTTGGCCTCGCCCTCAGCCGCGTCCCCTCCATGCCCGCCAGCATGGTCAACTCCGGTCACGAGGGGCGTGACGGGGCACCGTCGGACGATTCGCGACAAGCAGCGCTTCAGGCCTGCTCACGGCGGTGATGCCGGCGGCGGCAAGCGCGCTGCGGTGCGCAGCCGCACCGCATTAGCCGTCCATTAGCGGAACGCCAACTCGATCATGGAAGCTGATGATCATTCAGGAGAAGGACGAGAGAGACGAGAGAACAGAGCAATGGGCGACCCGATGAACACCGCCACCACCAGCCGATTCCGCGGCCGCGCCGGCCGCCGCATCGCCACCGCCGTCGTCGCCGCGGCGGCGTTGGGCCTGGGGGCCACGGCCTGCGGGGAGGGCTCCGGGACAGCGGGCGCCTCGGGCTCCTCGGCCGCGTCCGACTCGCAGCACGCCTCGGCCTCGGCCCAGTCCACGAGCGGCTCCTCCTCGGACCACTCCGGCTCGCAGGGCCAGGACGGCGGCAAGTCCGCCAAGGCGTCGTCCGCCGCCAGGACCGGCAGCACGTCCGCCCCCGGCAGGGGCGGCGTCGCCCACGCGGGCAACCACCGCACGATCGTCGGCACACTGGAGTACCTCGCGCCCGGCAAGCTGATCGTCAAGCCCCAGGGCGGCGGCACGGACCAGGCGTTCTTCGTCGCCAACGCCACAACGGTCCTCGGCGCGGCCGCGATCTGCTCCGACGACGAAGGCAGCGTGTCCCTCGGCGATGACGGCTACGGCACCTCGAAGTGCACCGTGGAGCAGTTGGAGAAGGCCGCGAAGACCGGCAGCGTGACCGTCCGCGTCACCATGAACCCCAAGTCCGGCGCCGGCGAGACGGTCGAGGAGAAGTACCACCCGTAAGCCCCTCCGCACCCCGCGCCACGCGCGCCCGGGAGCCTCTCCCCGGCCTGTCATCGCGAGCGAGCGTGCCCCAACTGATCAGTTGCTGCCGGTGAGTTCACCCCTGAGCGTCCTGTGGAGGTCGGCGCTGGGCTCGTTCAGGCCGACGATCTCGGCGGACTTGCCGCGCTGCCTTGCGGCGCAACAGCGGGTGGCGGACCTGCACACCCAGCTCGCACGGGCGGAGGAATTCGCCGGCACGCTGCGCGAGCGCCTCACCGGTGCTCGCGCCCGGTAGGCCGGCCTCCGGTCAACCAACTGTCCTCACTGTCCGACGGCACCCCTGCTCCCGGGGGGAGGCGTCCGCCGGAGCCAGGGAAACCCGCCCGCAAGTTCCCACCGTCCCGCCGTGCCGTTCGCCCGCGTCCACCGCGCAGGGCCGGCGTGGCAGCCGTTGTTAGTGAGGCGTTACCGGTGCGCTAGCGATCTCCGTGAGAGTCATCTGCATCCAAGGGCGTTGGGTGAGGGCCGCCGAGGCCGTCAGCTTTCTGCCCCGCCTGTTGAACGGGGGAGCAATACATGCAGAACACGACGATGGATCACGTGCGCATCACCAAGGCTGACAGTCCCCCGGCGCGGCGGTGGGGTTGCGGGGCAGCACGAACGGCTGTGTTCTCCTTTTCGGACTTAACCATCGCGTAGTGCACTGCGGAGTCCGGGCTCCCGGGGCCTTTCCCATGGCTTCGGAGAATGAATCGCCCGCCACCCTCCATTGAGCGCTCTCCTTCTCGGGGTCGCAGCGGAACCTCGGTATCCGCCTCCCCGCCTCTCTGGGCTTCCCGCTTCTCCGGACGCCCACATGCCAGAACTTCGAACGAATGCGATGGGTACCGTTATGCGTAAATTCAGCCGTCGGGGCATATTTGGACTCGGGGTAGGAGCGGCTGCCGCGCTCTCCGTCGCCGGCTGCTCGGGCTCCGGGTCGTCGGCCTCCGGCAAGGTCGGGACCAAGGGAAAGACGGCGAAAAGCAAGCCGATCGGGGACGGTTCGACCGCGTACACCGGAAAGCAGCCGAACCAGCCGCCCGCACCGGAGAAGCTGAAGCCGGGTCAGAAGCCGCCGCAGTTCGTCGTCTTCTCCTGGGACGGGGCGGGCGAGGTGGGCAACGGCCTCTTCCCGCGGTTCCGCAAAATCGCCCGCGACCACAACGCCTCGATGACCTTCTTCCTTTCCGGGCTGTATCTGCTGCCCGAGTCGAAGAAGCGCCTGTACCGGCCCCCGAACAACCCCGTCGGCGCCTCCGCCATCGACTACCTCACCGATGACCACATCAAGGAGACGCTGAAGAACCTGCGCGCGGCCTGGCTGGAGGGCCACGAGATAGGCACCCACTTCAACGGCCACTTCTGCGACGGCACCGGCACGGTCGAGCACTGGACCCCCGCCCAGTGGGACTCCGAGATCGAGCAGGCCATGGACTTCGTCACCAAGTGGCGTACGAACACCGGTTTCACCGACCTCGAACCGCTTCCCTTCGACTACAGCAAGGAACTCGTCGGCGGCCGTACGCCGTGCCTGAAGGGCCAGGAGAACCTGCTGCCGACGGCCAGGAAGCGCGGCTGGCGGTACGACGCCAGCTCCCCCGGCGGCCTCCAGGTCTGGCCCACCAAGAAGCAGGGCCTCTGGGACTTCCCGCTCCAGTCGATACCGTTCCCCGGCCACTCCGAGACCCTCTCGATGGACTTCAACCTGATGTTCAATCAGTCGAAGAACTCCACCAAGGGCCCGCCGGCCAACTACCCGGGCTGGCGCAAGCAGGCCACCGACGCCTACATCGCCGGGTTCCAGCGGGCGTACGAGACGAACCGGGCCCCCTTCTTCGTCGGCAACCACTTCGAGCAGTGGAACGGCGGTATCTACATGGACGCCGTCGAGGAGGCGATCAAGCACATCGGCGACGAGAAGCACAAGGACGTCCGGATGGTCTCCTTCCGGCAGTTGTGCGACTGGCTCGACGCCCAGGACCCGCAGGTCCTCGCCGATCTGCGCGGACTCGGGGTGGGGCAACAGTTCACGGGACGGGGCTGACGGCACCGGGAGCCGGGAGGGGCCCAACCCTCCGGGGGCCCACCCCGCCCCAGCCGCCCACTCGTGGCTCACTGACGATGGCCGGCGGAAGGCCCGCGGGCGGGCGAGCGGGCGGAGTGGTATCAGAATTCTGACTGGCTCCGACTTGCGGCATTTTGACGTCCGGTGCGGCCCGGGAGGGAATCCGCGCGACCCCGTATGGAATCCGTGTGGAGCCCGTGTGGAATTCGGACACCGGCGTTCTCGATGATGATCAAAGCGTGCGGGCGAACCCCGAAACCGATATGGAATCGAAGGTTTGAAAGTGGTTTTGCGCACTCGCGCGAGGCAAGTAAGGGGGCATGAACAGCCCCCAGGAACCCATGCCCCTGAACGACCCCTACCGCCCCTATGACCCCCCTCAGGACACTCGCAGGCGCAGCCGGGACGGCGCCGGAGCGGACCGGACGGCCTTGGTCATCCACACGATCGCGGACATCGCCGCAGGCTTTCTGGGCCTGTGGATCCTGCTGTACCTGCTCGACGCGAACCAGGGGAATGTCTTCGTCGGCTTTGTGCACGGCACGGCCGACTGGCTCGCCGGCTGGTCCCAGGACATCTTCACCATGGACCTCGAAGGCATGCGGGTTTTCCTCAATTATGGCTTGGCCGCAGTGATTTACCTTCTGATCGGTCATGGGATCGCTGCGTGGATACGTCGCCTCTGACCGAATTCCGAGTGAGCGCTGTAGTCAGCACACCCAGCCCCTCATCCCGGGATTCGTCGTCACATGTCCGGAGTGGTGAAAGGCAACGGCAAGGAATCTGCACCGAAGCGTCACACCATCTTCGTTTTGGGAGCGGCGGGTACCGTTAGCGTTACTGCCCGCTCGATCCCGCGTGCGAACTCATTTCAGGTCGCCGGCGTCCTTGGCGGCGCAGTCAGCACAGAAAGATCGAAGATGGACTACTGCTCGTCGTGCCGCCGGAGTCTCAACGGGGCACTCGTGTGCCCGGGATGCGGGGATTACGCCCCGGATATAGCCCCGCCCACCCATCGCCACCACCGCGCGACGACCGCTGCCGCGACGTGGAAGGCATGGCGTGCGGAGGAAGCCGCCGGCCTCGGACCCCATGAGAGCGCTCCTCATCAGAGCACTCCGCATCCGGGCACCCAGCCGTTCGATGCCGCGCCGTTCAGCAGCGGTGCGTCCGAGAAGGACCCCTTCGGCAACAAGGACCTCTTCGGCAACAAGGCTCCCGCCGCGCAGGACGTGTCGGCGGACGCTGCGGACGCCGGTGTGGCCGATGGCTCCGGAGGTGCTGCGGCTACCGGGCAGGGCCGGGCGGCTCGGCGTCGGCAGCTGGCACGGTGGAAGAAGCACCGGCGCCGGGCCGTGGCCGCGACGGCCTTTGCCCTGGTCGGCGGTGGCCTGACTGCCTCGCTGCTCCAGAACAAGCCGTCCCCCGGCCATGCGCAGGCGGCCTCGTCGCCGGAGCCGGGGAGCGTGGGCTCGCCCCGGACGGAGTCCGCCGCCTCGGCGTCGGAGCAGCCGGACACCGCGGCCTCGCAGCATCCGGATACGCACCCGCACAACACGGCCGCCCGGCAGCAGCACACCACCCCCGCCGCGCCGCCCTCTGCCGCCACACCCCGGCAGGCGCACTCCGCCGCCCCGGCACATCCCGCAGCCTCCCCGAGCGCGGCACCGCACACCGCCACGCCCGCCTCGACCAAGAAGGCGCCCGTCGACCACACCGGTGTCGCGGCACCCTCGGCGTCGACCGCCCCCGGTTCCGCCGGAAGCTCCGACGCAGGTACCTCGACCGCGCCGACCACCCCGTCGGCCGATCCCACCGAAGATCCCACCTCTCCGGCGCATGTGTGCCTGCTGGGACTCGTCTGCGTCAACTGAGGCTCCGACGGGCGCCGAGCACCGAGCGCCGACTGAAGCAATCACTGAGGAACCGCTGAGAACCGCTGCGAACCGCTGCGAACCGCTGCGAACCGCTGCGAACCGCTGGGGAAAGCGCTGAGGATTCGCCGGGGACGCGCTGACGGAGGCGCTGAGGGTCCGCTGAGCACCCGCTGACGCCGCCGCCGGCCGAGCAGCCGGCGGCCGGCAGCCGGACCTGGGCGTACGGGTGGCCGCTGAGCGGCCGGCGGCGCCCACGGGCGCGGCCAGCACCGGCCGCTGTTCCGCTATTCCGCCGACCGGACGGCGCGTACCGGGCGCACGCGCAGCACCAGCACACCGGGGACCAGCAGCCCCAGCACTCCCAAACCGGCGCATCCTGCCGCCACCTGGGCCAGTGCCCCCCAGGGCAGTGGGGCGGGCGCTGTCAGATACGGCGCAATCCGGGCCGACAGCCCGGCGAGGAAGACCGTGATCACCAGCCCTGCCACCAGCAGTCCGCTCAGCACCACGACGACCGACTCCCACCCCAGCATGCGCAGCAGTTGAGCCTTGGTGCTGCCGGCCAGCCGCAGGGCCGCGAACTCCTTGCGGCGCTGCCGGGTGGCCAGGAGGAGGGTGTTGAGAATGCCCAGGGCCGTGTAGACGAGCAGCGGGGTCATGAGGATGCGCATGCCCACCGCGTTGTTCTGCTGCTGAAGGTCGGGCCGGCGGGCGGGACGCGACGGGCGCCGGAGCCACTCCGCCACCTCATCTCCCATTATCGGCGGGCGTGTTGGTCTGCCGCCCCCCGTGCGCGTCGCCGGCCGGTGGGGAGGTTCTCCGACGGCTTCGGGAGGGCGGGGGCGCTGTGCGGGGCAGCGCGGTGTTCCGAAGCGGCCGGCCGGATGCGGGACTTGAGGATCTGGGCGCCGAGGGCGAGGGGGACGCCCAGGAGAAGGACGTAGAACACGGCGATCTTGCGGAGGTCGTCGAGGAAGAACCAGACGGATGTCAGGGCGGTGAACCAGAACGCCACGAGGGCGAATCCGCCCGTGCCTTCGTCCTTGTATCCGGCGGCCAGGCACACTGCGGCGACGATGCCCAGGACCAGGGCGATGATGACGTAGTGGGTTTCCCAGCCGACGCTGCCGCGGGCGAGCTCGGACCAGGTGGCCACGGCCTCCGCCACCGGGCCCCAGACCACCGCGCAGGCGAGCCGTGCCGACCACAGCAGGAACACCGCACCGGCGACGGCGGCGAGCAGCGCGACCCGGTTGAACTGGCCGGCCTCGATCATGTCGGTCCGGGATATCACCAGGGAGAGGAAGCAGCCGAGGAGGGCGACCGCGCCTTCGGCCGTCGGCCGGAAGACCACCCGGGCCCCTCTCCGGCGGGCGGGCTGTGGCGCCTCCGGCCCGCTCCCGGAGGGCGCGGGGGAGGCGACGGCGGCCGGGGCGGGTTCCCTGACGGCCGGGTCGAGTACGGCCGGGTCGAGTGCGGCCCCGTCGAGTGCGGCCGGGTCGAGTGTGGTGGGGGTGCGGACGGGCGGAGCCGGGGTGAGGGGCCGGGAGGCTTCGCCGAGCGCCTGGTGCATCGTGGACGCACTCGCGAAGCGGTCCTCCCGGTCCTTGTGCAGCGCCCTGGCGATCAGCGCGTCCATGGCGGGCGGCAGCTCCGGGCGGAGCCGGGAGGGAGGCACCGGTTCCGCGGCCAGATGCTGGTGCATGACGGAGAACGGGGAATCGCCGGTGTACGGGGGACGGCCCGTCAGCAGCTCGTAGAGCAGACAGCCCACGGCGTAGAGGTCCGTACGGTGATCGGTCCCGCCGCCGTTGATCTGCTCCGGGGCCAGATAGGCGGGGGTGCCGACGGCCACGCCCGTGCCGGTCAGCCGGGTGGCCACCTCGCTCAGCGCCTTGGCGATGCCGAAGTCGACGACCTTGACCCTGCCCGTACCGGTGAGCATCACGTTCGCGGGTTTGATGTCCCGGTGCACGATGGCGTGCCGGTGGCTGTGCTCCAGGGCCTCCAGCACCTGGCCCGTGAGGCCGACCGCCTGCGCCACCGGCAGCACGCCGTCCTTGAGGACGTGGCTGAGGGTTCTGCCTTCCACGTACTCCATGACCAGATAGGGCTCGGCGGCACCGCCACCGGCGTCCTCCCCCACGTCATGCACGGTGGCCACACCCGGGTGGTTGAGGGCGGCGGCGGCGTGCGCCTCGCGCTGGAACCGGGTGAGGAACTCGGGCTCCAGCGCCAGCTCGGCGGAGAGGGTCTTCACTGCGACGGTACGGCGCAACCGGTGGTCCACGGCCCGGTACACCTTTCCCATCCCGCCGTGCCCGAGCTGCTCCACCAGCTCGTACCGCTGCCCCAACATCCTGTGCTCCACCGGGTTCCTCCAGGGACCGTCCACACGCCAACACGTACGCGGGAAGACGTACTGGAGTGCGAGCGGGTTCCTCCGCGGGTGCGGGGCGGGTTCATCGGCGTAGGTGAGGCCTAAATGAGGCCGTATGTGAGGCGGGGCCCTCTGCGGGTGGCTGCCGCCGTAGCTGCCGCCCTCTCCACGCTGCCCCACCGGCCGGTGTCCGGTCACGGCTCCGGTGCGGCCGGGCGAAGGGGGCGCGCCGCGGGGGCAGTTGCCCCGCCTGCCCCGGAGTCCGCCGGCACCCGGCCGCCACCGTGCCGGATCGAAGCGGAACTCCCCCCTCCGGGCGCTCGTCGGCACGGGCTATCGTGCTCCCGCAAGCTGTACGGCCGGGGCGAGGGAGGCGATCACACGGTGTCCGATCTGGGGCGGCTGATAGCCGGCCGGTACCGGCTCGTGGAGCGGGTGGGCCGCGGCGGCATGGGCACGGTCTGGCGGGCCGAGGACGAACTGCTCGGCCGCCATGTCGCCGTGAAGAAGCTGTTCGTTCCGCCGCACCTGAACGACGACGAGGTCCACACGCTCTACGAGCGCACCCGCCGCGAGGCCCGCAGCGCCGCCCGGATCACCCATCCGCACGTGATCGTGGTGCACGACGTCGTCGACGACGAGGGTCTGCCGTGCATCGTCATGGAGTACATCCCCTCGGACACACTGGGCGACGTCCTCAAGCGGCAGGGCGCGCTGGCGCCGGAGGAAGCGGCCCGGATCGGCTGCGGCATGGCCGCCGCGCTGCGCGCCGCGCACGACGCCGGAGTGCTGCACCGGGACGTCAAGCCCGGCAATGTGCTGCTCGGCAACGACGGACGCATCGTCCTCACCGACTTCGGCATCGCCGTCCAGTCCGGTACGCCCTCACTGACCAGGACCGGCGAACTGGTCGGGTCCATCCAGTACCTGGCGCCCGAACGCCTCCGCAGCAACATCGCCGAGCCCGGCCCCGCCAGCGACCTGTGGTCCCTCGGGGCGACGCTGTACCAAGCGGTCGAGGGCCGGCCACCGTTCGGCCGGGACACCGCGATCGAGACGGCGTACGCCATCGCCGCCGAGGCGTACGAGGCCCCGCGCAACGCCGGCGAGCTGGCCCCGGTGATCGAGAGTCTGCTCCGGAAGGAACCCGGGCAGCGCATGGACGCCCACGAGGCCGAACGCCTCCTGGGCCGGGCCGCCGGAGCAACGACTGCCAGGCAGCACCGCCCGGGCGACACCTCCGGCACACGGACCGCGCTCGACGACCCGGCCACGCAGCCGCAGCGCACCGCCGTCAGCGAAGCGCCCACGCGCGGGGGCAGCCGCAGGCGCCGCACGGTGCTGTGGTGCGCCTCGGCGGTGGCGGCCGCCGCCTCGGTGACCGGCGGCGCGCTGCTGTGGCCCTGGGGCGGCGCCGAGGCGACGGACAAGGGCCCCTCGGACACCGCCTCGGCCGGCCGTCCTGCGCACCACAGCCCATCCCCGCTTCCCCCGCTCCCCGCTGGCTACCACCTCCAGAAGGAGGGCGACGGCTTCTCCCTCCCCGTCCGGGACGGCTGGACGCGCGAGGATCCGCCCGGCGGTGAGGTCGCCTACGTGGACCCGTCCGAGCTGGTGGGCCTGCGGATCAACATCGTCGGATTCGCGGGCTCCGATCCGCTCCGGCACTGGCGGGAGACCGAAGAGGCCCAGACGCGCCGGGACAACCCGGGCTACGAGCGGGTGCGGATGGACGCCACGGCCTTCCGCGGACGGCCCGCGGGGTACTGGGAGTTCACCTTCGACGGCAAGAAGCGGAAGTACCGGGCGGTGGAGCTGGCGTTCAGCGGCGACGACGGCACCCAGTACGTGATCTACCTTTCCGCGCCGGACGCGCAGTGGAACACCTACCGGCCGGTCTTCGACACCGCCGTCAAGGGAATCCGCCTCGGCGCCTGAGGCTCCCGCACCCGCACCCGACGACCCGGGCCGTCAGGCCGAACCGCTGGGTTCCCGGCCGGTTCGCGGGCCTGCCGCGGGGCTCGGGCCCGGCGGACCGCTGCCGGTGTCGATGAGGATCTGTCCGGCCCGGACGACGTTGTCGGCCTGCACGGCCCTGGTCATGGCGGCGTGTGCCGCCTCGGCCGTTGCGGTGGGCGGTACCACCAGCAGCGAGAAGTGGTCCTGGTCGCCGCGGGTGATGAGGATCGTGTCGTCGCCGACCGGGAAGGAGTCGATGTGCACGATCCGGTCGTCGATGACCAGACGTGTCGGGAGGTCTTCCCAGGCACTCGCGTCCAGGCCGACGCGTGCGACGGGGCCGAGATGCTCGGTCAATGCCGTGATCAGACCGGGCAGCTCGGCACCGATGTCGCGGGAACGCGGCCACCACGCACCGTCGAGAACACCCTCGCGGGACCGCGTCGTCTCCAGCCTCACGAGCGCGGTACCGGGTCTCACCTCATGGATCGCTTCCGGCAGCAGCTTGGGGAGGTCGGGGGTGTCGGAGTCGGCCATGGTGTGCTCGCCCGTCCGCGGTTCGGTACGTCCGCTGATTGCCCGCGACGACGCCGGCGCGACCGCCGACGTGCAAAGCCTCGCTGGCTTCACGGTACTCCGCGGGCAGGCGCCGGGGTCCGCCCGCGGCACCGGCCACGGTCGCGTGGACCGGAACAATCGCTGGTCACGGCCGAGCTCGGGGACCTCGGGCGGAGTAGGGTGAAGAGGCCGTGAGACCTTCGCCACTTGCGGTCCAGTGAGGGCATGGAGGTCGGCATGAAATCCGAAGCTGCCAAGGAACCTGTGGAGCCCATGCCCGCGGGCGGGCAGGCCGAGGTGCGTATCGTCGCCGCCTCCCCCGAGACCGCCCGGCAGGTCGCGGAGACGCTCCGCCGCAGCTTCGCCACCACCGAACAGCGCAGCTACCCCGCCGGCGGCGACGGCGGCACCCGCCTCCACCTCACCGTCGACACCGCGCACCCGGCCCGGCCGGCGCGGTCCTGGCTGGCGTCGGGCCGGTCGTCCGGAGGCAACGGGCCGCAGGCCGACGAGGTCTGAGGCGGCACGGAGCGGCGGCGGCACGGCTCCGAGCACGAGAGGGCGGCAGTCATGGCAACACTGCGCGAGCGCAAGACCTACCGCGACCACGTCATGAAGGCCCTGTACGAGGCCACCGAGGGCAACCGCCTGCTGGGCGTCACCGGTGCGAGGCTGCATGACGACCTCGGGATCGATGCCCAGGATCTGGCGGCCGCCTGCACCTATCTGGTGGGCGAGGGCCTGATCACGGTCGACTGGGTGGCGGGCAACACCCCCGCCATGGTCACGCTGACCCATCAGGGCATCCGGCTGATGGAGGCCGAGGAGGAGCGTGGCTGACAGGAGGTCCACGGCCGGTGCGTTCCCTGCCCCGCGGCGGGCAGCAGCAGCGCGATGAGGGTGAGCACCGCGCAGACGGGATAGCTCCAGCCGAGCGCGGCGAGGTACCAGGGGCGCCCGAATTCCCAGATGTCCGCCTGGGCCAGCGCCAGCCAGTGGATGAGATAGCCGGCGAGGGCCAGGCCCCAGGCGGTCAGGGCCGCGGTGTGGGCCCGGGTCCGGTGCGGGGTGTGGGTCAGCCACAGGACGGCCGCGACGGACCAGATCCAGTGATGGCACCACGAGATGGGGCTGATCAGAAGGCCCAGGAGCTGGACGGCGAGCAGCGCGCCGAGGCGATCGGTGCGGCGGGCCGTGCGCACCACGGCGGTCACCGCCAGCAGCGCTGCCGGGACGGCGCAGACCCACCACGGGGCGGACCAGCCGACGTCGTGGCCGAGCGTGCGGGACAGCGCCCCGCGCACCGACTGGTTGAGCACCGAGCCGACCGGACCGACCCGTGCGGCCTCGCCGACCGCGTGGAGCCAGAAGTCGGCGGCGGGCCGGGGCGCCGCCCACCATCCGGCCGCGACGGTGGCGGCGAACACCGCGCCCGACCACCACAGCGCCGACCAGCGCCGGTGCACCAGGAAGTAGAGGCCGGTGACGGCCGGGACCAGCTTCACCCCCGCGGCGAGGCCGGTGCCGAGCCCCGCCGCGGCCGCCGATCGCCGCTCGACCGCGAACGCCACGCACGCCGCCAGCAGCAGATTGATCTGCCCGAGCGCGAGCGTGACGGCGACCGGTTCGGTCCACAAAAGGGCGGCACTCCACAGCAGTACGCGCCGCCGGTGCCGCGCCGCCGGCCCGGCGGGGTCGGCCATCCGCAGACAGCAGTGGACCAGGACGCACAGCGCCAGGACCGAGGCCGCGGTCCACACCGCGCTCACCAGCGGCCACACCACCCACGACAGCGGGAGGAAGAGCAGCGCGGCGAAGGGCGGATAGGTGAACGGCAGCGGAAACAGGTCGGGGCCGGGCAGCCGCAGACGGAAGGCGTACAGATCGCCGCTGAGCAGGTGCGGGGCCGCGGTCCGGTAGACCCGCAGATCCACCATGCCCACGCGCAGACAGGCCGGGAGCCACACCAGCAGCAGCAGCACCGCGGCGGCGAGCAGCAGCACCGTGCCCGGACGGCGGGCCGTCGTGCGACGGACCGCCTCGATACGCCGTCGGCCGGGCCGGGTGTTCTCCGGTGCACCGCCGGCCGCCGGACCGCCGGCCGGGAAGCGCACCGTGGGGCTCATGCTTCCCGGCCCGGGGCCGGACCGGGACCCGCGTTCCGCAGCTCCTCGCCGCCGCCCGCGGCCGGGGCCTCGTAGACGCTGACGGCGAAGGGGCGGCCGGAGTCCGGTTCCACGTGCTCGGCCACGCGGCGGAACCCCGCGACGGCCTCGAAGTACGCACAGAACCTGCGGGACTCCGGCCAGGGGTGCACCAGGACCAGCAGACCGCCGGGCTCCACCGCCCGGGTCAGATGTGCGCAGGCCCGCCGCAGGTGGCGGTGCCGGCCCAGGTAGTACAGCAGCTCGGCGCAGAAGACGAGGTCGAACGGGTCCTCCGGTGGCGCGGTGAGGATGTTCAGCCGCGCGAACCGGGGGGCCGGGGTGCCGCCGGGCAGCGGCGTGTGGCCGGGCACCGGAGTGCGGGCTCGGGCGAGCGCGCGTTCCGAGATGTCCACGCCGGTGACCTCGGCGTGCGGAAATGCCTCCGCGAGGCGGTGGGTGAAGGTGCCCTCGCTGCACCCGACGTCCAGAATCCGCCGGTAGCGGCGCCGCGGGAGCTGCCGCAGGGTCGTCGCGTACTTGGACTGCTCGTAGTCGTCCACGGCCAGCCCCCACGGGTCCGGCCGCCGGTGCCACCAGTCGAAGTACCAGTGCAGGACCCGCCCCTGTCCGCGCAGGCCGAGGAGGGAGAGCGAGGCGAAGAGGATGCGGTGAGCGCGGTCGAGGACCCGGTGCATGAAAACCTTCCGGCCGTTGCGGTGGCCACTGTCCCGGGAGGCCGCCGGCGGATGCGGGATGACGATGCGTCAGCGGGCGACGTCGTCGTAGGCGTGGGCGAACGCTTCGGTGACCACGGGCCAGGTGCAGTGCACCGGCTCGGTCTCCCAGTTGTGTGCGGCCAGGGTGCTCCGGGCCCCCGGCGTACGGGCCAGCCAGAGCACCTCGTCGGCCAGGGCGAAGGCCGAGTGGCCGCACAACGCCCCCTCGCGGTTGTGCCGTACGAAGTCGGCGACGCCGGTGTGCGCACGGGCGAGGACCGGCAGTCCGCTGGTGCGCGCCTCCAGGGCCGCGATCCCGAAGGACTCCCGGCGGCAGGGATTGACGAACAGATCCGCTCCGGCCAGCAGCTCCCGCACCTCGCCGGGCTGGAGACGGCCGGCGAGGCGGATCCAGCTGTCCATCCCGTTGCGGCGCAGATAGCGCTGTATCGGCCCCGCGCTGGGTCCGGCGCCGGCGAACGTGGCGCGCAGCGCGGTGCCCCGGCGGGACATCCGCGCATGGGCGGAGTGCAGCGCGGCCAGCAGCTCCATCGGCTCCTTGCGCGGGACGAGCCGGCCGACGGCGACGACATGCACCCGCCCGTCCTGGCGCTCGGCCACCGCGCCGGGGCTGCGCCACCACGCCGCGTCGATGCCATTGGGAATGACCCGGGGGATGACGTCCGGAAGGGCCTGCCGGATGAGGCGGGCGGCCGGCCTGCTCACGGTCGTGACGGCCACCGGAGCGGTGGGGCCGTGTCCGGTCCGGCTCAGCAGCCGGTACAGGGCCCGCACCACCGGATCCCACATGCTGTGGACGGTGGCCACGGCGGGGATGCCCCGGCGCCGGGCGCAGGCCAGCGCGGCCCAGGCGAACGGGGAGGCCGCGCCCAGATGCACATGCACCACCCTCGGGTGACGGGTCGTCAACAGCCGGTCGATGGCGTGTCCCGCTCTGGGGTGAACGGGGAGATGTCCGGGCAGTCGCGCGCTGATCCTGTGCACGGGGTACGGCCACGAGGCCACCTCGGGCCCCGGCCCGGCGGGCGTCGCGGTGACGACCTCGGCGGCCTGGCCCGCCCGGTGCTGCGCGGCGGCCAGGGCGGCGACCTGGATTTCGATACCTCCCGTCCGCGGCGCAAAGCAGTCTGAAATGTGAAGGATCATGGCTGCACTTCCGAAATGGGGCGTGAAGTCCCCCAGTATGGGGTGGTAAAGCATGGTTCGTGAGACATACATGCTTGTTCTTCCACGCACATCCGGACGACGAGGCGCTGCTGACCGCCGGCACCATGGCGCGCCTGGCCGGTGCGGGACACCGTGTGGTGCTGGTGCTGGCCACGGCGGGCGAACGCGGCCTGGCGCCGCAGGACCTGCAAGGCCGCGGCCTCGGCACGGTGCGCCGCGAGGAGGCGCACGCCTCCGCCCGGATCCTGGGCTGCTCCCGGGTCGCCTTCCTCGGCTACACCGATTCCGGGCACTCGCCCGGCCCGGCCCCGGCGAGCAGCGGCACCCGGCCGTTCGCCGCGGCGGACGTCGAGGAGGCGGCCGCCCGGCTGGCCGGCCTGCTCACCGAGGAGCGCGCCGACCTGCTCACCGTCTATGACCCGGCCGGCGGCTACGGGCACCCCGACCACGTACAGGTCCACCGTGTCGGCTACCGCGCCGCCCGTATGGCGGGCACCCCGGTGGTGCTGGAGGCCACCGTCGACCGGACGCTCCTGCTGCGCGGACTGCGCGCGGCCTCCTGGGTCCACCGCTTCCCGCCGCAGTTCGACCGGGACTCCTTCCGGACGGCGTACGGCGCACGCTCCGAGATCACCCACCGGGTGCCGGTCAAACGGTACTGGCGGGCCAAGCGCGCCAGCCTGGCCGCGCACCTCAGCCAGGCCCGGGGCGGCGACTCCGAACGCACCCTGGCCGCGCTGGGCCGGCTGCCCGGACCCGCCTTCCGCCAGGTGATGGGGACCGAGTGGTACATCCAGCGAGGGCTCCCGGCCGGAACCCTCCACCGCGATCCACTGGCCACCCTCCCGAACGCCCGGGCCACGGCACCGAGCCGATGACCCGGCCCGCCGTGCGTCTGCCGAAGCCCCCTCTGCGGCTGCCGAAGCCCCCCGTGCGTCTGCCGAAATCCGCCCTGCGCCTGCTGGGCCTGCTCTCCTCCGCCGCCGGCCTCGTCCTGCTCGCCCTGGCCGTGCCGAGGGCGGCGGGAACGGACTGGGCCGCCGTCCGGTCCCACCTCGGGCACATCAGCGGCCCGCAGGTGGCGCTGATGTGCGGCCTGGCAGGTGCCGCACTGTGGAGCTACACCTACGTACTCAGCGCCGCGCTGCCCGGACTGACGCTGCGTCAGGCGCTGTGGATGAACTGCACCGGCAGCGCCGTCAGCAATCTGCTGCCGCTCGGCGGCGGCGCGGGGGTCGCGGTCACCTACGCCATGGCGCGTGGCTGGGGGCATCCGCCGCGAGCCGTGGCCGTGTGCGTCGCGCTCACCGGAGTGTGCAATGTGGCCGCACGGCTGGTCCTGTCGGCGGTGGGCGCGCTGCTGCTGGCGGGGACGCCCGTTCCGGGCATCGGCTGGGCGGCGGCCGCGGGCGGCGTGGTCCTCGTGCTGCCCGTGGCGGTGGCGGCCGTGTGGCCTGCCGTACGCCACCGCCGCCGGACGCCCGGGACCCACCGGCGGACCGCGCCGGCCGGAGCGCCGCGGCGGATCGTCCGGCGCGCCCGGCAGTCGGCGGCACGGCTGCGCGACGAGAGCCGGGACATCGTCCGCCGCTCCTGGGCGCGGTTGGTGTGCGGCATGTCCGCCACCCTCGGGGCACAGGGCGCGCTGTTCCTGGCCTGTCTGCATGCGACGGGCTCCCGTACGGGAACGGCGGAGGCGCTGGCGGTGTTCGCGGCCAGCCGGCTGCTGACCCAGATCGCCGTCACCCCCGGCGGGATCGGCGTCACCGAGTGCGCCGCCGCCGTCGCGCTGGTCGCCCTCGGCGGCGCCCCCACGGCCGTGGCCTCGGCGATGCTGCTGTTCGCCACCTTCACGCATCTGCTGGAGATTCCGCTGGGCGCGCTCACCGGGGCGCTTTGGCTGCTGCGCGCGGGACGACGGCGCCCCGCTCCCGCACCGGCCGCTCCTTAGGCGCCCACCGCGCCACCGCCGCCAACGCCACCGTCCCCCCGACCGCGGCGGCGATCCCGCTCGCCCAGGTGGGACCGTGCCCCGACGGCATCACCACCAGCATCAGGCCCACCATCGCCGCCTTGGCGCCGCCCTTCCCCAGCCGTCGCCAGGACACCGCCGCCAACGGCACCACCGCCCACAGCACGTACCACGGCTGCACCACCGGCGCGGAGGCCACCAGCACCAGCAGCGCCAGCCCCGTCGCCCGCTCGGCGCCCACCTCCGGGGCGCACCGCACCCAGTAGCCCACCGCGGCCAGCCCCACCAGCAGCCCGGCCAGCCGCGCGGCCGTCATCGCCCCGGCCGCCGTGCCCCACCCCAGCCCCTCGGCGAGCCACCCCAGCAGCCGGCCCGCGTCGGTGCTCAGGGACAGCAGGGTGCGCACTTCGGCGGGCGTACGGAGGGTCCACAGCCACCCCCACCCCTGGCCGCACACGGCCACCCCCGCCACCAGCGCGGCGACGGCCACCCCGGCGATCCCCGCCGCCTGCCGCACCCGCGGCCAGGCCCCGGCCCGCCCCGCCACGGCCACCGCCGCCGCGCACAGCAAGGCCACCCCGGCCGGCGCCTTCACGAGCACCGCGGCGGTCAGTACGACGGTCCCCACGGCCCAGCGCCCCCGGCGGAACGCCAGCAACCCGGCCGTCATCAGCCCGAGCATCAGCGCCTCGTTGTGCGCCCCGCCCACCAGATGCAGCAGCACCAAGGGGTTGAGCGCCCCGGCCCACAGCGCACCGGCCGCACCGGAGCCCGACGCGGCGGCCAGCCGGCGCAGGGCCCACACCATGAGGCCCAGACCGGCCAGCGCCACCAGCCGCAGCCCCACGGTCGCGGCCACCACATGGTGCTCGCCGGTGACCGCCACCACGGCCCGCGCGGCGGCGACGGACAGCGGTCCGTACGGGGCCGGGGTGTCGTGCCACATCCCGGGGACATTGGCCGCGAGCGGCCCGCCCAGTGCCGCCGGACCCAGCACGTACACATCGCGTCCGCGGCCCGCCAGCGCCCCCTGGGCGAGGTAGCTGTAGGCGTCGCTGCTGCCCAGCAACGGGCCCGGCACCAGCGGCAGCGCCCAGCACCACAGCGCCGTACACCACTCACGCCACCCGGCGGCCGTCCCGTCCGCGACGCGCGTGCCCAGCCGCCACCACGCGGTGATCAGCAGCACCAGCCCGGCGTACGACAGGGCGACGCCCAGGCACATGAGCGGCGTGCCGTGCCGCCCCCACAGCCCGTCCGGAACTCCCCCCGGCAGCGCACCGGATCCCCACCCGCCCGCGCCCAGCAGCACGGAGCCGAGCGTGCCCAGGAGCACCTCTCCCCGGACGGTGATCCCTGCCGCGCTCATCCGGCCAACCTAGACGCGGGCCGGGGCCGCACGACGCACACGAGCGGATATGTCGCCCGTCCGCGCTAAGGCCGTCCCCGGCGCCGGGCGCACGGGGAAGGCCGGCCCCGCCGCCGCCACGCGGCCGGCTCAGTCGGCGCAGTACGCGTCCTGCTGCGGGCGCCGGCCCGTCGTCAGGAAGGCGGTGACGGTGCGGTTGCCGCAGGCGTTGCCGTTGCCCAGGTAGGCGCCGTGACCGCCGTGCTCCAAGGTGACCAGACGGGCCCGGCCGCCCAGGGCCTGACGCATCTTCAGGGCGCCGGAGTACGGGGTGCCGGGGTCCCGGCGGTTCTGGATCATCAGGATGTTGGACGGTCCGTCGGCGGTGATCCGCGTGGGCTTCTGTGCCGGCGCGTCCTTCCAGAAGGCGCAGGCCGCCACGTTCGCCGGCATCCCTGCCGTGAGCGGATGCCGGGCGCGGTCGGCGGCCACCGCGCGCCGGTACGCGGGGACCGACGCCGGCCAGCGCACGTCGTTGCAGACGGTCGCCATCACGGTCGCCGCGTCCTCGTCCGGCAGCGGCCCGGCGAGGGCTTGGGGCAGCACCGGCCGGGCGGCCGGATCCTGGGCCTGCCGGACGAGCCGGGCGAGCTGGGGGAAGAAACCGTCGCTGTACAGCGCGTTCTGGAGCGCCTGGCGCAGCCGGTTGCCGGTCAGCGGGACGCCCTTCGTGCCGGACTCCTTCGGTACGCGGTCCAGCTTCGCCGCCAGCCGGAGGACCAACGGCCGGACGTCCTGGGGGCGTTCGGCCAGCCGCAGCCCCTCGTCCTCCCTGGCCGGGTCCGCCGCCCAGGCCGCGAAGTCGGGGAACCGCTCGTCCGCGCCCGCCGACATATTGGCCAGCCAGCCCCGCCCCACCCGCGACGGGTCGGGGTCACCGTTGCTGTCCAGCACCCAGCGGTCGGTGTGCTGCGGGTACTTCTGCGCATACACCGCCCCGACATACGTCCCGTACGAGCTGGCCCAGGCCGACAGCTTCGCCTCGCCCAGGGCCCGGCGCAGGCGCTCGATGTCGCGCACCTCGTTCGCGGTGGACAGGCTGCCCAGCACGGCACCGCCATGACGGCCGCACGCCGCGGCGATCCGCCGGGACCGGGCGACGTTCTCCGTGATGTCGCCGTCCGGCCCCGGCCACGACCGCAGGGTCACCAGATGCCGGTCGGCCGGGGCGAGTCCACAGCTCGCCTTCGTGCTGCCGCCCGTCCCCCGCGGATCGAAGCTGACGAGGTCGTACGCGCCGGCCATCTCCTTGCCCAGCGCCGCGCCCTTCGCCCCCAGCCAGGACACCCCGGGTCCCCCCGGCCCTCCGGGGATCAGCAGCAGCGTCCCCCGCCGCGCCCCGGGCCGCTCGCTGCGCACCCGGGACACGGCGAGTCCGAGCTGCGGCCCGTCCGGATCGCGGTAGTCGAGCGGTACGGGCAACGCGGCGCACTCCTGTCCGGCAAGGGCGGGCTCGTCGCACGCCCCCCAGGTGAGGGCGGGTCCTGTGGTGCCGGAGTCCTGGGCACGGGCCGCCGGGGAGACAGCGGCCAGGGTGCCGGCGACGGCTGCGGCGGAGAGGGCCAGCAGAAGGGTGCGGCGGGCGTAAGTCGTCATGATGCAAGGGTTGTTGAGCGAGGCACCGCGGCCCATCCGGCTGCCGGGACATCCGTGGTGGGGTTATCCCGAGGGGGTGCCGTCACGCGCCACGGGCCCGGTCCCGCCCGGGGACCGTTCCGGACCCGCCCGGCCCCGCGCCGTCGGCCCGGTCCCGCCCTCCCTACTCCCCGACGGTGAGCAGCGCCAGCGTGATGTTGTCGGGGCCGCCCGCCTCGATCGCCGACTTCCACAGCTCGAAGGCGGCCCGGCCGCCGGTGTGCAGCCGTAGCAGTTCGTCGAGCACGTCCTGCGGAACGGGATCGGTCAGACCGTCGGTGCACACCAGGTAGCGGTCGCCCACGGAGAGCGGCACGGTCGTGAGGTGCGGGGTGACGGCGCTGAACGTCACCGCGCCGCCGAGCGCCTGGGTGACGAGCGAGGTGGTGCGCCGCCCCGGCGACAGCGGCGGGCTGTCGTCCACGCTCACCTGGCGCAGACCGTCCGCGGCCGCGTCGAACACCCGGCTGTCACCGACGTTGAACACCAGCAGGGACTTCTCCTGCACGACCACGCCGGCGACCGTGGTGCCCATGGTGGTCAGCTCCGGGTCCCGTTCGGCGGCCGCGTACACCGCGTGGTTGCAGAGGTTCACGGCATCCCGGACGGCGTCCTCGCTGCCCAGTGAGGGACCGAGCGCGGCCAGTTGCCGGACGGTCAGCGCACTGGCCACCTCCCCGCCCGGCTGCCCCCCGATACCGTCGGCGGCCGCGACGACCAGCGGACTGCCGAGCGGGAACACCAGGGTCTGCGGGTTCTCGGTCACCGTGCCGCAGAGGGTCCAGGGGCCGGCCACCAGGCTGTCCTCGTTGTGCTCGCGGATCAGTCCGGTGTGGCTCAGGGCGGTCACGGTGAGGTACGGCATGGCTCGTGTCCGGCTCCGGTGCTGCGCTCCGGCAGGCCCTCGTCCCCCGTGGCGTGCCGTACCACCATTGTGACCACCGGCCGGCCCCGCGCGCCCGTTGAAGGCATCGACGGCGGACGGGCCGGCCGGTCGGCCGGACTCTGGCCGGTCAGCCGGACTCCTTGCCCGTCGGCCGGACTCACTGCCGCTCAGCCGGACTGCTTGCCACTCAGCGTGTTCCGCCGCATCAGCCGGCCGATGTCCTTCCCCGTGACGATCCCGACCAGATGCCCCGCGTCGACGACGAGGATGCGCGCGCCGGTGCGCAGGCTGACCCGGTCGAGCGCCTCGCTCAGCAGCTCGTCCGGAGCGGCGACCGCGCACTGGGACAGCGGCGTGGCCACCTCGCGCACCCGCACCGTCTCCCGGCCCGCGCCGGGGACCGCCGCGAGCCGGCGGATCTGCACCAGGCCGCTGGGACGACCGTCGAAGTCGAGCAGCGGCAGCGCGGAGTGGCGGGAGTGCACGGCCACCTCGTCGATGAAGCGCTGGACGGTCAGCCAGTCGGCGCCGCTCACCACCGGGCTGGACATCGCATCGGAGACCGGTACCCCGCGCAGCGCGGTGTGGAGGGCGGCACGGCGCCGCTCCGCCCCGGCGACGATCATGACGAAGAGACCGATGAAGACGATCCACAGCCCGCCCGGCGCCCCGCGGAGCACGGAGATCCAGCCGGCGGCCACCAGCAGCATCCCCATGATCTGACCGCCCCGCGAGGCCGCCAGATCCGCGCGGTCCCGGTCCCCGGTGCGCCACCACAGCACCGCCTGCACCACCCGCCCACCGTCCAACGGCACGGCGGGCAGCAGATTGAACACGCCCAGGAAGAGATTCGCCCAGCCCAGCCAGGCCAGGACGACGGAGGGCACCGCCCAGCCGGACAGCTCGTGCAGCCCGATCCCGGCCCCCAGCGCCACCCCACCGATGACCAGGCTGATGAGCGGCCCGCTGACGGCCACCGCGAAGGCCGCCGCCGCGGTCTGCGGCCGCCCCATCCGGGTCGTACCGCCCAGCGCCCACAGCGTCACGTCCTGGACCGAGATCTGCTTCCGCCGGGCGGTCGCGGCGTGCGCCGTCTCGTGCAGCAGCAGGCTGCCCATGAGCAGCGCGGCCCCGGCGACACCGGCGACGGCGTACACGGCGTCCGACCGGCCCGGCGTCCAGACCGGAAGGCCCTGGTGGCCGAGTCCGTACGCGAACAGGCCCACCAGCAGCGGCACGCTCCAGTGCAGGCGCAGCGGCACCCCGACCACATGTCCGACACGGACCGAGCCGTTCATCGGCGTCTCCTGGCAGGCCCGGCACCCGGTTCCTGCGGGCAGGCCTGGGCGGCCTGCACTCCGTGAACCGGCCGGTCCGGCGCCCACCACAATTGTCGCTCGCAAAACCTGCGCCGGCGGCAGGAAAAGACTGCTGGTCGTACGGGTGGCACGCTGGTCGTACGGACGGAACCGCCGGAGGTGCGTCATGGGACAGAGCCACCACTTCCACCTGGACCAGGGTGAGCACTCGATCACGGTCAATGTCGGGCCCGGCCGCTCCGGGGAGGTCGAGCTGCTGGTCGACGGCAAGGTCGTCGCGTACCAGAAGGAGCACAGCGCCGGCATGAACGTGCTGACCGGCGAACTCCCCGAAGAGCCCGCCCACCCCTTCCGGATCCTGCTGCGCCAGCCGCACCTCGTCCCCTCCATGCCCCGGTGCACGCTGGAGCTGGACGGTGTGGAGCAGCCCATGCCGGAACGGCTGGTGCTCTAGAGGCACTGGGGGCACTGGCGGCACTGGGGGCTCCAGGGGCTCTGGAGGCCCTGGGGGTCTCTCCTCTCGCCACGGCAGGCCGCCGGGGCCGGCCGGCGGGCCCGCGCGCGCTACTCCACCGCCACGGAAACCCTTGCGAGCTGTTGGGCCACCCGGCTGATTGTGGCCGCCGAGCGTTTTGCTTCCCGCGGGTTGAACGACGTTGCGGGCCGGCAACGGCAGCACGATACGTCTGGCATCAGTAGGTCGAAGAGGCGAGGAGCGACGTGAGAAGAATTGCGCAGGCAGGAACCATCGTCGGGACGTGTGGGCTGATGCTGCTCGGCAGCGGAGCGGCCCATGCGGTGACCCTGCCGGGCGAGTCCCTGCTCTCGGCGGCGGTGGGCGCGGACGTCGGCACGGTGGCCGGCATGGTCTCCGGGGTCATCTGCAACAACCGTCTCGCCGACTTCAACTACAAGTCACCGGTCTTCAAGTCGCCGCACCCCTGCATCAACGGGCCGGTACACAGCGGCAACAGCCTGAACAGCGGAAACTTCCTCAACCACGGAAACCCGAACAACAGCGGCAACATCGCCAACACCAACGGGTCCACCAACAGCGCCAACTCGGTCAGCGGCGCTTCGTCGAACAGCAGCAACAACATTCAGCGCATCCTCGGAGGCCTCCTCCACTGACCCGGATATGGCCTCCTGATACGGCTACGGCCCACGGCCTCTTCGCGAGCCGTCCCGCGATCGCCCGGCGCACTCCGCCGGGCGATCGCCGTTTCCGGCCCGAAGACCCCGAAGACCCCGATGAACCCCCCGGGCCACCGGAAACGACCGGGCCCCGGCCCCCGAACGAGCCGGGGCCGGGGCCGGAAGGGCCGGACAGACCGGAAAAGGCCGGATCAGCGTCGGGTCACAGCCGCTGCTTGTCGTGGCGGCCGACGTTCTGGAGGTGGTTCCGGGTCCTCGACTCGACGCCATGCGTCTCGTCGTGCGAGTTGGTGTTTCCGTTGATGTTGGTCGGGCTGCCGCTGTCGTTGTTGTTGCCCCGCAGGTAGACGTTCTGCGAGTTCTGGAGGTTTCCGCTGTTCAGCGGTCCGTTGACGCAGACCCTGGCCCGGCGCGGGCAGTGGAGCCCGGTGCGGATCTGGGCGATGGTGTCGCTGTCCCACACGCTGTCACCGCCCCCGCCCCACGGCCCGCCCCACGCCTGGGCGGGCGACATCCCACCAGCGGCCAGGAGCAGGCCGCAAGCTCCTGCGATCACAAAATTGACGCGTGCCATGTTCTTCACTGTGTGCTCCTGCACCTCGCGGTTTGGGGTACCCCGCGGTCTTGCTACCGGGCCGTGCCCCATCCACCAAGCCTGAGCAACGGCCCGTCCCGCTCATTCACTCTGACCGATCAGTGGATTCACCGTGACGGCTCTTTTCGCGACCACGGCAACGGGCTCCGCCGGCGGCGTGGACGCACCGCCCCGCGCCGCGGCCGAGGTGCCGTCCTCACGTCCGAAGCCGCAGCCGCTGTCCCGGGTAGATGTGGTCCGGTCCTTGGTCGAGTGCGTCCTTGTTCGCCTCGTACAGGGCCTTGGTGCCGCCCGGGGCGTGGGTGCGCTCGGCGATGACGGAGAGGCAGTCGCCGGGCCGGACGACATAGGTGCGGGCGGCGGCGCCGGCGGTGGAGGTGCGGCCGCGCGTGGTGGAGGCCTGTTGCGGGTCGGGGGCGGCCGACGGGGACTGCCGGGCGGCCGTGGCGGAGCTGTCGCCGGAGCCGCTCGCGGAGCCGGCGGAGCCGCTCGTGGCCGTGCGGGCGCAGTTGGGCCAGGCGGACAGGCCGCGGTCCCGGACGATGCGCTTGCCGACGGCGATCTGCTCGGCGCGGGTGGCGAGGTCGGCACGGGGGGCGTAGCGGTGGCCTCCGTAGGCGCGCCAGGTGGCGAGGTCGATCTGGAGACCGCCGTGGTAGCCGTTGCCGGTGTTGATGTGCCAGCGGCCGTTGCTCTCGCAGGCGGCGATGCGCTCCCAGTCGGGCCCCGGCGATGCTGCGCCCGGCCCGGCGGCCGCGGCGCTCGGGCCGGGCGGGCCGACGACGCTCAGGAGGACCAGCAGCACGGACAGCAGCGTTTCGACGGACCGTTTGGCGAGGGGCGACGGCATCACGGGAATCCTCCGCTGTGCTCCGGCAGCGCCGTGACGGAGTACTCGCCACGACCGGTGGGCACGCACCAACTAACCCGGCAATATGGTTTTCGGCATGCCTGGGGAGCGCGACATGCGCGTGTTTCACCCGGGTGGGTGCAGGGCGAGACGCCTCGCCTCTCATGGCCCAAAAGGCCCCGTGGCCGTGCGATTGCGCCGCTATTTCCGGTGCCGCCGCCCTATGTCAAGATCCGAATTCCAGCCAGCCGAAGCAATTGCGGACCGGTGCGCTTGTCACCGCCCCTGTGGAAACGGGCATCTACGTGACCGAATAGGCGAAAGACGGGGTGAGTGCAAGGGGTTCCGGGGTGGCGACGGCGAACTCGTAGGAGGGGGAGAACGTGAAGTTCCTTACGAAGACGGGCACTTCGAAGCCATAGGGCCCGGGGACGGTGACCGTGCCGCGGTCGGCGGGGAAACCGGCCTCGATGCGTTCGGGCGCGAGGGACAGGCCACGGCCGACGGCCTGGAGGGCGGCGTCCTTGCGGACCCAGAAACGGGTGACGAGGCGCTCCCGCTCGGCGGCCGGGCAGCGCGCCGCGGTGCGTGATTCATGGGCGGTCAGCACCTCGTACGGGGTGTGCGGCGGGGACGTTTCGGGGCGGACGGATTCCACCGAGAAGCCCATCTGGCGGGCGTCGTCGCCGCAGGCCACGACCAGCAGGCCGCGGGTGCCGTACAGCTGCCAGTGGGTGGCGGCGGCCATCGCGGCGCTCACCCGGTCGGGAAGCCGGCCCAGCAGCCGGCTGCGGGACGTGCCGTCGAGCGTGGCTCTGGAGTGGCCGTTGAGCCGCCGGCAGTCGTCGGGGGACAGCCCCGTTCCGGATCCGCCGGCGGGGGTGGATCCTAAGGGGACGACGAATATGGGGACGGGCGTGGACAGGACGTCCGGGTGATCGTGAGCAGTTGCGGGCGCAGCGGCCAGCGGCCCCCGGCGAGCCTGGCCGGGATGCTGCCGGTGGTCAGGAACCCCCTGGACAAGGGGCTCCGGACAGAGTTCGAGAAGAGCGGCGTTCGTTTCCACGTACTTTCCGTCCTCCACAGTTGAGCGGTGCCGAGGCCGTACTGGGTGAGTCACGGCCCGTCATGCGATGGGTCTCCCCCTTTTTCGCCTACATCGATCGATACAGACAGCCCAAGGTTTGCAGATCCTCCGGAGCCTTCGAGTCATCCCTCTTGCTGATGTACGGCTACATACTTCGATGTACGAGGGAGAGACCCAAATTCGGGCGCCAGGGCCAGGAAAACGGGCAACGCACCGAAGTACTGTCCTCATGTGTGGTTACGTCTTTTCACAAGTACGCACGCGCGCCGCCGCCCCATACCGCTCCGTGACATCAGATTGGCAGTCGGTTTCTTTGCCGGCTGCCTGATCCTGTATGTCGTGGGCGGCCCACGGGTCATGGGGGGCGATATCCCCGCCTGGCAGGCCGTCCTGCCGGTGCTCGTGCTGTGTGCCGCGACCGCCCTGCGCAGCACCCTGCCGCCGGCCGCGGTCGCCGTCGGCACCCTCACCGTCACCGTGGAGACGACCTCCAGCGGCGGCCTGGGCCCCCTCCTGGTCTATACGGACCTGCTCTATGCGGCAGCGCTGTACGGAGCCCCGTGGCTGTGCCGGGTGCTTCAGGTCGGGACCATCGCGGCCACCCTCGCCACCACCGTCTTCCTCGTCCTCACCGGCGACCGCTCGGAGGGGGTGACGACCGGTGTCATCGTCGCGCTGCTGCTCATCTCCCCCGTATGGACCGGGGTGTTGATCCGCAACCACAAGGAGCGGGCCGATGCCGAGCGGCAGCGAGCCGCGCAGATCAACCGGCTGGCAGAGCTGGACCGCAAGACCGTGCTCCAGACCGAGCGCACCCGTATGGCCCGTGAGCTGCACGATCTGGTGGCCAACCACCTCAGCGCCATCGCCATCCACTCCAGCGCCGTGCTCTCCCTGACCGAGGCGAAAGGAGGGAAGGACGGGGCGGCCGAGGAGGATCCGGTGCTGCGGGCGCTCGCGGTGATACGCGAGAACAGTGTGCAAGGACTGGCCGAAATGCGGCGGATGGTGGTGCTGTTGCGGTCCGACCGGGGGGTGGACGACGACTGGGACCGGCCACAGTTGAACGCGCTGGGGGCACTGGTCGATCAGGCCCGTCCGGCCGCCGACGCGGCGGCGCTGACCCTGCACACCGAATTCCCCGAGAGCTTTCCCGAGGTGTCCTCGGTGATCGAGGTGACGGCGTACCGCATCGTGCAGGAGGCGCTGACCAACGTCCTCAAGCATGCCTCGGCGGGGCGGGTGCGGATCCGCTGCGAGGCCGGCGCCGAGCAGCTGACCATCTCGGTCGACAGCCCGCTGACCCGCCCCGACGGCCGGGCCCGGCAGCGCCCCGTGGCGCAGCTGACCACCGGAGCGGGCGCCGGGCTCGCCGGGATGTCCGAACGGGCCGCCCTGGTCGGCGGCATCTTCGACGCGGGACCCGACCGCACCGCCCCCGGGCGCTGGCGGGTGCGGGCCGTGCTCCCGCTGACCCAGAACTCCTGACGAGAAAGGTGGCGCAGCCAGTGGAGGACTTAGTGACGGACGAGCGGAGGGGCGGGCCGGCGGGTGCGCCGGCCCAGGCTCCGGTGGACAGGCCCGAGGGCATACGGGTGCTGGTGGCCGATGACCAGGCCGCCGTACGGTCCGGGCTGGTCCTGGTGTTGCAGACCGACCCGGGCATCACGGTGGTCGGTGAGGCCGGTGACGGTGCCACGGCGGTCCGGATGGCCGCCGAACTGCGGCCCGATGTCGTACTGATGGACGTGCAGATGCCGCAGCTCAACGGGGTCGCCGCGACCCGCAGGATCGTGGAGCGCGGGCTCGCGGAGGTGCTGGTGCTGACCACCTTCGACCTCAACGAGTACATCTTCGGGGCGCTGCGGGCCGGCGCCGGCGGCTTCATCCTCAAGAACGCGGAACCGGCCGTACTGGTCAGCGCGGTACGGGAGGTGGCGTACGGGGACGGGTTCCTCACCCCGGCCATCGCCCGGCGCCTGATCACCGAGTTCGCCGGCCGGCCGCCGGCGACCGGCCCCACGCTGCCGGACGGCGCCACACAGGCCCTCGACACCCTCACCAAAAGGGAGTTGGAGGTGCTGGCCTGTATCGCCCGCGGGCTGCCCAACAGCGCCATCGCCGAGACCCTCAACCTCGCGGAGGGCACCGTGAAGACGCACACCAGCCGCATTCTGTCGAAGCTGCATCTGCGCAGCCGGGTGCAGGCCGCGATTCTGGCGCAGCAGCACGGGATCTCCCTGCAGGGCTGAAGGGGGCCGGACGCGGGGGGGTGCGGCCCCCGGCGTCACCCGTCGGTGAGCAGTCCGCGCGCCAGGGCGTCGTTCTGGCGGAAGTAGACGGCGTTGGTGTGCGGACGGGGGAACTGGGCCGGTCCGGCGATGATCCGGTCCCGGTGCACGGCGCCGTACGCATCGACGGGATGCAGACCCGCGCCGGACAGGTGCAGCATGCCGCCCGCTCCGTCCTCGGTGTGCTCCTGGGCCAGCTCGCCGCGGGACAGCAGGGCGCGCAGCAGGGGGTCGGTGACCCGGTCCGGGTCGGGAGCCGCAAGGCGGGCGTCGAGCAGGACGGCCGCCTCGTGCACGGCACCGGGCACGGCGGGGCTGCTCGCGCGGAAGACCGCGCCGCCCGGGGCGCGCTCCCCGGCCCCGTCCCCCGCCTCGTCCCCGTCCCCGTCCAGGGCCACGACCCGCATCTCGGGCCCCACGAACGTCACGATCCCCGCCTCGGCAAGCGCCAGCAGCTGTGCGGCGCGCAGCGGCGGCGGGCCCGAGCTGAGGTACGTACCGAGCGCGAAGTGCCGCAGCGCCGCCGCGACATGGTGGGCGTCCAGGCCCCCGGACCGCCACAGCTCCTCGATGACCGAGCCGACCCGCTGGAGGGCGTCGACCAGGGCGGTGTCGACACCGCGCGCCGGTCCGGTACGGCGTTGCAGCACCTCGGCGAGGTGGCCGCGCAGCTGCCGCTGGAGGTCTTCGGTGCCCGCGAACCGCAGCCCGGCCAGCGGCGCGGCCAGCCGGTCCAGGTCGAGGCGGTCGGCGGGGTCGGGCACCGCGGCACGGGCGAGTTTGGCCAGCCGGTCGGCGTCGGTGATCAGCACGGCGTACTGGGCGTCGAAGTCCTGCCAGCTCATACGGGTACGAGCGGGCTGTTCCGCGAAGAGCGCGCGGTAGTGGCACCAGCCCAGTTCGGCCACCACCAGCGGCCAGGCATCGCGGGCGAAGGAGGCGCCGGGCCGGTACAGCCGGGCGCGGCAGGCGTCGACGGTGGCGAAGCGGGGGGCGGCGGCCGGGGCCGTGGCCGGTGCCGCGGGCGCCGGTTTGGCCGGTTTGGGCGGCAGCGGAACGCCCCGGCGGGAGCCGGCGTACAGCCGCGGCTCGCGTCCGGACGGCAGATAGCGCAGCGCACCGTCCCGGGTGCGCGTGAAGCGGCCGCCGCGGCCCTCCGTCAGCAGCGCCAGACAGTCGATGAAGACCAGACCGAGGCCGCGGACGACGACGGGCGCACCGGCCGGGATGCGCTCCAGCGCCTCCGCGTCGGCGGGCCCGGGGCCGATCCGGGTCAGGCCGGCCGGCACGGGGGCGGCGAGGGTCTCCGTATGGCCCTGGGCGAACACCACCCGGTCGGCGAGGAAGGGGGGTTCGCCGGAGTCGAGGATCACCTGCTGGCGGCCCCGCCCGTCCGGTGCCGCCCCGTCGGCGGTGGTGCGCCGCAGATCGGTCACCCGGGCCCGGTGGACGTACAGCCGTACCGAGGCGGGCCGTTCACGGGTCACGGTCGCGAAGAAGTGGCGCAGGTAGCGGCCCTGGTCGCGGCGGGCGGCGTAGGCGCCGTCGTGGAGCGGGGCGTCGAGCCAGCCGGCGGTCGTGGGGCCGGGCCGCGGCGGCCCGTCGCACTCCACGCTCTCGTCCGGGTACATCGTGACCTGCTCGGCGGCGGAGTTCATCCACAGCAGGCCGGACTGGCCGGTGCGCCAGGTGCGGCCGGCACCCGGCGGGTACGGATCGACGATGTGCAGATCCAGGGGCCGGTCGCCGTACAGGGCCGGGACGTTGGCGAGGATCCGCTCGACGATCGAGGCGCCGCGCGGGCCGCAGCCGATGATGCAGAGGGAGCGGGCCGGGCCCGTGTGGTCGTTCAACTGGACTCCGTCCGTTGGCCGCTGTCCGGACGTGGGGTACACGCACAAAAGGGGGCCCGGTGGCCCGTGCGCGAAGCACGGGACCACCGGGCGCCGTGTCAGCAGCCGCCGCTGACGGTGGAACCGAGCGCCTGGGCGTCACGCTCGCCCGGCACCTCCAGACCCTGAAGATCCATGATGCTCATCTCGAACCCCTCCCTTCCGTTGTCCGATCCGGGTGCGTACAGTGCGTAGAGGACACCGAACTCGGTGTCAGCAGCCGCCGCTGACGGTGGAGCCGAGCGCCTGAGCGTCACGCTCGCCCGGCACCTCCAGACCCTGAAGATCCATGATGGTCATTGCGACACCTCCCTTCGGGGATGAGCAGGAACGGTGGACAGCGGAGCTGATGTCCCAGGTGCCGTTGCGGGACACCTGGAGCCGGCGGGACGGACATTGCGGTGCACGGCCCGCCGGCGTCACATCAGCAGCCGGTGCTGACGGTGGAGCCGAGCGCCTGGGCCTCACGCTCGCCCGGCACCTCCAGACCCTGAAGATCCATGATGGTCATTTACGACACCTCCCTTCCGTTGTCCGCAGTGCCCGCCGTCCCGGACGGGGCGGCGGGGGTCGCGGCGCCATGGGCGCCGCGGGCGCGCTCCGGGGCGGCCGAGTGAACGGCCGCGGCGGACCGCGAGTCGGTGAGGAACGGGAGCAGTTCGGTGCCCCGTTCGGCGGCGCCGAGGGCCAGCAGTACGCCGGCCCCGCCGGTGGCCACGTCCATGGAGATCCGGGCCCGGCCGTCACAGGGGAAGACCGTCGCGCCGTTCAGCGTCATGGCGTGCTGGTGAAGGTTGGTCAGATGGCGGCGCAGCTGCCGCTCGGCGGTCTCCGCGGGCAGCGGGACCCACTCGCGCAACGTGGCGAGGGTGCCGATCAGTCCGGCGCGTCCGCCCCACAGCCCCGATTCGATGACGAAGTCGGAGGAGCAGGCCCGCAGCAGGGCCGGCAGGGCCTCGCGGATCCGCGCGTCGTCGCGGTGGCGCAGGAGTTCGGCCGCCACGAGGGCGATGCCCGCGCTGCCGTTGTCGAGATAGGGCAGCAGCCGGAATCCCTCGTCGGCCTGAAGGGTGTCCTGCGGTCCTGACGCGCAGCGGTCGAGGTCGCGGTGGACGGCCCGGACCGCCTCGTCCAGCAGGCCCCGGTCGCCGGTGGCCCGGTGGGCGCGGAGCAGGAACAGCGCCGGTCCCGACCAGCCGTACATCAGCCCGGCGGCGTGGGTGGAGCCGCGTCGGCGCTTGTGCTCGACGGGCTCGGTGCGGGCCGCCGCGAGCCGCTCGGTGACCCGGTCGGCGAGGCCGAGGGCCTGCTGCCGCAGGGCGTCGCTGTCCAGCGCGTCGGCGAAGTGCAGAAGGTTCAGGCCGACGCCGGACAGGCCGCGGTAGAGGCTGGGGCAGTGGCGTACGGAGAGCCGGTCCGCGGCCCGGTCGAGGGCGCGCAGGGCCCCCTCGTCGTCGCCCAGCTCCCGTAAGACATAGGCCATTCCGTGCAGGCCGTCATAGAAGCCGGTCCGCTCGGCGGGGACCCGGTCGACGGCGGCGCGCAGCCAGGCCGCGCCTTCCTCGTCGCGTTCCCCGAGGACGGTGTGGCGGGCCCACAGGACGCCGGCCGCGCCGTGTCCGAAGCCCGCGCCGCCCTCGGCGAACTGGGCGAAGTCACCGGGGTACAGCCGGTCCGTGCGGTGCGGGGTGGCGCTGTCGCGCAGCCCGCGGCCGATCGAGGCCAGCACATCGGGCGGTGGGAACGCCCCTGGGGCGCTGCGGAGCGGGGAGGTCGTGTTGTCGTTGGGGGCGAGCTGCGGGGCCAGCCGTGCCACCAGGTCGCCCGGGAGGCCGAACCGGCGTGCCGCGGTGTCGAGCAGCGCCGACGCCTTGTCGGGGGCCAGCCCGCCGAGCGCGGCGAGCGGCAGGAACAGCCACAGCGCGATGGCGGCCAGTGCGTAGTGGTCACCGTCCGCGCCGGTGGCGTCGGCCCGGTGGAAGCCCGGGGCGCCGAGGCTGCTGGGGGTGGCCAGGTCGATCGCGTCGGCCACCTCGAAGTCCAGCAGGACGGGGATGTCGCCGGGCTGGATGATGAAGTTGCCCGGGTGCAGATCGCCGATGCGGACCCCGCGCCCGTGCACCGAGGCGATCAGCGCCTCGATCCGGCCGAACAGGGCCAGGGCGCGGTCCCGGTGGGCGGCCACGGCCGCCTCGTCGGGTTCGGGCACGGTCAGCGGATAGATCCCGGCCAGCCAGGACTGGAAGTCCTGCCCCTCGACCTCCTCCAGGACCAGGAACAGGTGGTCGCGGACCTGGAAGGTGCCGAAGGTGCGGGGGATACCGGGCAGTCCGGCCAGCTTCGCCAGAATCCGGTGCTCATGGGCGAGCCGGGCGACCGCGTCGCGGCCGACGCCGTCCGTACCCGAGTACGGCCGGCCCTCCTTGAGGACGACGCTGCGCTCCCCGGCGCCGAGGGCGTGGTCGCCGGCCGGCTCGGCGCGGTAGACGCCGCCGCCGTGCGAGAAGTGCAGCGCACCGGTGATCCGGTACGGGAAGTCGTCCACGGCCTGCCGGGCGGCCAGCGAGTCCTTGAGGATGTCCGGTGTCGCCACCCAGTCGGGGGTGTGGAAGACCGGGGCGCGGCGGTCCGGTTCCGGTGTGCCGTCGGGGCGCCGGAAGGCCGTCACCAGCTCGCCGTCGGCGTCTTCCATGTAGCGGGTGCGGAAGCCGCCGTAGCGTACGTACAGCGGGCCCTCGCGGAAGCGCAGATCGGTGAGGACGTACGGGCCCGGCCGGCCGCCGACGAGCGCGTCCAGACCTTCGAGGGTGCGGGCCAGCTCGGCCTCGTCCACGGGGTAGACGGTCAGGAGCTTGCCGGCGGAGGAGCGCTGGGCGTACTTGCGGCTCAGGGCTCGCAAGACGTTGGCGCTCTTGAGGTACTTGAAGGCGATGCCGTGCCGGGTGCAGTAGGCGGCGACATCGGCGAGGGTGCGGTGGGCGTCCTCCTGGGCCGCGCTGACGTGGATCTTCCAGCCCTGGTCGGGGAGGTGGTCCTCGGGCGGGCGGCAGAAGGTCCAGGCGTCGTTGTCGTCGCGGGTCCAGCCGTCGGGCAGCGGCGGGGCGGGGAAGCGGGTGGCTTCCAGGTCCCAGTTGCCGGGCCAGTCGAAGAAGGTGCGGTCGGCCAGGGCGAAGCTCTCGGCGCCGTCTCTCATGCGGCACCTCGCGCGGGGGCGGCGGGGGCCGGGACGGGCTCGTCGGTCCGGGCGGTGTCATGGAGTCCGTCGGCACGGGCGGCGGTGCCGGGCGTGGCCCCGTCGTGCTGTGCGGGGGCGTCGTCCAGGAACTCCGCGAGCGCGGTGCGCCCGGTCGTCGTCAGATGCTCGGCGAGGACGGCGCGGGCCTGGGCCTTGTCGTCCCCGTCCACGAAGTCTTCGAGTCCGACGGCCAGTACGCGGTTGCCGTCGCTGGGCTTCAGCGAGGCGTAGTGCTCGTCGCGGAGCAGCCCCCACACGATCGAGTCGTGATACGCGCCGTCGAGATAGCAGTGGTCGCGCAGGATGCCCTCGACCACGAACGGGGTCTTGGTCATCAGCCGGATGATGCCCTTGTTGTAGCCGGCGGTCGTGACCTGCACCCGGTGCGCGTCGAGTTGGTGGAAGAGGTAGTCGACGAGCAGGACGACCGCCTCCGCGCCGTAGCCGCGGCGCCACAGCTCGGGGGAGCCGATCGCGCCGCCGACCGTGAAGCCGCC
This sequence comes from Streptomyces sp. NRRL S-1813, assembly GCF_000719605.1. Lineage (NCBI taxonomy): Bacteria > Bacillati > Actinomycetota > Actinomycetes > Kitasatosporales > Streptomycetaceae > Streptomyces > Streptomyces sp. NRRL S-1813. Next base: position 45,002 of record NZ_JOHB01000014.1, read on the forward strand.
GATCCGGCCGCTGCGCTGGTAGCTGACGGTGCCGATGCCGTCGCCGTCCTTCGTACGGATCACCAGATGGTGGACCCGCCCCGAGCGGTTGGCCGCTTCGACCTCGGCGGCGCCCAGCAGTTCCCAGTCCCCGCTGAGCACGGCGGCCGGCGAGCCGGGCCGCAGCCAGGAGGCGATCGCGGCCCAGTCGTCGTCGCCGGGCCATTCCAAGGTCACCAGTCGTCCCTGCATGATGCGTCTCCCTCCTCAGCCTGTGTAGCGGGTCAGTACGAGTACGGCGTTGTGGCCGCCGAATCCGAACGAATTGCTCAGCACCACGTCACCGTCCCAGTCGCGGGCACCCTTGACCACCAGGTCGAGATCCGGTTCCTCGGGGTGGTCGCAGTTACGGATCGGTGGGATCTTGCGGTCCCGCAGCGAGAGCACCGCGGCGATGGCCTCGACGGCCCCGGACGCACCGAGCATGTGCCCGGTCATGCTCTTGACGGCGGTGATCGGCGTACGGGGCAGCTGATCGGGGCCGAGCACCTCGCGCAGGATCGCCGCCTCGATGCGGTCGTTCTGCACGGTGCCGGTGCCATGGGCACTGACCTGCCCGACCTCCTCGGGGGCCCGGCCCGCGTCGGCGAGCGCACCGCGCACGGCGCGGATGGCTCCGGCGCCGGTCGGGTCGAGGGCGGTCACATGATGGGCGTCGGTGGTGGCGGCGTACCCGGCCACCTCGGCGAGGATCGGTGCGCCGCGGCGCTCGGCGTGCCCGGCCTCCTCCAGGGTCAGGACGCCGGCACCGACGGCCATCACAAAGCCGGCGCGGTCCCGGTCGAAGGGCCGGCTGGCTCCTTCGGGGTCCTCGTTGCGGCGGGAGAGGGCCTGCGCGTTGGCGGTGCCGGCCAGGTCGGTGGCGGTGAGTGAATCGTCCGCGCCGCCGGCCAGGGCGATATCGGCGCGGCCGGCGCGGATCAGCTCGGTCGCCTCGCCGATGGCCACCGCGCCGGTGGCACAGGCCGCGGAGACCGCACAACTGGGGCCGTTGATCCCGTACTTGATGGACAGCAGGCTGGCCGGGTGGTCGATGGCGGTGAGGACCGAGTGGTACGGGGAGACCCGCCGCGGGCCCTTCTCCTTGAGGACGTCGTACTGCTGCTGGATCGCGTGGGCGGCGCCGTAGCCGGAGCCGATCACCGCGGCGAAGCGGTACGGGTCGATGCCGGCCGGCGGTTCGAGGCCGGCCGCCCGCAGGGCCTGGGCGGCGGCGACCACCGCGTACTGGGTGAAGCTGTCGCTGCGCCGGGCCTCCTGCGGGGTGAGGTAGCCGGTCGTGTCGAAATCGGTGACCTCCCCGCCGATACGGACCGGAAGGTCCGAGGCATCGAAGCGGGTGACGGGACCGAGGCCGCTACGGCCGGCCAGGAGAGCGGCCCAGAAGTCCGCGGTGGTGTTTCCCACGGGGGACACCACGCCGCAGCCGGTGACGACAACGCGCCGCCGATCCTCGCGCAACTCCATGGAACTCGCCTCCTACTTTTCTGCCCCGTTGTCACGCTTGGGGCGTCCTCATGACCAGAAACATGACAGGTGAGTCATTGTGCTGTCAACAGCTTTCACGGAAGAAGGTCAGTCAACGCGGCGCGCTTCTGCCGACCACCAGGCCTCGCACCAGCGGAAACGCTCTCAGGAGCATGACTGGCCGAGTCACGAAAATTGACTATGGCAGGCAGATGACTGGGGTTGACCGGTTGCGGGGTGCGTCCGGAGGGGACGGCAACGGACAAGGCCGGGGCGCCGGCGGGCGCCGGCGGGGCACTGACGGGGCAGGTGCCGGGCGGGCGCGGGGCGGGCGCGGGGCGCCCCTACCGCGCCCCCTGGCTGCCCCTGACCGCCCCGTTGCCGCCCGGCACGCCGCCTCCGTGCCGCCCCGCGCCGCCCTCTGGTCGGGCCGGGAGTACATAGAAAGTGACAGACCGCGGGGTGGAAAGTGCCTACCTGCGGATGATCCGAATGTGCCGGGCGGACGGGACGCTGGTCCGTACAACGAGCACCGACACCATCACAAGGAACGAGGGGAACTCATGAAGGGTATTGCCGTAGGTATTGTTCTGGCGATCGTAGGTCTGGTCCTATGGCTGACCACAAAGGAAGTGGAGACCCCGATCGTTTCGCTTCACAAGGCCGGGCTGATCCTGGCCATCATCGGTGGCGCAGAGGCCTTGTTCGCGCTACTGGGATTGGGAAAGAAAGCTAATAAATAAACGCGCATTGCGCGCAATAACGGCATTTTCGCCGCCGCGGCACTTTGGCCCCGGCGGTCGTCAGTCCCGCTTTTCGAGGAGGTCCGCCAGCCGTTCCCGGGCCCGCTCGGCGTGCCGGTACGCCTGGGCCCGCCGGAACAGCTCCGCGGAATACCGGAAGTGCCCGGCCGCCCTTTCCCGGTCCCCCACCCGCTCGCATGCCGCCGCGATCTCCAGGAGCGCGGCGGCTTTCTCATGGCTGCGGCCCGTATCGGGCAGCGCGGCCAGCAGCTCGCCCAGCGCAAGGACCCGGCCGCTGTCACCGGCCGCCTCCGCAAGGACCGCGTCCGCGGTCGTCAGCCAGAGCGGGAACTCCGGTTCCTGCGCCACCGAGGCCACGACCAGGCCGCGCTCGACGATGCTGCGGGCTTCCGCCGTCTCACCGCGGTGCAGCAACAGCAGGGCGTAATGCCCGTTGACCTTCTCCCAGAGCGGGAAGCCGGCGCCCGGGGTCACCCGGCGCCCACACTCCCCCAGCAGGGCGGCGGCACGCTCCACCTCGCCCCGGTCGCGCAGGTCGAGCGCCCGGTGCAGATCGATGGCGGCGCGCGGCCCGGGGAGCACCCCGTCCGCCGAGGGCCGGCCATGGTCGGTGTCGGGAGCCCAGTCCGGGCAGCCGCTCCAATACGCGCAGCGGGTGAGCACTTCGAGGACCAGCAGCGAGTGGAACCCGGTGCCGGGGCGCTGACCGGCGCATTCGAGGGAGCCGGTGAGGGCGTAGCGCAGCCCGTCCTGGACCCGGCCGGCCGACTCCAGCAGATCGGCCAGCGCGATCAGGGCGCGCAGCCGGGGCTCGGCGAAGGGCGCGGGAGCCGGGGCGTCCAGCATCCGCAGCAGGACCTCGGCGCCCTCGTCGGCGCGGCCGAGCGTGCCCAGTATTTCGGCAATGGCGAGCTGCGCCTCGGTGAATACGTCGTCCTGCCGGCCGCCCGGCTCCATCTCGGCCAGTGCGCGGAATTCGGACAGCGCACCCACGGCGTCCCCGCCGTCCCATTGCCTGCGCGCCGCCACCAATCGTCCGACGAGGTCGAGCCTACGGACCCGGCTGGTGGTTTCGGCCTGCTCTGCGGTGCCGGATATTTCGTCCACGCCGACCCCGAGGCGTTCCGCCAGGATCTTGAGTGCCCGGCCGCTGGGAATACGCTTCCCGCGTTCGACGAGCGAGATGTAGCTGGACGACATTTCAGACCCGGCAAGGTCGTGCTGGGTCATTCCAGCGCCGACCCGGAGCTCTTTGATTCTCCTCCCGGTGTCCGCCAGCTCAGGCATTCGACAAGCCCTCCGGATTTCGAACAGTGGATGACTCCGGCCGACTGCATCAAAACGGCGAGTCACAATGAGTGGTCGGTACTTTACCAAGCAGTCAAGAAGAAGTCGACCGATATTCGGATTCCTTCACTCGTCTTCACCGGGCCCGCCGAGATCATTTCGAGGGGGCTCGGCGCATTGTGCGGAGCCCCCTCGTGAGAGGCCGGTGCGCACAACGGAAAACCGGCCGCCGGGTACACCGAACTGTGTGCGGCGGCGCCATGGGTCAACCTTTCGATGTACTACCGCACGGCGATGCATACCCCCGCGGCGTCGTGGTCGGATGAGGCCGCAAGCGCCCCACCACCGCCGGACTCCGCGGAGGCACCACAGATGACGCAGCCCCAACGCCCCGATCTGCACAAGGATGTGGCGTCCCCGCACACCTCGTCGCCCTCGGTGCTGGCCTCGGACGCCGAGCGCGAGACCATGGTCGAACGGCTCCGCGAGGCCACCGCCGAGGGCCGGTTAACCCTGGAGGAGCTGGCCGAGCGCTCCGAGGCCGCCTATCTGGCCCGTACCCGCGCCGAGTTGATGTCCGTCGGCGAGGATCTGCCGCACGTGACACCCCCCGCCTCGGCGGGGACCGGCACCGGACAGCGCACCTTCCGCGCCACCTTCGGCGACCTCGTCCACCACAGTCCCGTGCTGGAGCACGGCATCGCGGCGACCGCGGTCTTCGGAGATGTGACCCTCGACCTGTGCGCCTCCCCGGCACCGTCCACCGGCGAGCTGACCATCGAGGCCCGCGCGCTCGTCGGCGATGTGCACCTGCTGCTGCCGGAAGGCGTCCGGGTCGAGATGAACTGCTCCAAGGTCCTCGGGGATCTGCGCAATCTGACCCGGGAGCACGCCGGCCCGGAGGCCATCACCCCGCTCGTACGGATCAACGGCTCCGCCGTCCTCGGCGACATCATCGTCGCCCACCCCGACAGCGACCGCCGCACGTACTGGCAGAAGTGGCTCGACGAGCGCCGCAGCCGGGCCTGAGCCGAGGAGAATCCGTGACGTCCCCTCAGGTACTGCCCCGCCCCGCACCGTCCGCCCCGCTCCTCGACGAGCCGCGGATAGGCCTGCGGGCCACGGTGCGGCACACCGGCGCGCTGGCCCGCCGCAATCTCCTCCAGATCCGGCAGAACCCGACGTCGATGACCGACGCACTGCTGATGCCGATCGTGCTGACCGGGCTGTTCGTCTTCGTCTTCGGCGGCGCGATCGGGGCCGGCGGCGACCGCGCGCAGTACACCACCTTCCTGATCCCCGGGCTGATGGTGATTCTCGGGATGACCATCGCCATGGCCGTGGGCGTCGGCGTCAACGACGACTTCCGTACGGGCGTGATGGACCGCTTCCGCACGATGCCCATCGCCCGCTCCTCGGTGCTGCTGGCCAAGGTCGTGGTGGAGACCGGCCGGATGCTGGTCGCCATCACGGTGCTCCTCGTCTTCGGCGCGCTGCTCGGCTTCGACCTCACCGGACACTGGCCGGGCCTGCTGGCCGCGGTCGCCCTGACCGCCGTCTTCGGCACCTCACTGGTGTGGGGCTTCATGCTGCTGGGCCTGACCCTGCGCACCGCTCAGGCCATCCAGGGGCTCTCGGTCGTGGTGCTGACCCCACTGCAATTCGCCTCCTCGATCTTCGTGCCGCCCGCGACCATGCCGGACTGGCTCCAGACCTTCACCCGCTTCAACCCCCTGACCCACATGGCCGACGCGGCCCGCGGACTCGCCCTGGGCGAGGGCCCGGTGGCCGGCCCGGTGTTCTGGACGCTGGTGTGGTCGGCGGCCCTCACCGCGCTCACCGCCCCGCCGGCCATCGCCAAGTTCCGCACCAAGACCTGACACCCGATCCCGTACGGAGCGGAGTACCTCCCCCGGCACGCCCTCGGCGTGGCTCCCTCCGTACGAAGAAGACGTGCCCGGCCTCCTCCGGCCACCCCCGGGCCGCAGGAGGCCGGGCACGCAACCCTCTCCCCCCGGGGCGGGGGGTAAGGGGCGTTGCCCGCCCTCTCGCATACGGCCGGACCCTCACCGTCGTGGCGCCGCGCCGCCGGGCGGGTTCCGCCTCGGCAGGCGACCGGCCACCGTGGTGAGGGTCCGGCGACAGGAACGACCCCTGGGGGTGTCTCCCCCTAGGGCGCCCCGTCCGGCTGAGGGCCCTCCCGCTCCGGGAAGTCCCCCGCGGAGGCGGTCATCCCCGGCGGGGTGTCGGCGAGCGCGGCCGCCACCTCCACCACGGTGGTGGTCCCGGCCGCGACCTGCCGCCAGCCGTCCGCCAGCGCCCCGGCCAGCTCGTCGGCGTCCGTCACCCGTCGGTAGCCCAGGCCATAAGCGCTGGTCAGGCCCTCGGTTCCGGTTGGGCGGGGGCGAGTGAAGGCGAAGCGCGAGCCGGTACCGGACACCCGGTCGAGGTTGGACTGGAGCCAGCCGTAGCCGCCGTTGTCGAGGACGACATAGAGGACGGCGGCGCCCGCGTCGGCGACGGTGGGCAGCTCGCTGCGGAAGAGGTTGAAGGCGCCGTCGCCGACCACCGCGACCACCGGCCGCCCGGCCGGCTCGGCCAGCCGTACGCCCACCGCGGCGGCCGCGCCGAAGCCGAGCGGGGTCTGCTCGCTGGGCACCACGGAGCCGCCGCCGGACCCCAGCGACCAGTGCGGGAAGAAGTACGACCACATGTCCTGGAGGCCGTTCTCCTGGACCAGGACCCGGTCGGCGGGGACGGCGCGGTCGAGGGCGGCCAGCACCCGGGCGACCGGCACGGCCCCGTCGGTCACCGTCTTGGCGGCCTCCTCGGCGCGGTCCGCGGCGCGCTGCACCAGCGCGGCACGCGCCGCACGGACCCGCGCCGGCCAGGCGTCGGCGGGCCGGTGACCGGCCAGCAGCCCCGCCCAGCCGTCCACGATCCGTCCGGCGTCACCCAGCACATGGGCGCCGGGCCGCTCCATGGTCAGGCTCTCCTCCCCCAACACGGCTTGAATCACCGGGAGTTGGGCGGCATCATCCGGCCAGCCGAAGGTGGCGGTCTCCTCCAGCCGGCTGCCCAGCGCGATGACGAGGTCCGCCTCGCGCCACAGCGCGTCCATCGGGGCGACCGTGTAGAGGCCGCTGACGCCGCAGTGGAGCGGATGGTCCTCGGCGACCGTGCCGCGTCCTGAGGCGGTGCTGAAGAGACCGGCGCCGATCCGTTCGGCGAAGCGCTCGATGCGGCGGCCGGTGTTGCGGTGCCGGGCGCCGCCGCCGACCAGCAGCAACGGCCGCTCGGCGGCGGCGATTCGCGCCGCGGTGGCGGCCAGCGCGTCCGGGTCGGGGGCCGGCCGCTGGGGCGTGGCCGGACGCCACGGCCCGCTGCGGGTGACCGGTTCGGCGGCGATCTGCTCGGCGAGCTCCAGGTAGACCGGCCCCGGAGCGCCGTTGACGGCGAGCGCGGCGGCCTTCTCCAGGGCGCCGGGCAGCCGCTCGGTGTGGTCGACGCGGGCCGCCCACTTCACGTACGGGCGGACCGCGGTCAGCTGGTCGAGCTCCTGGAAGGCGCCGGTGCCGAGCCGGTCGAGCCGGGTGCCGTCGGCGATGAGGATCAGCGGTGCGGCGGCGGAGCGCGCCTCCAGGACGCCGGTGAGCGCATTGGTCAGCGCCGGGCCCTTGCCGATCACGCAGACGCCGGGGCGGCCCGACGCGAGCGCGTAACCGGTCGCCATGAACAGGGCGTTGCGCTGGTCCCGGCAGAGCACCACGGTGGTGTCGGAACGCTCCAGCTCGCCGAGCAGCGCCATGTCGTCGCCGGGCAGCCCGAACACCACGTCGGTGCCCAGGTGGTGGAGGTGGTCGGCGATCGCGGCCCAGGCGGTGGGGTGGGTGTACGAGGTCATCGGCCGGCTCCCGGACCGTGGGCGGCGACGGCCTTGGAGATCAGCACGGGCTCGGCCCGCACTTCCTCGCCGTCGAAGATGTAGTTGGCCATCCGGCCGTAACCGCCGAACGGGGCGTTGCCGTCGTCGATGGACAGCAACGTGGTGTCGAGGGTGACGGTGGTGCGCCGACGCAGCGCCTCGACGAGGCCGGGGGCGTGGCCGTAGACGCTGGAGCCCAGGGCGCGTTCGGTGAACATGCCGGTGGTGAGGGTCGCGGCGAGGGCGTCCTGGTCGCGGTAACCGGCGATGTTGAAGATCGGGGCGAAGAACTCCGGTACGTGGGTGCGCGGAGTGACCTCCTCGCCGACGACGACGGTGGGGTCGAGCCGCCGGGCACGGAAGTCGACGTGCCCGCCGTGCACGATGCCGCCGCGGTTACGGGCGAGGAACTGCGCGCCGTCCTCCAGTGCGCTCTCGTAGAAGATCGGCCCGAAATCGGCGTCCGGGTCGGAGTACGGGCCGTAGCGCAGCCCCTTCAACTCGCTGACCAGGGCGTCGACGAAGGGGTCGAGCAGCGACTCATGGACGGTGAACAGGTCGGGGCCCAGGCAGTCCTGGCCGGTGTTGAGGACCCGGATGGCGATGGCGTCGCGGGCCGCCTGCTCGACATCGGCGCCGGGGGCGACGACGAACGGGTTGACGCCGGAGCCGAGGAAGAGGAAGAGCTGCCCGGGGGAGAGCTGGGCGCGGATCTGTTCGGCGTTGGCGTAGGCGCCGGTGAAGACGACGACATCGGCGGGGCGTACGTGATCGTGCAGGAATTCCCGCTGGCTGGCGCCGCTGAGGGTGATGGGCAGACCGTGCTGCTCGGCGAGCAGGGTGTGCAGCCGGTGCATCTGGTCCTTGACGCGGCTGGAGGGACGGAAGACCAGCCGGTCGGTGTAGAGCGCGGGGACCAGGAGGTAGAGGGCGTAGGAGTAGAGGATGACGTTCGACGGCATGAAGGCGGCCAGCCGGGGGACCCGGCCGGGCCGGTGGGCGGCCACCTCGTCCAGGGCCCCGTCGAGGGTGGCGACGGTCGACTCGATCTCGTAGCGCGCGGCGCGGTGGGTGGAGATCTCGCACAGCAGATCGTGCACGGTACCGGCGTCGTTCACCAGGAAGTCCCGGACCCGGTGCACGGCTGCCGCGCGTCGGCTGTCGGTGCTGTCCTCCGGCTCGGCGGCCACGGTCGGCCATGCGGGAGCGGAGCTCATATGTCCCTCCTCGGGGCGTAGTCCATGGAGGGTCAGCGTCAGCCAATAGTCATTTATTGTCAAGCATAGTCATTGCGCTCGACTGCCCCATATGACAAGCGGCCCCGCTTCCGGCCGGTCCACGAGCCCCCTCACCTCCCCGCCCTCCCCGGCACCGACCGCCCGAGCTGGCCTCTCAGCTGTCGCGATGCCCGCACAGCGGAAACGGGAATGGCGTACTCCGAAAGTGACAAAAAATGACTCCTGTCGGGCGCCAGACCATCCACAGGCGCCCCTGAGCGGACCTCCGATGAGTAGACTCGCGGTCATCACGTTCCCTCTGTCCGCAGCCGTCCGCGCCTTGCCACCGTCCGTCCGCCCCACTCAACTGCGAGCGATTTTCTTGACGATTGAGCAGCCTGCTTTCGGTAAGCGAGTGCGGGACGTCCGGCGCGCTCAGGGTCTGTCCCAGGGGGACCTCGCCGGGGACGATCTCTCCCCCAGCTATGTCTCGCTGGTCGAGAACGGCCGCAGAATCCCCAGCGCCAAGATCGCCCGGTCCATCGCCGAACGCCTCGGCACAACGGTCGAGGCGCTGTGCGCCACCGACGAGCCGGGCGACCGGCTGACCCAGCGCCTCGGCCTGGTCGGCCAGTTGGTGGCCGCCCGCGCCAGCCAGCTGGCCGGTGACTGGCCCGCGGCCCGGCAGCAGCTGGAGTCCGTGGTGGAAGCGGCCGGCGCCGATCAGGACGAGGTGCGCTGGGAGGCCCGCTGGGAACTGGCCACCGTCCTCGGGCGGCTCGACGACCCGGCCCGTCACGAGGCGGCACTGCGCCGGCTGCTCGACGACCCCCTCACCCGCTCCGCGCCCGTGCTGCACGCCCGCGTCGCCATCGAACTCGCCCAGCTGCTGCGCGCCGGGGGCCGCCTCGCGGACGGTGTCCGCTTCGCCGAGGAGGCGGTCCGGGTCACCGGCGAGCTGGAGCCCGGCCGCCCGGAGCGGGCGCAGGCCCAGGTGGCGCTGCTGTCCGTGTCCGTCGACAGCGGGGAGTGGAGCCGCGCCGAGCAGCTCGGGGCGGAGCTGCACACCCAGGTCGCACCCCTTCCGGCCGGCGAACTGCGGGCGAGCGCGCTGTGGGCCGTGGCCGGTGCGCAGTATCTCGGCGGGCATCCGGACCGGGCGCTGGAGCTGCTGGCCGAGGCGGAGCAGCTGCTCGCCGCGACGGACGGGGTGCGGCTGCGGCTGCGGCTGGCCCGCGCGCGGACGCTGCTGGCACTCGCGGCGGGCGGTCAGGACGAGGCCGACGCCCTGCTGGAGCGGGCCCGGCAGGCCGCCGCGCTCATCGACACCCCGTCCGCCAGGACCTGGCTGGCCGTCCTGGAGACGGCCGCCGCACTGCGCCGCAACGAGCCGGTGAAGGCCACCGGCCATGCCGCCGCGATCGATCCCGACGCCGCCGGGCTGACGCCCCTCGACCGTGCCCGCTGTCTGCTCCATCTGGCCCGCGCCCACCGCGCGGAAGGTGGCGAGGAGGCCGCAGAGGCCGACTTCAAGGAGGCCGCCGAGGGCTACGAGAAGGCCGGGGCCTTCCGGCTGGCGCTGGAGAGCTGGCGCGAGCTGAGCGCCGGCGGCCGTGCGGGCGCGGGACCGGATCCGCACGCGGTCCTCATGCCGTAGCGGTGTCCGTGGCCTCGGCGCTGTCCGCCTCGACCGCCGGGCCGCCGTACGTACCGGCCTGCCCGTCAAGGGAGTTCGCCCGCCAGAACCTGACCTCGGGTGCCAGGGCGGAGGTGGCCGCACAGGCCACGGTCTGCGGGCCGGCGGGCAGATCCCGGACGTAGGCGGTGCGGCCGGGGTGGGCCGGGGAGCCGGGAATCACGATCTTGCCCTCCCGCGCGCCGCTCAGCGCATCGATCGCGTCGGCAGCGGCCAGCTCGCCCCGTCCGGTCAGCCGCAGGGCCGCTTCCTTACGGGTCCACAGCTGGGCCAGCCGCTGCGCCCGCCGGCCCAGCGGGGCCTCCTGGACGTAGCCGCGTTCCAACGGCGTGAAGGGAAGCAGCAGTTCGCTGACCGGTCCGCGCGGAACGGTGTGCACGGACAGCGCCACGGGGAGGTCCCGGGTCAGGGCCAGGAACTGCCGGCCCGCGTCGGTGGCGGCGTCCAGGCAAAGGCGGGCGCCCGGAGGCCAGCCGGTGGCGGCGGGCGGTGCGGCGAACACCGGTCGTCCGAAGCCGTCCCGGGTCACCGGAATATCGCCCGGTGAACAATGCAGTAACCGGCCCAGAAATGCCGTTAAGCAGTCGGGCCGTCGAATGTCACCGGGAACGTTCGAGAATATATGCAAACAACCGTCGGCTAATTCGGATGAGCGGGACGGGCCCCAACTGAGGCCCCCTGACGGCAAGTTGGCCGGGTCACCGTCATGGTTGAGCGAATGCGCGCCACAGGAAGGCTGGTCCCCCCGCATAGATCCCCTCGCACCATGTCTCCTTTCCGGACCAGTCACATCCGGGAAAGCAGTGCACTGAGTCGATTTGATTTAGCCTCCGGAGATCCTCAAGGTAACCCTGGTCTATGCCTGCGTCAACAAGCGACGACCGAAAATCAACTTCGGTTTACCCGGAGCCATTACCAGATTTCGCCAAAGTGAGCCCGGTCGCGGCACGGTGTCCCCCTGGACACCGCAAGTCGAGCAGCGGCCGGCCTTCCGTTGCCAGGAATCTGACTCCTATTCACATCCCTTGTACGGGTGCGCTTCTGCCGGGGGACGCGGTCGGCAGAAGCGCACCGGCCGGGGGCATCCCTCAGGACGCCAGCTGCTTCTCCACCCGGATCACTATGTCCAAAACCGTGCGCATGTCCTTCATCTCCTCTTCGGGCAGCGCGATCCCGAAGCGCTCCTCCGCCACGACGACGACCTCGGCCATCGCGAGCGAGTCCACGTCCAGCTCCTCGACCAGGAACTTCTCCTCGGTCACCGTCGCCGGCACCACGCCGGCCACCTCATGCAGGATCTCGGCGAGTTGAGCAACGATCTCTTCGCGGGTGGGGACTGTCATGACGGTCACCTCTCTGTGGAATACGGGCGGTACGGGTCGCGGGCACGGCCCGGGACCGTGCGGGGCGGGTGCGGCGCACGCCGGGGCCCGCGGCGCGGCGAGGCCGACGACCGCACATGGCTCGCCGGCCGGCAGACGTGGCATCCCGGCGCGTGCGGCGTCATCGAGAAGCAACGCGCTCCGGCGCGGCACGGGAATCCTCCGTGACACGGAGTCATTCCCTTGACTACACTTGACTGCTCCAGTCAACTGGAGGTCCGATAGGTTGTCAACGGCGACCTTTCAAGACCATGCCAGGCCAATGCTTCTGAGTTATTTTCAGTGACTCCGAAGTCGATGATGAGTCACACGGAGGAACCGCATGAGCGGTCTGCTCGACGGAAAGCAGCTGGTCATCACCGGCGTGATCACCGAAAGCTCGATCGCCTACGCGGTGGCGCGGCTCGCCCAGGAGGAGGGCGCCAAGATCGTCCTCACCGCCTACGGACGGCCGACTCTGGTCGCCCGGCTCGCCCGGCGGCTGCCGGAAGAGCCCCCCGTCGTGGAGCTGGACGTCACGGACGAAGAGCAGCTCAGCACCCTTGCCGACCGCGTCGGCGAGCACCTCGACGGCGTCGACGGCGTCCTGCACTCCGTCGCCAACGCCCCCGCCAACTGCCTGGACGGCGGCTTCCTGACCGCCCCGTGGCGCGATGTGTCCGCCGCCCTGCACACCTCGACGTACTCCCTGGTGGCCCTGACCATGGCCTGCCGCCCGCTGCTCCGCCCCGGATCCTCCGTCGTCGGCGTCGACTTCGACGCCTCCCGCGCCTGGCCCGGCTACGACTGGATGGGCGTCGCCAAAGCGGGACTTGAGGCCTGCTCGCGCTATCTGGCGCGCGACCTCGGCGGCCAGGGCATACGGGCCAACCTCGTCGCGGCAGGCCCCCTGCGCACCCTGGCCGCGCGCGGCATCGGCGGCGACGGCCCGTCCTTCGAGAAGAGCTGGGCGTCCCGCGCCCCTCTCGGCTGGGACCCGCAGGACGCCGAGCCGGTCGCCCGTACGTGTGTGGCCCTGCTGTCGGACTGGCTGCCCGCCACCACCGGCGAGATCGTGCACGCGGACGGCGGCCACCACATGATCGGCGACTGAGCGGCGATGACGGAGCGAGCGGCGGCGCCCACCACCCTGTGCTGCGGCCCGTACGCCATCGAGCGGAAGCGGATCGCCGCGTTCGCCGCCGCGCTCGGCGACCCCCACCCCGCGTACACCGACCCGGCAGCCGCCCGCGCCCTCGGCCACCCGGACATCATCGCCCCACCCACCTACCTGGCCACCCTCGCCGCCGACGCCGAGGACCAACTGCTGAACCTCCGGCCGGACTTCACGGCCACCGAGGGCACCGTGCACCGTGCGCAGGCGCTGCGCCACGCCCGCCCCGCACACGCCGGCGACACCCTGCACGCCACCGTCCGCCTCACCGCGGCCACCACCCTCGCCGGCCGTCCCCTCCTCACGCTCGACTGCGAGTTCCGGGACGCGGACGGCGCCTGGGTGGCCACCACCACCTCGTCGCTGCTGTGCCCGGCCACCACACCGCGGCCCGCCCGGCGCCCTCGCGACACCACGGGATCGGAGCACCCATGACCGACACCATCGCCCCTCCGGTCGCCGCCGCCCGGCTCGTCGACGGGACCGCGGCCCCGCTCGGCGGCCCCGGCCGCCTCGACGGCCCGGCACTCGGCTGCCGGACAGGAACCGCCGCACACGCCTTACGACAGCTCGGCCTCCGGACCGGCGACCGGGTCCTGGTGCAGGGCGACAACAGCGTCGACTATGTCGTCACGCTGCTGGCCCTGATGCAGCTGGACACCTCACTCATCCCGCTCGACCACCGGCTCTCCGCCGCCGACGCCGCCGCGGCCGGCCGTCAGGCCCACGCCCGCTGGCTGGTTACCGGCGCCGACCGCGCCACCGGCTTCCCCGGCATCCCCGACCGGCACGTCATCCACTACCCGCGGCTCGCCGCCGACGCCCCGGCGCCACCGCCCGCCGCCGTCGACCTGGCCCCCTGGTTCCGCCGCCCCGACGCCCTCGTCCTGTGGTCCTCGGGCACCACCGGGCGCCCCAAGGGCATCATCAAGCCCGGCCGGGCCGTCCTCGACAACTCGCTGCGCACCATCCAGGCCATGGGCTACCGCGAGGACGACGTCCTCGCACCCCTGCTGCCCTTCTCACACCAATACGGGCTCTCCGTCATCCTGCTGTGGTGGCTGGCCCGTTGCACGCTGCTGGTCACCCCCTACCAGCGGCTCGACGCGGCCGTCGGCCAGGCCGCCGCCCACGGCGCCACCGCCGTGGACGCCGCCCCGTCCACGTATCACTCGCTCCTCGGCGTGGTGCGCCGCCGCCCCGAGGTACGCGCCGGGCTCGCGGGCGTACGGCTCTGGGGCGTGGGCGGCGCACCGCTGCCCGCCCCGCTGGCCGAGTCATTCCACACGACAATGGGCCGCCCACTCCTGGACGGCTACGGTCTGACGGAACTCGGCAATGTCGCGCTGGCCACCCCCGACGCACCGCACGGCTGCGGGCGTCCGCTGCCCGGCGTACGGCTGCGCGTCATGCGCCCCGACGGCACCGCTGCCGACCCCGGCGAGCTCGGCGGCATCGAGGTGCGCTCCCCCGGGCTGATGGCCGGCTACCTCCAGGAGGACGGCGCGCTCACGCCGGTCGACCCGGACGCCTGGTACCCGACGGCCGACCTGGGCAGCATCGACGCCGAGGGCATCGTGCGCGTGGTGGGCCGCAACCAGGCCGTGCACCGGCTGGGCTTCACGCTCTACCCCGAGAGCCTGGAGCGCCGTGCCGAAGCCTGTGGCCGGCCGGTGAAAGTACTGGCGGTCGAGGACCAGCGCCGTGGCAGTGCACTGCACTTCGTGGTGGCCGATCCCGATGGCGCGGCCCCGCTCACCTGGCGTCGGCGGCTCGCCGAGCACCTGGCGGAGTACGAACAGCCCAATGCGGTCCATGTCGTCGACCACTTCCCGCTCACTGCCAACGGAAAGCCCGACACGCGTGCGCTGCGTGCAGAGCTCGGGCTGGAGCTGGGAGGGGGTCCGGGGACCGGCGCCCCGGTCGGGGGCTGAGCGGTACAACTCCGGGCGTATCGCGGGTGGTTCACGCCTGTGTGTGGTTCAAGTCTGTGTGTGGTTCACGTCTGTGGGTGTTACGGCATCTCCGTGCGGTTCACGTCTGCGGCTGTTTCACGTGGAACATGTCGGCCTGCGCTTCGTCGCCGGCTTGAGGTTCATCGCCGGCTACTGCGTCGTCCTCTGCGTGGGCACCTCGCTCGGGCCTCAGCGTCGAAGTCCGGTTCGAACCTGAGCGGTTACGCCTGGATCCGCTTTCGGGTGGATCCGTTCCGTAGAGCTGCCACGCGCCGTTCCGCCCCTTTGCAGGGCTGGTGGGGCCGGCTGCACAGCGGCTGCCGGCCGGTTCAGACGACGCGAGCGGTGTGCGCATGACGGCGGGCCGCCGGGACGGCCGCTGCGCGTGCGTCCGCCTCGGCACCACGGTCCGGCGCGGCCCCGGCCGAGTCGGTGAGCTCATCGGCCGTCAGCGGCTCGGTGCGGGTGCGAGTGCGGCTGCGCAGGCCGGGCGAGGTGCCATGGGCCTCGGCGCTGATGCGCTGCTTGATCGTCGGCGCCAGCTCTGGCCGGGCGAACATCCGCCGGGCGGAGTCGGGTTGGCCGAACAGCGGTACGGCGCGCGGCGCGGGCACGGCGGGAGTTCCTGGCCCGGGATCCGGCGCGGCGCAGCGCACCGCCTCCGGGGCCTCGGCACCCGGGGCGTCGGTGCCCGCGTTCCCGTTGCCCAGGGTCCGCTCGTACAGTGCGGCGTCCCGGCGTGCGGCCGACGCCGCAGCGGAGACACCCAGTGATGCCAGCAGCTTGCCCAGCATGGCAAGGCACACCGCCCAGAACTTCATGACCTTGGTCGCAGCCATGGCCCCTCACTTTCGGTCGGGATCTCCCCGAGAGATCCGTTGCGTCTGCTTCTGTTGTGCTTCCTCTGTTGCTTCGCTTCAGTTGCGCCGCTTCCGGTGCACCGCTTTGATGGCGTCACTTCTGTTGCGTTTTCTTATGATGAGTACGCAATGGGAGGATTCACGGACCGACGCCCCGGGATCGGCGTTCTTCTGATGAACACCACCCGTACGCAGTAGCCACAGCCGTCGGGCGGCAGGCGGGCGGCGGGTCGTAGGCCCCGGTCAACCGATCGGTTGATGCCGTTCCGAGCGCGATGGGCGATGCGCCACCGTGTGCGTCGGGCGGATTCTCGGGTTATGGCAATCATCGAAGTCACCGGGCTGCGCAAGGTCTACGGGGGCCGGGCCGTGGTCGACGAGGTCTCCTTCGCGGTGGAGGAAGGGGAGATCTTCGGCGTCCTCGGCCCGAACGGCGCCGGCAAGACGACGACCGTCGAGTGCGTCGAGGGTCTCCGCGTCCCGGACGGCGGGACGGTGCGCGTGGGCGGGCTGGACCCGGTCGCGGACCATGACCGGGTCACCCAGATCCTGGGCTCCCAGCTCCAGGAGAGCGAGCTACAGGCCAAACTCACCGTGCAGGAAGCGCTGGAGCTCTACTCCGCCTGCTATCCGCGCCCGGCCGACTGGCGGCAGCTCGTCGAGCGGCTCGGCCTTACCGACCGGCTCACCGCCCGCTTCGGCAAGCTCTCCGGCGGCCAGAAGCAGCGGCTGTTCATCGCGCTGGCGCTGATCGGCAATCCGCGGGTGGTGGTGCTCGACGAGCTGACCACCGGGCTCGATCCGCGGGCCCGCCGGGACACCTGGCAGCTGATCGAGGAGATCCGTGACTCCGGGGTGACGGTGCTGCTGGTCACCCATTTCATGGAGGAGGCCCAGCGGCTGTGCGACCGGATCGCGGTGATCGACCGCGGCCGGGTCGCCGCGCTGGACAGCCCGGCGGGTCTGATCAGCAAGGCCTCGCGGTCCGTCGTCATCTCCTTCACGCCGTCGGCGCCGCTCGACCCGGCCGAACTGGCGGCACTGCCGCAGCTCGGGTCCGTGGAACGGAGCGGCCGGACCGACGGACGGGAGCCGGCGGGCTCAGCCGGTGAGCGGCTGGTGATCCACGGGACGGACGCCACCGTCGACGCGGTGATCTCCCTGCTGGCCCGGCACCGCATCACCGCCCGGCAACTACGGGTCGGCGACGCCACGCTCGACGACGCCTTTCTCGATCTGACCGCACAGGAAGCCTGAGGTGCCCGCCATGCCCGCCCCCACACCAACGGCTGCCCCGGCACATACGGCTGCCCCGCCGAAGTCCCGGGCCACCGCGCGCGCCGTCCTGAAGACCGAGGCCCGGCTGTTCCTGCGCGAGCCCGGATCCCTGTTCTGGATCCTGGTCTTTCCGACCCTGCTGCTGGTCATCCTCGGCCTGATCCCCTCCTTCCGGGAGGCCAATCCGTCGATGGGCGGCCGGCGGATCATCGATCTGTATGTGCCGGTGGCGCTGCTGCTCGCCGCGATCACCACCGGAATCCAGGTGATGCCCGCGGTGCTGACGGGCTATCGGGAGCGCGGCATCCTGCGCCGGATGTCGACGACCCCGGTACGGCCCGCGGCGCTGCTCGGTGCGCAGATCACCCTGCACGGCGCGGCCACCGTGGCCTCCATGACGCTGGCGCTCGCCGTCGGCCGGCTCGCCTTCGGTGTGGCGCTGCCCGAACAGCTCGTCGGCTATGTGCTGGCGGCCTTCCTGACCCTGTGCAGCGCGCTCGCCCTGGGCTGTCTGCTCTGCGCGCTCTCCCCGACCACCAAGGCGGCGAGTGTGGCCGGCTCGGCGGTGTTCTTCCCGATGATGTTCACGGCGGGCGTGTGGGGGCCGGTCCAGGCCATGCCGCAACTGCTCCAGCAGATCGTCCAGCTGCTGCCGTTCGGCGCCGCGTCGCAGGCACTCAACCAGGCCGCGTCCGGCCACTGGCCCGGCTGGTCGCATCTCGCCGTGCTGACGGTGTGGACCCTCGTACTGGGCCGGGTCGGCAGGCGCCGCTTCCGTTGGGAGTGAGGGTGACAACCGGAGTATGGGTGTCCGTACGCCGCCCGGGGGACACTGCGCGCATGGCAAGCGTCGACAGCAAGGGCGGGACGGCGGAGCCCGTCGCCGGCCCACAGGTGCCGCGCACCTCTCCCACGCTCACACAGTCGCGCAGCCACGCGCAGCAGGCGTGGGACCGCACCTTCCGGCGGTGGGGCGGCTATCCCTTGCTCGGCCTCGGGGTCCTGACCTCGGCCGCATCGGCGGATCCGCTGATGCCGGGGGACGAGGTGTATGTGGCGGGGGTGCTGGTGGCGGCCGCGCTGGCGCTACAGGTGTGGTGGAGCCGGGCCGGCCACCGGGCACCCCCGCAGTCACCGGCCGGGCAGTTCCACTACCTCGTCCGCTTTCTGCTGGCCTTCGTGCTGACCTGGCTGAACCCCTTCTTCGCGATCTACGCGGTGCTCGGCTACTTCGACGCCCCGCATCTGCTGCCGCCACGCTTCGTACGCGCGGGGCTGCTGGCCACCGCGGTGATCATGGCCGGCTCGCAGTCCGGGGGGCTGCCCCCGGCGAGCGCCGTGAACTGGGTGGCCTTCGGGCTGCTGTACGTCCTCAACGCCCCGCTGGTACTGGTCTTCAGCCGGATCGCCGTCCAGGAGGCCGAACACGCCGCGGCGAATGCCGCCACCATCGCCGAGCTGGAGCGCACCAACGCCCGGCTGGAGGCGGCGCTGGAGGAGAACGTCGGTCTCCACGCCCAGCTGCTCGTCCAGGCGCGGGAAGCGGGTATCGCCGATGAGCGCCGCCGACTGGCCGCGGAGATCCATGACACGCTCGCGCAGGGCCTGGCCGGCATCATCACGCAGCTGGAGGCCGCCACCGAGAGCAGCGATCCGGTGGCCGCCCGCGGGCACGCCCGGCGGGCCGTGGCGCTGGCCCGCGAAAGCCTCGGCGAGGCCCGTCGCTCCGTGCACAACCTGGGTCCCGGAGTGCTGGAGCATGCCGCGCTGCCGGACGCCCTGCGCCGGACCGTCGAGGAATGGTCGGCGGTGGCGGGCGTCCGTGCCGAGTTCACCGTCACCGGGACCGCCGAGCCGCTGCACGACGAGGTCGAGGCCACCCTGCTGCGGATCGCCCAGGAGGGCCTGGCCAACACCCGTCGCCACGCGGCCGCTTCGCGGGTCGGCGTCACCCTCTCGTACATGGGGGACGAGGTCACCCTGGACGTCCGCGACGACGGCCGTGGCTTCGACCCGTCGACGCTGCCGCCCCGAGAGCGCACCGGCGGCTTCGGCCTCGGCGGGATGAGGGCGCGTGCCGAACGGATCGCGGGCGCCGTCGGCATCGAGTCCGAACCGGGCCGGGGAACGGCCGTCTCCGCTCGCGTACCGTTGGTCCGCCATGGCTGAGCACACGGAGCGGACCGAGCGGACCACCGTCACCGTCCTCATCGTCGACGACCACCCCGTCGTCCGGGACGGTCTGCGCGGCATGTTCTCCTCCGCCCCCGGCTTCGAGGTGCTGGGTGAGGCCGGCAACGGCATCGAGGGGGTGGAGCTCGCCGCCCGCCTCGACCCCGATGTGGTCCTGATGGATCTGCGGATGCCGGGCGGCGGCGGGGTGGCGGCCATCACCGAGCTGGCGCGCCGGGCGTCGCGCTGCAAGGTGCTGGTGCTCACGACGTACGACACCGACTCCGACACCCTCCCGGCGATCGAGGCAGGCGCCACCGGCTACCTGCTCAAGGACACCCCTCGCGAGGAACTGTTCACGGCCGTCCGTGCGGCGGCCGAGGGCCGTACGGTGCTCTCGCCCGCGGTCGCCTCCCGTCTGGTCTCACGGGTCCGCTCACCGGGCAACGAACCGCTCAGCGCCCGCGAGCGCGAGGTTCTGGCCCTCGTCGCCAAGGGCACCTCGAACCGTGAGATCGCCGCCGTGCTGTTCATCAGCGAGGCGACGGTCAAGACCCATCTGACGCACATTTACGGCAAGTTGGGCGCGAAGGACCGGGCCGCGGCGGTGGCGGTGGCCTACGACCGGGGGATTCTCGGTTAGGTGGGGCCCGGCGGCCACCGCCTCGGCCCGGCGCGGCTGTTTCACGTGAAACAGCCCCGCATGGCTGCCAGTTGATGTGCCCCGGTCCCGCTCGCTGCCCCGCTCAGGCCGGTGCCAGCTCCCCCGTGCGCGCCATCTCCGCCATCATGTGGACGGCCTCGGGCTCGGGGGTGTCGGGCGGGATGATCAGCAGGTCCCAGCGGCCGTGGCCGGGGGAGACCAGGCAGACGGTGTCCGGGCCCGGGCGGCCGGTGGTTCTGCGGAGGCGGACGACATGGCCCTCGACGAGGATGTGGGCGGGAAGAGCGCACCAGGCCGCGCCGTTCACCGTGGCGTGGGTGATCCGGGGCCAGTCGAAGGGCAATGCGGCCAGCAGCTCGGGGAGTTCGGCCAGCAGGTCTACCGAATGAGGCCACCAGACACCGTCGATGCAGCGCACCGTATCGGTGTGCGGGGCGATGGCCAGGCGGGCGACGGGGGGTGGCGTGTGATGCCGGGGAGGGGCTGGGCCGGGAGAGCCCCTGGCGGTGGTCATACGGTGCTCCTGAGACGGCGGGCCGCCACCCGTGCGGGGTCGGGCCAGCGCACGTCCCGGACCCAGCCGAGACGTTCGAAGAGCCGGATGACGGCGGCGGACACGTCGATCTGACCGCGGTCGACGCCATGCCGGGCGCAGGTCGGGTCGGCGTGGTGCAGGTTGTGCCAGCTCTCGCCGAACGACAGCAGAGCCAGCGGCCACAGGTTGGTCGCCCGGTCGTGGCGCCGGGTGCGGAACGGCCGCTCACCGATGACATGGCAGAGCGAATTGACGCTCCAGGTGACGTGGTGCAGCAGCGCGATCCGGATGAATCCCGCCCACAGCAGGGCGGTCAGCGCGGTGACCCAGGAGCCGCCGAGTGCCCAGCCCAGCGCGAACGGCAGGCCGAGCGTGAGCAGACACAGCACGGGGAATGCCCGGTCCACCGCGCGGATTCCGGGGTCGTCGAGCAGATCGGGTGCAAAGCGGCGGTGCGAGGTGGGGTCGTTGCCGAACAGCCAGCCGATGTGCGAGTGGACCAGTCCGCGCAGCTGACCGCGCAGGCTGGTGCCGTAGCGATAGGGGGAGTGCGGATCGCCGGGGCGGTCGGTGTAGGCGTGGTGGCGACGGTGGGTGGCGACCCAGTCGATGACATCGCCCTGGAAGCTGAGCGATCCCGCGAGGGCGAGCGCGACGCGCAGTGCGGGGGTGGCGGTGTAGCTGCCGTGGGTGAGGCCCCGGTGGAAGCCGATGGTGACGCCCAGGCCGCTGATGACATAGAAGACCGCCAGCAGCACGAGGTCGGTGAGGTGTACGACGCTGCCCCACAGGAGGGGGATCGCGATGCCCAGGCCGACGAACGGGGCGACGACGATGATGCCGGTCACCGTGACGTACATACGGCGGCCGCTGTCGGTCGGAGGTGCGACACCGCTGTCGGGGAACGGCGAGGTGCCGTCGTAGTCCTGTGGCGACGGGCGGCCTCGGGCAGTGGACGTCACGGTTCGTCGCCCGCCTTACCCGGGGGCGGTGACGGTGGGCTGGATACCGGCGATTCGTGGCCCGCCTCATCGCGCGGCCGCTTGTGCTTCCGCTGCTGCATCGACTGCTTCCAGTCCGCGTACCGGTGGCCGGCCATGCGGCCGGCTCCCTGGGCATTGACCCGGGCGATGAAGAGCGCGCCCAGCGCGACCAGCGCCAGCAGCACGACCACGGTCCACAGAGTCTGCATGGAATTCACCTCACCGCATACCTGGGCATCCCTCGGCATCCTTCGGTGTTCCGGTGCTTCCAAGGTACCCCGCGGGAGCCCTGTACATCCCTTTATGTGCGGTTATGGGAGGGGAGGCGGGAGGGGAGGCGAGAGGTTGAGGGCGGCGAACTCTACAAACGTGTAGATTTCGCCCCCTCCCTCCTGCCGCTGAGGCTTCCCCTCAGACGTTGACCCCGAAGTCCGCCGCGATGCCCGCCAGGCCGGACGCATAGCCCTGGCCCACGGCCCGGAATTTCCACTCCTCGCCGTGCCGGTAGAGCTCACCGAAGACCATCGCGGTCTCGGTCGAGGCGTCCTCGCTCAGGTCGTAGCGGGCCAGCTCCGCCCCGTCCGCCTTGTTGACGACGCGGATGAAGGCATTGCGGACCTGGCCGAAACTCTGTCCCCGGCTCTCCGCGTCGTGGATGGAGACCGGGAAGACGATTTTTGCGATCTCGGCGGGCACTCCGGACAGCGTGACGTCGATGGCCTCGTCGTCCCCCTCGCCCTCGCCGGTCAGGTTGTCGCCGGTGTGCTGCACCGAGCCGTCGGGGCTGGTGAGGTTGTTGTAGAAGACGAAGTGGGCGTCCGAGACGACCTTGCCCGCCTCGGTGCACAGCAGCGCACTGGCATCCAGGTCGTAGTCCGCGCCCGTCGTCGTCCGTACGTCCCAGCCGAGGCCGACCGTGACCGCGGTCAGTCCGGGCGCTTCCTTCGACAGCGAGACGTTGCCGCCCTTGGCCAGCGAGACTCCCATGGCTTCCCTCCAGGTGTTGCCTGCATTCCGGGTGAGCTTCAAAATCTACAGGAGTGTAGAAGTAAGGTGCCGGGAATCTGCGGCGTCCGGCTACGCCCGAGCGGACCACCGCCCGGATCCGGCCACTCAGTAAGATGCCCCGACGTCCCGGCCCGCGGGACACCCGGCGCGACGGGAGGCGACGGTATGGGCGCGAAGGCCTTCGGGAACTTCGGCGGCTCCGGACGGGAACGCGCCCGCCGGCGGGGGCAGGGCCAGCTGGAGGCCCAGGTCCTGGCCGCGCTGCACCACTCGCCGGTACCGGTCACCGCCGCCTGGGTGCAGGAACGGCTCGGCGGCGACCTCGCGTACACGACCGTGATGACGATCCTGTCCCGGCTGCACGCCAAGCAGGCCGTCACCCGCGAGCGCTCCGGCCGCGCCTACGTCTGGACCCCGGCCGCCGACGAGGCCGGGCTCGCCGCGCTGCGGATGCGCCGCGTCCTGGACGGCGAACCGGACCGGGACGCCGTCCTGACCAGCTTCGTCTCCGCGCTCTCCGCGCACGACGAGCAATTGCTGCGCACCCTCCTCGACCGCGACGCGGCCGACGGTCCCGGCCCCGGCCCGGCCGAAAGCCTCCCGACCGCCGACGACCTCACGACCGACGACCCGGCCACCGCCGAGGAGCCCCACACAGCCCCGGCCCCCGGCCGGCACCACCCCTCGGACGAAGCACGCGGAGGCTGACCGGTGGGCGTCTTCGTGTTCCTGCCGCTCGTCCTGCCGCTCACCGCGCTGCCGATCGCCCGGCTCGCGGAGCAGCATCTCCACCCGCGGGCCACCACCCGACTGCTGACCCTGCTCGCCGCCGTCCTCGGCCTGTGCAGCACGCTCTGCCTGGGCCTGCTGGTGGTCGTCGGCACCGCCCAACTGCCGGGCAACCCGCTGCCCGACGGCTGGTCGGACCCGGAAGTGCGGGCCGCGGTCCCGTTCGCCGAGGTCGCCGGTGTCGCCGCGATCCCCTTGCTGGCCGCCGCGCTCCACGTCTGCGGCGCCGCACTGCGCCGCCACCGCCGTATCCGGGCCCGTACCCACCGCGCGCTGGACGTGCTGCCGGCCGGCGCCGACCCCGCGGTGCTGCCGGACGAGGATCCCTACGCCTACGCCGTGCCCGGCACCCCGGCCCGCCCCGGACGCCCCGCCAGGCCCGGCCGGATCGCGGTCTCCCGCGGCATGCTGCGCTGTCTGGACGGTGACGAGCGGCAGGCGCTGTTCGCCCATGAGCGCGCGCATCTGCGCTGCCGCCACCACCGCTACCTGCTCGCCGTACGCCTGGCCGGCTGCGTCAACCCGCTGCTGCTGCCGCTGCGTTCCGCGGTGGCCTTCGCCACCGAACGCTGGGCGGACGAGGAAGCGGCGCAGGTGGTCGGCGACCGGCGGCTGACCGCCCGTGCGGTGGGCAAGGCGGCGCTGGTCGCGCGGCCCGCGCCGCAACCGGGGCTGGCGCACTTCGCGGGGCCCGAACCGGGGCCTGTGCCGCGCCGGGTGGCGGCGCTGCTCGGGCCCGTGCCGCCGGCCCGCCACTGGCCGCCGGCCCTGACCCCGGCCGGACTGGCGGCCCTGGTCGCCGCGGCGGGCACGGCCGCCTCCGCACTCTCCGCGCTCAACGCGGCGGTAGCGCTGTTCGTTGTTCTGAAGGCAGCAACGCCGCTCTAGGGGCACACTGACCCTTGACCCTCACCGGGCCTGCGCGGCGCACCGCGCTGTGAGCCGTCCACACCAGGCAACTTCTACAACACTGTAGAACTTCCCGGTAGAGTGGCGCGCACATGCGCAACAGGCGCGGCCGGAGGGGGAGATGGCGACGAGGTGCGGACTCCTGACCTGGGACTGCCCGCCTCCAGAGGCGGAGGTGCGATGGGTCTATCAGCCGGTGGAGGTCCAATACCCGGACGGCAGATGGCGGTTGGGCCGGATCAACGCCTGGTGGACCGACGGCGCGGGCGAACTGTGGTGCCGGCTGCGCACGTTGCCCGGCGGCGCGTGTGCGCAGTGGCTGCGTTACGACCCCGAGTCCATCCTGCTGCTGCCCAGCACCGGCACCTGACCCGCCGCCCCCGGCCGGCACCGCCGGCCGCCGCTGCCGCTCCCTCCCCCGTAGAGCAGCACGCGCATCACCAGCATCAGAAGGACCAGAAGGGCCATCGGCGTGCATGACAGGCAGACGCACCAGCAGACGGCCCGGCGGGGCACCGGCGAGACACCCGGATCGTCCCGCACCACCGGCGACGCCTCCCGCGAGTCCGGCACCCGCTCGCGCCGTAAACCGTCCGGCGGCTCCCGCGGATCCGGCCACGGCAACGGCTCCGGCCGGACGGGCGGTACGGGCGGTACAGGCGGTACGGGCAAGTTGCGGATGACCCGCCGCGGCCGCATCCTCGCCTGGACCGGCGGCGCACTCGGCGTGCTGCTGCTCGGCACAGCCGGCGTCGGGGCGTGGGTCTACCAGCACCTGGACGGCAATATCCGCGGTGTGGACATCGGGGTCGACGGCGCCCGGCCGGCCAACCTCAGCCCCGGCTCCAAGAACATCCTGGTCGTCGGCTCCGACAGCCGCGCGGGTGCCAACGCCAAGTACGGCAGGGACCTCACCACCATGCAGTCGGACACGCTGATGGTGCTGCACATCGCCGCCGACCGTAAATGGGCGACCGCGCTGTCCTTCCCCCGCGACTCCTGGGTGCAGATCCCGGCCTGCACCCGCGGCAACGGCTCGAAGTCGTCCCCGCACCACTTCAAGATCAACGAGGCGTTCTCGATCGGCGGTGACTCCGGCAGCATCCGCAAGGCCGCGGCCTGCACCATCAAGACCGTCGAGAAGAACACCGGGCTGCGCATCGACCACTTCACCTCGGTCGACTTCCAGGGCTTCAAGGGCATGGTCAACGCGCTGGGCGGCATCGAGGTCTGCCCCCGGCACGCCATCCACGACAAGAAGGCCCACCTGGACATGGACGCGGGCTGCCAGAACGTCCGGGACGAGAAGGCACTCGGCTACGTCCGCACCCGCTACAGCGTCGGCGACGGCTCCGACCTCGGCCGCATCGGCCGCCAGCAGGAGTTCATGAAGGCGCTGGGCGCCAAGGCCCAGTCCAAGCTCACCAGTCCGGGCGAGCTCTACGACTTCCTGAACGCGGCCACCGAGTCCATCACCACCGACAACGCCCTGGCCGGTATCAAGCCGCTCTACGACCTGGCCGCGACCGTCAAGGACATCCCCACCGACCGCCTCACCTTCCTGACCGTCCCCAACTACTACCGCGAGGCCGACGTCCCCACCGACAAGGCCAATGTGGTCTGGCAGTATCCGCAGGCCGGTCAGCTCTTCAGCGACCTCGCGCACGACCGCGAGATCGGCGCCGCCGGAAAGAAGAAGCTCGCCGAGGCGGCCAAGAACCCGGTGACCGCCCGCTCCGTGCAGGTCCGCGTCCTCAACGGAACCGGCGCACCCGGCCGGGCCGCCTCCGCCGCCGACCAGCTGCGCAGGCTCGGCTTCACGGTCGTCGCCACCGGCAACGCCCCGGCGACGGACAGGACCACCGTCACCTACCCGGCCGCGCTCAAGACACAGAGCGCGGTCCTCGCCTCCCGTCTCCCCGGCACCAAGGCCACGGAGTCGGCCGAGGCGGCACCGGGCGCGGTGACGCTGACGATCGGGCCGGATTTCCCGGCGGACAGGCCCTAGAAAGGGCCTCTAAGGCTTGCGGGCTGAATGCCGGGAACGATGTCGCATCACTGCTTCGGTGTTCCCGCAGCGTGCTGTGCAATACCGCCGTTGCCCGTTCCTGGACGTGTCCACATAGGCCCGGGAGCACCCGGAGCGCAGGCATCGGCCGAGCCTCGCTCCCCCTTCCCAGCACAGGACAAAGGCAAGGCCACCGGCGGTGACCGCCTGGACCCGGGAGAGCAGATCAGCCGAGTCGGGCACGAAGTGAAGATGGGGCTGAAGCCCGTCATGGGTGGTCACCCATGGGCGGATCGTCGCCGCCGCCAGCAGATCGTTCACAGCTGAGCACTGCTCGGCAGGCTCTCCGGAACGAAAAACGCGCGCCAATTGGTCTCGCCAGCGTCGAAAGCCGTCCACATCGGCAGCGACGACTTCCGGGTGACGAATCCCGTGCGCCTCGAACAGGTGCTGAATGCTCGTGGTGCTCATCTCGGGAAGATTGATCAAATCGGCCGACAGCACGGCCCCGAGACGCCCGTAATCGTTCTGCTTCACGTGGCCTTCTCCGGCGTTACGCGACCCCGCGGTGCGCCGGCAGGCGATTTCCACCCGGGCTCACCTGGATCAGCTGAATGTCGGAGCGGGCAACGAACCAGCCCCTGGTGTGGCACCACAGGTACCGCACCATGCCCTCGGATGTGGAGTGTTCTGATACCGGCCGGCAGGAATCGGAGGAGAGGCCACACGCGGGACACCACCACGATTCACCCGGCAGATCTGGGATTCGCGCCATGTCCGCCAGGGTGCGGTCATGGGTCAAATACATTCAACCATTACATCTGCGGCACGGACCGGGCACCGCGGACGGCCGGCGCGAGACCGGACAGGACGCCCTTCAGGAACCCGCCTGCCGGACGGCGGACGTCCCTCAGGCGCGCAGCCGTTCCACCGGCCGGGCCGTGTGCACCTCGATGTCGTGCGCGGCCCGTTGCAGCAGCTGGTGGCTGAGGTCGGACATCGCCCGCGCCACCGCCAGCTCGTCCCCGATGGCCGGGACGTTCTCGTCGGCGGGGTTGCAGCGCGCCGCTCCCTGGCCGACCATCTGCCCGCCGTCCTTGCCGCGCAGCCTGGCCTCGGCCCGCACCTCGCTTTCGGTCTCGGTGATGCTGATCTCGGCGTTCCATGTCTTCGTGGCAGTCACCGGAAGCCTCCTCGTCCGCCCCATAAGCAGCCCATGTACCGCCCCCACAAAAATCCTCGCACCGGCCTCCGCGGCCCGCACCTGGGGCACACCACACCCCGGTCCGGGGGATTTCCCCATGGTGGGGCCGTACCCGCCGCCCTAGCCTCGTCGTGGCGGGGAACCGGGCAGGGGCGCCCCCTCGCCCCACCAACTGCCGAGCTTTCCGGGGGAATTCATGCGCAAGCACGTCCGCTACATCGGGGTCCTCGCGATGGCCGCCGTCGGGGCATGCGGCATCAGCGCCTGCGGAGTGCTGCCCGGCAAGAGCCTGAAGGACGACGCCGAGGTGTCGAAGAAGATCACGGCCATCCGGCTGGACAGCACCTCCGGCGGCCTCACGGTGCACGGCGGCAAGGGCGGCGGCAGGGTCTCGGTCCACCGCTCGGTGAGGTACCACGGCGAACGGCCCGAGGGGGACACGCACCGGATCGAGGACGGGGTGCTGGTGCTCGGCGGCTGTGGCGAGGACTGCTCGGTGAACTACACGGTCGAGCTGCCGAAGGGCATCCCGGTCAGCGGTGAGACCTCGTCCGGGTCGGTGGATCTGAGCGGGGTGGGCCCGGTGAAGGTGACCACCAGCTCCGGGGACATCGACCTGGACGGGGTGACCGGCACGGTCGACGCACGGACCTCCGACGGCGGGATCACCGGACGCGGCCTGTCGGGCAAGCGCATCGCGGCGCAGACCTCCAACGGGGAGATAGATCTGACCCCGGCCGTCGCCCAGAACATCCGGGCGAGGACGTCCAACGGCACCATCACCCTGCAACTGCCGAAGGGCCCGTACCGCGTCGCCGCACAGACCAGCAACGGCGACAAACACCTGGGCATCGCCCAGGACCCGGCGGGACGCTTCCAGCTGGACCTGACCACCAGCAACGGGGACATCACCGCAAAGCCCGCCTGATGCCGCGGCATCAGGCGGGCCCGGGGGAGCGCCGGCCGGGACCGTCATCCGGCCCCGGCCGGCTCCCGGCCGGGGCGGCGCGGCCCCCCTGCGTCAGTCCTCCCCCTCCAGCTCCCCTTCGGTCTCCAGGAACGCCTGCCGCAGTGCCGCCAGCGTCTCGGCGTCCGGCTTCTCCCACATGCCGCGGGATTCGGCCTCCAGGAGGCGTTCGGCGATACCGTGCAGCGCCCAGGGGTTGGCCTGCTGGAGGAAGTCGCGGTTCTCGGGGTCGAGGACGTAGGTCTGGGCGAGCTTGTCGTACATCCAGTCGGCGACCACGCCCGTGGTGGCGTCGTAGCCGAACAAGTAGTCCACGGTCGCGGCGAGTTCGAAGGCGCCCTTGTAGCCGTGGCGGCGCATCGCCTCGATCCAGCGGGGGTTGACCACCCGGGCGCGGAAGACCCGGGAGGTCTCCTCGACGAGGGTGCGGGTGCGGACCGTCTCGGGACGGGTGGAGTCGCCGATGTACGCCTCGGGGGCCTTGCCCTTGAGCGCCTTGACCGTGGCGACCATGCCGCCGTGGTACTGGAAGTAGTCGTCGGAGTCCGCGATGTCGTGCTCGCGGGTGTCGGTGTTCTTGGCGGCGACCGCGATGCGCTTGTAGGCGGTCTCCATCTCGTCCCGGGCCGGGCGGCCCTCCAGACCGCGGCCGTAGGCGTAGCCGCCCCAGACGGTGTAGACCTCGGCGAGGTCGGCGTCGGTGCGCCAGTCGCGGGAGTCGATCAGCTGGAGCAGACCCGCGCCGTACGTCCCCGGGCGGGAGCCGAAGATGCGGGTGGTGGCGCGCCGCTCGTCGCCGTGCTCGGCCAGGTCGGCCTGCGAGTGGGCGCGCACGAAGTTGGACTCCGCGGGCTCGTCCAGGCCGGCGACCAGCCGTACGGCATCGTCGAGCAGGCCGATGACGTGCGGGAACGCGTCCCGGAAGAAGCCCGAGATGCGCAGCGTGACGTCGACACGGGGCCGGCCGAGCTCGGCGAGCGGGATCGGCTCCAGTCCGTTGACCCGGCGCGAGGCGTCGTCCCATACGGGGCGGACGCCCAGCAGGGCGAGGGCCTCTGCCACGTCGTCGCCGCTGGTCCGCATCGCGCTCGTCCCCCACAGGGACAGCCCGACCGACTGCGGCCAGTCGCCGTTGTCGGAGCGGTAGCGCTCCAGGAGCGAGTCGGCGAGGGCCTGGCCGGTCTCCCAGGCCAGACGGGAGGGAACGGCCTTGGGGTCGACGGAGTAGAAGTTACGGCCCGTCGGCAGGACGTTGACCAGGCCGCGGAGCGGGGATCCCGAGGGGCCCGCCGGGACGAAGCCGCCGTTCAGCGCGTGCACGGCGTGATCGATCTCGTCGGTGGTGGCGGCGAGGCGCGGGACGACCTGGCGGGCGGCGAAGTCGAGGATGTCGGCGACCGCGGACGGATGTCCCTCGGCGACACCGGACACCGCCGCCGGGTCCCAGTCCGCGTCCTCCATCGCCTGGACCAGCGCACGGGCCGTGGCCTCGGCCTCGTCGGCCGTCGTCCGGGTCGCGGCGGACTCGTCGAGACCGAGCGCCTCGCGCAGACCGGGCAGGGCGGACGTACCGCCCCAGATCTGGCGGGCGCGGAGGATGGACAGGACGAGGTTGACGCGGGCCTCACCGGCCGGGGCGCCGCCCAGGACATGCAGTCCGTCGCGGATCTGGGCGTCCTTGACCTCGCACAGCCAGCCGTCGACGTGCAGCAGGAAGTCGTCAAAGCCGTCGTCGTCGGGGCGGGCCTCCAGGCCCAGGTCGTGGTCGAGCTTGGCGGCCTGGATCAGCGTCCAGATCTGGGCGCGGATCGCGGGCAGCTTGGCCGGGTCCATGGCGGAGATCGCCGCGTACTCGTCGAGCAGCTGCTCCAGGCGCGCGATGTCGCCGTAGGACTCGGCGCGGGCCATCGGCGGCACGAGGTGGTCGACGAGGGTGGCGTGCACCCGGCGCTTGGCCTGGGTGCCCTCGCCGGGGTCGTTGACCAGGAAGGGGTAGACGAGCGGGAGGTCGCCGAGGGCGGCGTCCGGGCCGCAGGCCGCGGACAGGCCGGCGTTCTTGCCGGGCAGCCACTCCAGGTTGCCGTGCTTGCCCAGGTGGACCATGGCGTCCGCGCCGAAGCCGCCGTCGTCCGCGGAGGCCGCGATCCAGCGGTACGCCGCCAAGTAGTGGTGCGAGGGCGGCAGATCGGGGTCGTGGTAGATCGCGATCGGGTTCTCGCCGAAGCCGCGCGGCGGCTGGATGAGGATCAGGAGATTGCCCCGGCGCAGGGCGGCCAGCACGATGTCGCCGTCGGGGTTGCGGCTGCGGTCGACGAACATCTCGCCGGGCGGCGGCCCCCAGTGCTCCTCGACGGAGTCCCGGAGCTCCTGCGGGAGCGTGGCGTACCAGCGCTTGTAGTCGGCGGCCGGGATACGGACGGGGTTACGGGCGAGCTGCTCCTCGGTGAGCCACTCCTGGTCGTGACCGCCGGCCTCGATAAGGGCGTAGATCAGCTCGTCACCGTCGCCGGACACGAGGCCGGGAACCTCTTCGGTGCCGAAGTCGTAGCCGTCGGCCTGGAGGCGGCGCAGCAGGGCGACGGCACTGGCCGGGGTGTCCAGGCCGACCGCGTTGCCGATCCGGGAGTGCTTGGTCGGGTACGCGGACAGCACCAGCGCGAGGCGCTTCTCGGCGGCCGGGATGTGGCGCAGCCGGGCGTGCCGGACAGCGATGCCGGCGACCCGGGCGGCGCGCTCGGGGTCGGCGACGTACATCGGCAGACCGTCCTCGTCGACCTCTTTGAAGGAGAACGGGACGGTGATCAGCCGGCCGTCGAACTCGGGGACGGCGATCTGCGAGGCGGCGTCCAGCGGCGACAGCCCCTCGTCGTTCTCCTCCCAGGCGCTGCGCGGCCCGGTCAGGCACAGGGCCTGGAGGATCGGTACGTCGAGGGCGGCCAGCGCGCCCGCGTCCCAGGACTCGTCGTCGCCGCCGGCGGAGGCCTCGGCGGGCTTGGTGCCGCCCGCGGCGAGGACCGTGGTGACCAGGGCGTCGGCGGCCCGCAGCTCCTCGATCAGCTCCGGCTCGGGGGCGCGGAGGGAGGCGACGAACAGGGGCCGGGCGCGGCCGCCCGCCGCCTCGATCTGCTCGCACAGGGTCCGTACGAAGCCGGTGTTGCCGCTCATGTGGTGGGCGCGGTAGTAGAGCACGGCGATCAGCGGGCCGGTCTCGTTGCGGGCTTCCCACTCCAGCGGGCCCCAGGACGGGGCCGGGGCCGGCGGGTCGAAGCCGTGGCCGGTCAGCAGCACCGTGTCGGAGAGGAAGCGGGCGAGCTGGTCGAGGTTGGCGGGCCCGCCGTGCGCGAGGTAGGCGTGCGCCTCGGCCGCGATGCCGACCGGGACCGTGGACTGCTCCATGAGCTGGGCGTCGGGGGCCTGTTCACCGGTGAGCACGACGACCGGCCGGTGCTGGTCCTCGGCGAGCAGCACCTCCAGGCCCTCCTCCCAGGCACGGATGCCGCCGAGGAGGCGTACGACGACGAGGTCACAGCCCTCCAGCAGCGTGGGCAGCTCGGCGACGTCGAGCCGGGCGGGGTTGGCGAGCCGGTACGGCACGGGACCCGTGGCCGCGCGGGCGCTGAGCAGGTCGGTGTCGGAGGTCGACAGCAGCAGAAGCATGCGAGCGCAGGCCTTCCTCGGGGTGTCCGCGCCCCGGGTGGTCGTAAGGACGGCGGGAGTTCCTGGCTCGCCCGGTGGTTTCCGGGTTCACAGTGGCGGGACCGCGCCGGATTCTCACCGGGCTTCCTCCCTAGGGCCGTAGGACCCTGCGCCGTCGCTGGCGTCGGTGGGTCAGCCGACCCACCGACCTGCATAGTAAGGGCTGTGGAGCGCCGAGGTAAGCGGGCCTTGGGGCAGGCCGGACCGGTGCCGGGGGCGCGCACGCCGCGGGCCGGGCTCATGGCCGGATCCGGCCCGGATCGGCGCCCGCCCCCGTGGGTATGCTCGCGGCCATGCCGCCCTCCCCCTCGACACGGCCCCAGGCCGCCGCACCGCCGCTGCGCGACCGCGGTGACGCCTGCCCGGGAGCGCTGCGGCTGCACCGGGCCACCGACGGCCACCTCGCCCGAGTCCGGCTGCCCGCCGGAGATCTGACGGCTCGTCAGGCCGGTGCCCTGGCCGACGCCGCGGACCTGCTCGGTGACGGCCATCTCTCCCTCACCTCCCGTGGCAACGTCGAGCTCCGCGGCCTTGCGGAGGGCTGCGGCGGCCGGCTCGCCGCTCTGCTGCGCGACGCCGGCCTGCTGCCCTCCGAGCGCCATGAACGCATCCGCAACATCCTCGCTTCCCCGCTGGCCGGGCTGGACCGCCACACCCCTTCTGACGTGCGACGGTGGGCTCGTGAGCTGGACGCACTGCTCTGTGCGAGCGAGTCCGCGACCGCCCTCTCGGGCCGTTTCCTGTTCGTCCTGGACGACGGGCGGGGCGATGTGGCGGCGCTCGGCGGAGATGTGAGCTTGCTCGCAGAACCGGCCGGGGACCGGTCCGGCCCGGCCGGCGGCGCCCTGCTGCGGGTCGGCGACGATGCGGCGGCGCTGCGGATCGCAGGACCGGACGCACCCCGCGCCGCGCTCGCCGCCGCCGAGGCCTTCCTGACCGCCGCCGCGGCGAGCGGCAGCGGTGCCTGGCGGGTCCGTGAACTCCCCGACGGGCACGGCCTGACGGCCCGGGACGTGGCGGCGGCGCTGCGGTCGGCGGGCATCGCGGCCACGTACGTGGCCGAGGCTCCCGCACCCGGCGCCCGCACCTCCCTGCCGTACGCGGACTCCGCCGCCCCCGGCATCGTCGAGGGCCCCGACGACGACCGTGCGCTCTCGGTCCTGGCACCGCTGGGCCGGCTGTCAGCGGCCCAATGGCGGCTGCTGGCCGCGATCGCCGCCGGCGACGGCTCCGGGGCGCTGCGCCTCACCCCGTGGCGCGGCATCGTCCTGCCCGGACTGCCGGCCGCCGCGGCACCCCGCCGGCTGGCGGAGCTCACCACCGCCGGACTGATCACCGACCCGGCCTCTCCCTGGCACCGGCTCGGCGCCTGTACGGGCCGCCCCGGCTGCGCCAAGTCCCTCACCGACGTACGCGCCGACGCGACGGCCGCGCTCGCCGCCGGTGCGGCCGTCCCGGACGGACTGCCCACCGGTCCCGCCCCCGAGGGCCTCCCCGTCTACTGGTCCGGCTGCGCACGCCGCTGCGGTCACCCGCACGGCACCTGGATCGACGTGCTGGCCACGGCGGAGGGCTACCGGGCAGCACTGGTGGGGCCGGACACCGCACCGACCGCCGCACGCCCCGCGGCGCCCCCGCCCACGGCCCCGGCCCCGGCCCCATGAACCACAGCAACGCCAAAGCCCCATGCCCCGCCCCATGAACCACCCGAGCCACCCGAGCCATGTGAACCGCCTGAATTACCCGAGCCACCCGATTCATGTGAACCGCCCGATCCACCTGAACCACCGAGCCCTCCCGCACCCGACACCCCCGAGGCCAGAGTGACCGCGTTCGACTACGAGAAGGACGGTGCGGCGATCTACCGCCAGTCCTTCGCCACCATCCGCGCCGAGGCGGATCTCGCCGGGCTGCCCGCCGACGTCAGCCAGGTAGCGGTCCGGATGATCCACGCCTGCGGCATGGTCGACCTGGTACGCGATCTGGCCTTCACCCCCGACGTGGTGGCAGCCGCCCGCAAGGCGCTGCACGCCGGAGCGCCGATCCTCTGCGACGCCAACATGGTCGCCAGCGGCGTCACCCGCAAACGGCTGCCGGCGAACAACGACGTGCTGTGCACGCTCGCCGACCCGTCGGTCGCGGACCTGGCCGCCCGTATGGGGACCACCCGCAGCGCCGCGGCCCTGGAGCTGTGGCGGGACCGTATGGAAGGCGCCGTGGTCGCGTTCGGCAACGCCCCCACCGCCCTCTTCCGGTTCCTCGAAATGATCGAGGAGGGCGCGCCCCGCCCGGCCGCCGTGATCGGCATACCCGTCGGCTTCATCGGCGCCGCGGAGTCCAAGGACGCGCTGATCGCCCACCCGTCGAAGCTGAACCACATCGTGGTGCGCGGCCGTCGTGGCGGCAGCGCCATGGCCGCGGCCGCGATCAACGCCATGGCAAGCGAGGAAGAGTAAGCGTGAGCGAGCAGCAGGCAACCGGTGACGGCAGCGTCGCGAAGACGACTGGCCCTGGCCGCCTCTACGGGGTCGGCCTCGGCCCCGGCGACCCGTCCCTCATGACGGTCCGGGCCGTCCAGGTGATCGACCGGGCCGATGTCATCGCCTACCACAGCGCCCGCCACGGACGCTCGATCGCGCGCTCCATCGCCGCCGAGCACCTGCGCGCCGACCACCTCGAGGAAGCGCTGGTCTACCCGGTCACCACCGAGTCGACCGACCACCCCGGCGGCTACCGGGGCGCCCTGGACGAGTTCTACGAGTCCGCGGCGGCCCGCCTCGCCGCCCACCTCGACGCCGGCCGCACCGTCGCCGTCATCTCCGAGGGCGACCCGCTCTTCTACGGCTCCTACCAGCACATGCACAAGCGGCTGGCCCACCGCTACCCGACCGAGGTCATCCCCGGCGTCACCTCCATCAGCGCCGCCGCGGCCCGCCTGGGCAAGCCGCTCGCCGAGGCCGACGAGGTCCTGACCATCCTCCCCGGCACGCTCCCGGAGGAAGAACTCACCGCCCGTCTGGCCTCGACCGACACCGCCGTCGTCATGAAGCTCGGCCGCACCTTCCCCGCCGTCCGCCGCGCCATGGAACGCTCCGGCCGCCTGCCGGAGGCCCACTACGTCGAACGCGCCACCATGCCCGGCGAACGCACGCAGAAGCTGACGGACATCGACGCCGAGACGGTCCCGTACTTCTCCGTCACCGTCGTCCCGAGCCGCGTCGCCGAGCAGTCCTACAGCGCGCCCGGAGCGGAGGCCGACGAGGCCGCCGCACCTTCCGGTCCGGGCGAAGTGGTGGTCGTCGGCACCGGCCCCGCAGGCCCTCTCTGGCTGACCCCCGAGTCCCGTGGCGCGCTGGCCGCCGCCGAAGACCTCGTCGGCTACACCACCTACCTGGACCGCGTCCCGCTGCGCCCCGGCCAGCGCCGCCACGCCTCCGACAACAAGGTCGAGTCCGAACGCGCCGAACTCGCCCTCGACCTCGCCCGGCGCGGCCGTCGGGTGGCCGTGGTCTCCGGCGGCGACCCCGGCATCTTCGCCATGGCCACCGCCGTCCTGGAGGTCGCCTCCCAGGACCCGTACCGTGCCATCCCCGTACGCGTCCTGCCGGGCGTCACCGCCGCCAACGCCGCCGCCGCCCGCGCCGGCGCCCCGCTCGGCCACGACTACGCGGTCATCTCCCTCTCCGACCGCCTCAAGCCCTGGGAAGTCATCGCCGAACGCCTCCATGCGGCGGCCTCCGCCGACCTGGCCCTCGCCCTCTACAACCCCGGCTCCCGCAGCCGCACCTGGCAGGTCGGCAAGACCCGCGAACTCCTCCTGGAACACCGCGCCCCCGACACCCCGGTCATCCTCGCCCGCGACATCGGCGGCCCCGAGGAATCCGTCCGCACCGTCCACCTGGCCGACCTGGACCCGCTCCAGGTCGACATGCGCACTCTCCTGATCGTCGGCTCGTCCCAGACCCGGGCGGTACGGCGCGACGACGGGACCGAGGTCGTGTGGACGCCGCGGAGGTATCCGGAGCAGTCGGAGAAGTAGGGCGAAGAGGGGTTGCCCCTGCCCGTGGCCCCGGGGCGGGGCCACGGGCAGAGTCACGCACTACCGCTGTAAGCGTGCGTCGGCGCGAGGTCACTTGGACCAGTACGGGTCCCGCACGTCCGGCGTGTAGTCGGGGCCACCATTCGGCGCCTTGGGAAATCTGTCACCCTCTTCTCCCTCGACTTCACCGCCGTACCCGGGGGATATGGCGCCGACGCCGGCGTAGAAATAGACGTTACCGGAGCCACCCACCGCGAATTTTATGATGCACCCGTCTGACGCCGTCCCGGAAAACGCGGGCTCGCTGGAATGGACATCGCCGATCTTGTACCCCACCGCACGCCAGTGTTTTTCTACTCTCTCGGCCAGCTCGGCAAGCTTCGCCTTGGACAGGCTGGTCCGCACATAGCGAGTCCTACCAACGGACACTTCCCCGTCCGCCGTATTCGTGAACGAATTCCTTCGTTCATTCATTTTGGCCGGGCCGTCACGCCATTTAAGATGTGGGCGCACCGTCGCGAAAGTCTCTTCCAGGGCCAAGTCGATCCGCTTGACAGCTTGACCCACGTGCATAGTTGGCTCGGGATCGCTCCGCAACAACGAGCAACCGCTCATACAGCCCGACGCGAGCACCACACTGGCGACTACTGCGAAGAAAGCCTGCCGACTCCTCACCTCTACCGCCTTCCTTGGAAGGAAACCTGGTCCGGACGTCCGGCCACGATCCTTCCCATATTTTTGAGCGAGTCTCCGCTGCTCTCCTCATCAAAGTAATTCGAATGTGAATTCTGGTAATCACCGTCCGCGACGCTGAATCGACGCCCACCAAAGTCTTCACTGGCCGGATCTTGCCCGAATTGCACCTCATGCGGATCCATGAGGTGTCCGGCAATGCCAAAGCTCTCTTCCAATTGAGAAGGGGTATGAGTGACCGGATCGTTCTCGGCCGCACCTACCCACACATGGTCTGCGCCGACCCCGAGCTGCTCGGCTCTCTGTGCTCCCGTCCCAGGACTGCCCACGAGGACGATGTCATCAGCAGGGATCCCGCCCTCGCGTTGCGCCGCCTGGCCCAGCGTGAACGATCCATAGCTGTGCCCAATCGCTGTTACATGCGGCCGGTCGCCCTGATGAGTTGCCTGAATTCCGTCCAGGAAATTACCGAAGTCGGCGCCGCCCCGCTTACCCCGCTCTTCCCCGGCGACTGACATGTCACTCTCATTGAACCGGTCCGGGCCCAGCTGCGGAGCGTCATATCCAAGCCAGACAATTGAGGCCGTCTTGTGATGTCCGTCAGCAAGAGTCGTGGAATCCCAAATATTCCGGGCGCGATCCCCGTCTTCTTTTCCGACGTCCCTGAGTTGCGTATTGAGTCCGGGGACGTAGGCAGCGACGTTGTCCGCAGTATCGGGGTCTCCATACGACAGGATGGCCCGCCCCTGCCCCTCCGGCCCGATGCCGAGCAGCAACGGTTCCGGTTCCTTGCCGGAATCCTTCGCCAAGCGGGCCCTGATCACTTCGAAGCCCTCTTGCTGCCGCGCCACGCCTGGCGGAACTTCCGTTCCAGGCGGATACCTGTCGATCAGCCGGTCAAGGTTAACGCGATTCGCCTTGTCACGAGTCTTCGCGGGGATGCCGTCGAGGTTTCCGATCACGCTCGGATTCAGCGCCAGCTGCTCCTCCCGCTCCTCCTCGCTCAGCCCGTTCCACCAGTCTCGGACCTTCTTCGGGTCGGTACCCTTCGCCGGAGTTGATTCGAGCCCGACGGCCACTCCCGCAATCTTGGAGATGTCCGAGGCATCCCGTTGCGACTCCAGACCGTTCACTGCAAGCCCTCGGCCGACCCGTAGTCTCGCCAGAGCCAGGCGATAGCGTGCGTCTACTTCTTGGGCACTGCGCAGGACGGCAAATATGTCCTCCTCAAGAGTGCGCCGCTCATACTCTTTAGCCGGCACACCTGCGTCAGGGTCTCCCGTAGGTATATCTCCGTCGTCGGCATACACGACCTCACCGGTCGGAGTCACCCTGTACCCTTTTTGATTGACCCTGTCCATTGCCTGATGGAGCATCTTCTGCTGTGCCCGGAGTTCGGTGATGGCGCCGTCCAGGGTCGTCTGAACGAGTGCGCATTCCTGGCCGCTGAACTGGAAATTTTCGCTCAGCCTGCGCATACGCTTCTGCGCCTTATCTGCCGCCTCTCCAGACCAGTCATGACTCAGGGGCCGAAGCATATGAGTATCCACTCGGTCGCCATACCCCCCGAGCCGCTGGGCCATCTGTGCCCATTCATCCTTCACGCTTTCCAGTGCGGAAAAACGGAGGTTTTCCAGGTCTCGCACGGTCAGAGTCATCGACATCACCCAAAAGGACTGTCGTAGCGGGCAGAACTCTGTGCCGCAGGGCGAACGGAAACAAGGTTTCCAGCGGGCCGAGTGAAAGCGTTGGCAGTTTCCTCTTCGTTCTTCTGGTATTCACCCGCAGATGCCCTGAGGGATCGCGTGACCTCACCGCACTCTTTCCCCACATCATGGAGCCGGCCTTGCCATCATTGATGCGTTCTCAGCAACTCGTCAGCGAATTCAAACCCCGGCGCCTGCCCCGGCAAACCCTGATGCTGTGCGCTCAGGCTTCCCAGGGCATTCCCGATGCCGGCCTGCATCTCTTCGCCATGCACCGCGGCCGCACGCAGCGACTTCGGATCGACTTTAGTACCCGACAAAACTTCCCCCGATCCCCGCTTTAATTCTGTCTCACCCAAGCAGTCAAACCCTTCCAAAATTCGAAGGAGCCGCGGTCCAGGGCCTCCCTAGGGTTTGACAACCTGTCACCATAAGTGATGGTTCCTGCATTCACGTCGGCAGCGCGCAATCCAGCCAATTTCTCTGCCGAAACGCGTCGGTGGACGCTGCCATGGCGAGAGCAGCACGGCTCGGGGCCACCGGCCAAAGCCGGCGGCCCAAGGACCGGCGTTCAGGCCCCGGTGGCCGCTGCCTCCCGGCGGCAGACCGCACACCGGTCCTTGCCGTCCCACTCCTCCCACCCGAAGGCCGCAGGGGCGAAGGACTTGCCTTCGAGTTCTTCGCGCACCGCCACGCGATAGGCCCATACGGCTTCGAGATACGGGTGGTAGACGTCGTGGAACGCGGGCGATGACTGCCCGGCGCCCTCAGCAACAACGCGCTGCAATGCGCGCAGCCGCTCGAACATCGCCTGCCCGGCACCGGCGATGTCGGTCGTCGCGTCGATGAACAGCCGCTCGCGCACTTCACGGATCCCGGCGTCGCTCAGTGCCGCGCGGGCGGCCGCAGCGAGGTCGGCCTCGGCCTCCGGGCACTGGGCGATCTGCCGCAGCCGCGCATGGCCCACCCCGGCGGCGGTGATGAACTCGATGTACACCGCC
This sequence comes from Streptomyces sp. NRRL S-1813, assembly GCF_000719605.1. NCBI lineage: Bacteria > Bacillati > Actinomycetota > Actinomycetes > Kitasatosporales > Streptomycetaceae > Streptomyces > Streptomyces sp. NRRL S-1813. The sequence continues at coordinate 84,399 of NZ_JOHB01000014.1, forward strand.
CGCCGCCGCGCCTCGCTGTTGCGCTCGCTCTCGTGCCGATGGCGCAGACGATCGGCGAGAACGGTCCCGGAGATCGCAATGACGCCGCCGCTCAACGTCGCGAGCAGCGTCCCCCAGTCCATGCGCCCTCCTTCACGCCACCCATGAAGCCCGCCCAGGCATCAACCGGAAACAGCAGCACACCGCCGGACGGGTACTTGCTGTCACGGACCGGGACGACGCCGGGGAAACCGTCCGCGATCTCGATGCAGTTGTCGGCTCCGCCGTCGCTGTAGCTGCTCTTGCGCCACGCGGCACCGACCAAGTCAGGGATCGTGTCCATGGCCTGCTGCCCTCCAGTCACCTCAGTGGAGCCGATCAGCCGTCACGCAACCTATGAAGGCCGACCAAGCGGCGGCCGGAAACAGCAGCACAGCGCCGGACGGGTACTTGCTGTCACGGACGGGGACCACGCCGGGGAAACCGTCCGCGATCTCGACACAGTTGTTGTCTCCACCGTCGCTGTAGCTGCTCTTGCGCCACGCAACGCCCACCAGGCCCTGAAATGTCGTCATGGTCCGCTGTCCTCCACCAACTGCCGCATGAATGCTGCCGAATCGTGCGGCGAAAGCGCCGCATCTCGGAGGCGATCGTAGGTCAGGCGGTATCGAGCCACCTCCTCTGGTTCTTCGATCAAGTCACCGGAGTTGTTGCCTTCCACGTAGGCAACAGAGCTACCGTCCGCCATCCACAACAGCGATAGCGAACCGCCCATCAAGCCATGCAGCCCGGCGGAGAACGAGATCACCTGGATGGTCATGTGCGGAGCATCGGCAGCCTCCACGATTCGTGTCAGCTGGTCATGCCAGACCTTGGGGTCGCTCGCCGGGCGTCGCAGCGCTGATTCATCAAGGATGATCCGGACATCCGGAGGAGGGTTGCGATGCAGCAGCTCTTGCCTGCCCAGTCGAGCAGCGACGTTCTCTTCAAGCTCGCGCTGACTTATGGGCGCCGGTGCCGATGCAAGCGCCTCGCGAGCAAAGGGCTCGCTCTGGAGCAGGCCAGGCACGACCATCGTGTACTTCTGCATGATCGTCGCCTTCGCCTCAAACTTCATGAACTCCCGGTACTTGTCCTTGAAGGCGTCCAGCCGTGCCAGCCCCCACAACCGCACCAGCAGCCCGCCCGTGCCGTACGTCCGGTCCAGTGCCTCCATGACCGGCAGCTTCGAGAGTCGTTCGCCGGTCTCCAGGCGATGCAAGTAGGTGCGGTCGTACTTGATCTCGTCGGCCAGCCGGGCCAGCGACCTGCCGGACGACTCCCGTAACCGGCGGAGTTCACACGCAAGGACCCAACGAGCCGAGCCCTCGTCCTCGGAATTCTTTTCGACCATTCGCCAATTCCCCCATCCCCCTGTTGTCCCGTTCCGACGGCAACGCCAACTCCCTTTCGGAGGTGGCCCGTTGTGCCGACTCTAGGACTGGGAAAGGGCTTTTGCAGCCCAGTCAGGACTCGAACGGAGAAGGTGGATGGGAATGGGAATGGCGGAGCGCGGTCCGGCGGCCGGGAAGATCAGGGACGCGGAGCAGGCGTGCAGCGAGCTGCGGACGGCGCTGAAGGGCGCGGGCATCACCCTGCCGTCGCTGGCCGTGGACGTGGTCTCGCTGGCGGAGCACTTTCCGCGGCCGCTCGTGGAGCTGGGCCGCTGCACCCCCGAGGTCGCACGCCGGCTCGCGGACGCGGTGCGGAAGTGCGCCCCGTGAGCGAGGAGGGGGGAAAATCCACGACCGTCCGTGAACCGGGCGGTGAGGAGACACCCGAGGAGACACCCGAGGAGACTCCGGAGGAATCCGTGAAGCGCCGCGAAGAGTTAGCGGAAAGAGTCCGCGAAGCCAATCGCCTCAGCGTGAATTGGCCTCGCTGAAAATACGGCGGACCCAGTTCACGGCCTCCTCCGGACCCGGCACCACCGGAACGCCCTCCGGCAAAGGCGGCCGCTGTACGACCACCACCGGCACCCCCGCCTCCCGCGCCGCCGTCAGCTTGGCGGCGGTCGCGGCGGCACCGCTGTCCTTGGTCACCAGGACGTCGATGCGGTGTTCCCGTAGGAGCTCCCGTTCGCCGTCCAGGGTGAAGGGGCCGCGGTCCAGGAGGGTGGTCATCCGCGGCGGGTACGGGGGCTCGGGCGCGTCCACCGAGCGGACCAGGAACCAGAGGTCGGTGAGGTGGGCGAAGTGGGAGAGGCCCATCCGGCCCGTGGTGAGGAAGATGCGGGTGCCGAGGGCGGGGAGCGCGGCGGCGGCCTCGTCCAGGGAGGCGACCTGGTGCCATGTGTCGCCGGGTCCTGGCACCCAGCCGGGCCTGCGGACGGCGAGCAGGGGAACATGGGCGGTGGCAGCGGCCTGGGCCGCACTGCAACTGATCGTGTCGGCGAAAGGATGGGTGGCGTCGATGAGCGCGTCCACCGCGTGCTCGCGCAGCCAGCGGGTGAGGCCCTCGGGGCCGCCGAACCCTCCGATGCGTACCTCCCCGGCGGGCAGCCGGGGCGCGGCGACCCGGCCGGCCAGCGAGGTCGTCACGCGCAGGGACGGCTCCGGTGCCAGGCCGGCGGCCAGGCGGCGGGCCTCCGTCGTGCCGCCGAGGATCAGTACGTGGCGCGGCGGGCGAGCTGCGTCGGGCATGGGATGTGGGTTCCTCCGTGGCTGAAGCGCAACCGCAGGGTACGGGCAAGGCCACCGGAGGGCGTAGCGCGCAGCTCGCGCACACCGGGCTGCGGCACGGCTGGACGACCGGCGCCTGTGCGACGGCGGCGAGCACGGCCGCGTACACGGCGCTGCTCGGCGGCGAGTTCCCGGATCCGGTGACGATCACGCTGCCGAAGGGGCAGACGCCGTCCTTCGCGCTGGCGGTGGAGGAACTTGCGCCGGGGCGGACGGCCGCCATGGCGGGGGTGGTGAAGGACGCGGGCGACGATCCGGATGTGACGCACGGGGCGCTCGTCCGGGCCACCGTGCGGGCGCTGCCCGCCGGGTCGGGGGTCGTCTTCAAGGCCGGTCCGGGGGTCGGGACCGTGACCCGGCCCGGCCTGCCGCTGGACGTCGGTGAGCCGGCGGTCAATCCCGTACCGCGGCAGATGATGCGGGAGCATCTCGCGGAGGTCGCCCGGCGCTACGGCGGCGGGCCGGGGGCGACGGCCGATGTCGAGGTGGAGATTTCCGTCGATCACGGGGAGGAGATCGCCCGGAGTACCTGGAATCCGCGGCTGGGGATTCTGGGCGGGCTGTCGATCCTGGGGACCACCGGGATCGTCGTGCCGTACTCCTGCTCGGCCTGGATCGATTCCATCCGGCGGGGCGTGGATGTGGCGCGGGCGGCGGGACGGCGGCATGTGGCCGGGTGTACGGGATCGACGTCGGAGAAGGTCGCCGTCGCCCTGCACCACCTGCCCGAGGACGCGCTGCTGGACATGGGCGACTTCGCAGGGGCGGTGCTGAAGTACATCCGGCGCCATCCCGTGGAGCGGCTCACCATCTGCGGCGGATTCGCCAAGCTGTCCAAGCTGGCGGCCGGGCATCTGGATCTGCACTCCGCGCGGTCCCAGGTCGACAAGGGATTCCTTGCGGAACTCGCCCGGCGGGGCGGGGCGGACGAGGCGCTGGCGGGGGCGGTGGCGGAAGCCAATACGGGTCTGGCGGCGCTCCAGTTGTGCGCCGCGGCGGGCGTCCCCCTGGGGGATCTGGTGGCGGCAACGGCGCGCGACGAGTCGCTGGCCGTGCTGCGGGACGCGCCCGTCGCGGTCGATGTCATCTGTATCGACCGGGCGGGGATGGTGGTGGGACGGGCGGAGCCGCGGGGGCCGGGGGACACCGGCCAGGGAAGCCCTCTCCGTTGAAGGGCTCCCCCCACCTCCGAACCTGTCAGGTGCGCAACCCGTACCGGTTGGCCGCACAGTCGTTGCCGCGGCCGGTGAGCCTGCCCAGCACCGTGCCGAGGGCGCAGGTGGTCAGCTGGAGCGGGTTGTCGCGGAACCCGGGGCGGCTGTAGCGGCCTTCCCGGCGGTCGTAGCGCCCTTCCCGGCGCTCGTTCATCCGGCTCGGCTGGTCGGTCATCCGGCCCGGGCTGTTGTGCATCCACGGCGAGCTGTCGTGCCGCTGTCCCGGGGTGTCCGTCGCCTGCGCGACATGCTCCCTGCCGTCGGCACCGGCGACATTGCCGCCGACGAGCGTCAGCAGGACTGCGGCGCCGACCGCACCGGCGGCCAGTCTGGTACGCATCGTGGCGTACTCCTTTGCTTCGGCCCCCCTTGGGTGTAGCAGCTTCCTTACCGGCCCCCGGGAGCCGAGTAACGGACATTCACCCCGATGCGGTCATACAGTCATACGGACGGTCCCGGGAGGCCTACGGACGGGCGATGGGGCGCGCGGCGAAGGCAGTGCCTCCCGGTACGGGACTCCGCCGAAAGCACGGCCGCGGGGCAATTCATTCGCTTCCGGCGGCCTAAAGGACGTTTCAGGGTTCGGCATAAATCTATAACCCGCGTTACGCGGAAAATGCAGACATCTCCTGCCATCACGCTCGGCGGTGGGCACTCGGCGAACCCGGTCCGCGGATTTACCCGAGGGACCCAAGGGGGCATGACGGTCCATTCCATGACCGTTGTCCCGCAGCTGCCACGCAAGGGGACCGTCCGCAGGAATCGGGCAAAGCCGCACGTCAAGGCGGCTGTTGCGGCGCATTTCAGGCCGGTGAAAAATCTGGCGATAATTTGCCGCGAAACCACGTGCCGTGATTGCATTTCACGAACACACGGACGCCATTACGGGTGCCACATTTCCGGTGCCGGGCGACCGTGTTGCGGCCGGATTGCCCAGCCATAATTCGGCCTGCGTTGGTTGAAAATCCACAGCTTTTACGGGAAGGGCACATCATGCGCAACGGCTTCACCCCTGCCGCCACGGAGATTTCCGACAGCGAGCTGGAGAACATCGCCGGTGGCATCGCCGGTGCCGGCGCCAACGCGGGCGCCGAGATCGCCGGGCACGGCGCCTCCGTGAACGTCGGCGGCTTCGTCGGCGGCTTCGTCGGCGGCGGCGCGTCGATCTCCCCCGAAGGCGTCAGCGCGCAGCTCTCCGGCTCCGCCCTGGCCTCGGTGCAGACCAGCGGTCTCTGAGATCTGAGACCGAAGGGGAACCTGCTCCCCCGTCGGCGCAGCCGCCCACGAGCAGGACGCACCGGAACCCCGGGACCTCCCGTCCCGGGGCTTTGGTGCGTCCGGACTCAGGGAGTGTCCGCGGGCGCGGAGTCCTGCACACCGCACCCGCCGGGCGGCCGCTCGCGGTCCGCCGAATAGAGATGGCTGTCGCGGAACTGCTCGGCGCCCAGGGTGCGGCCGACCATGATGACGGCCGTACGGACCACGCCCGCGGCCTTCACCTGGCCGGCGATGTCGGCGAGGGTGCCGCGCAGCACGAGTTCGTCGGGGCGGGAGGCCATGGCGACGACGGCGGCCGGGCAGTCGGCGCCGTAGTGCGGCAGGAGTTCGCCGACGACCCGGTCGACATACATGGCGGCCAGGTGGAGGACCAGCAGCGCGCCGCTGCGGCCCAGCGTGGCGAGGTCCTCGCCCTCGGGCATGGGGGTGGCGCGCTGGGCGACGCGGGTGAGGATGACGGTCTGGCCGACGGTGGGGACGGTCAGCTCGCGCTTGAGGGCGGCGGCCGCGGCGGCGAACGCGGGGACGCCCGGCACCACCTCGTACGGCACCCCGGCCGCGTCCAGCCGGCGCATCTGCTCGGCGACCGCGCTGAAGACGGACGGGTCACCGGAGTGCAGCCGGGCGACGTCGTGGCCCTCCTCGTGGGCGCGCACCATCTCGGCGGTGATCGTGTCGAGGTCCAGCTGAGCGGTGTCGATGAGCCGGGCGCCGGGCGGGCACTCGGCGAGCAGCTCGCGCGGCACCAGGCTGCCCGCGTAGAGGCAGACCCCGCAGGAGGCGAGCGTACGGGCACCGCGCACGGTGATCAGGTCGGCGGCGCCGGGACCTGCGCCGATGAAGTGGACGGTCATGGTTGCTCGGTCTCCTGGGGGAGGGAGGACGGGGACGGGGAGGCGGCCTGCGGCTTCACGGCCGACCACTGGGTGACCGGCATCGCCTGCCGCCAGCCCGTGAAGCCGCCGACCGGCACCGCATGGGCGACCGCGAGCCGGACCAGTTCGCCGCCGTACCTCCGGTAGTGGTCGGCGAGCAGCGCCTCGGACTCCAGCGTCACGGTGTTCGCGACGATCCGGCCGCCCGCCGGCAGCGCCTCCCAGCACGCGGCCAGCAGGCCGGGGGCGGTCAGCCCGCCGCCGATGAACACCGCGTCCGGCGTCGGCAGACCGTCCAGCGCGGCGGGCGCGGGACCGTGCACGATGCGCAGCGCCGGTACGCCGAGCGAGGCCGCGTTACGGCCGATCCGCTCGGCCCGTACGGCGTCCCGCTCGACGCTGACGGCGCGGCAGCTGCGGTGCGCCCGCAGCCACTCGATGGCAATGGAGCCGGAGCCGCCGCCGATGTCCCACAGGAGTTCGCCGGGGGCGGGCGCCAGCGCGGCGAGGGTGGCGGCGCGGACAGGGCGCTTGGTGAGCTGGCCGTCGTGTTCGTAGGCGGCGTCGGGCAGACCGGGGACGGTGGACAGGGGCGGAGTGCCGGGCGCGCGGCGGCAGTCGAGGGCGATGACGTTGAGGGGGTCGGCGGGCGGGGCGTCCCAGCCGTCGGCGGTGCCCTCGGCCGTCCGTTCACGGTCGCCGCCGAGTTGCTCCAGTACGCGCATACGGGTCGGGCCGAAGCCGTGGGCGCGCAGCAGGGCGGCGACCTCGGCGGGGGTACCGGCCCCGGCGGACAGCACCAGCACGCGGCGGCCGTCGTACAGCGCACGGACCAGGTTCTCGGTGGGCCGTCCGACGAGCGTGATGACCTCGGTGTCCTCCAGCGGCCAGCCGAGGCGGGCGCAGGCGTAGGAGACGGAGGAGGGGTGGGGGAGGACGCGGAGCCGAGGCTCCCCCGGGGCGGCCGCTGCCCCTTCCGCCAGCACCTCGGTCAGGGTCCGCCCGATCCCGTAGAACATCGGGTCGCCGCTGGCCAGCACGCAGACCCGGCGCCCGGCGTGCGCGGCGAGCAGTCCGGGGACGGCGGGGCGCAGCGGCGCGGGCCACGGGACGCGCTCACCGGCGCACTCCTCGGGCAGCAGCGCGAGCTGGCGGGGCCCGCCGATCAGCACCTCGGCGGTCCGCAGGGCCTGCTGGGAGGCGGCGGGCAGTCCGTCCCAGCCGTCGGCCCCGATGCCGACGACGGAAAGGGGTTCAGGAGCGGCCGGGGCGGGTGGTGCGGGGCTCACTGCCGAGTACCTCAGAGGTCGGGAGGGGCCGGTCCCGGGAAGGGCACCGGTCCGGGGGACGGGAGCCGAACTTTACTGACCGGTCGGGTCGCGCGGTCCCGCTGCCCCCCACGAACCGCAGAGAGGCGGCCGCCCGGGCCGGGCCGGACCCGTCACCTGCCGCGCGCGCTCACGCCAGCAGCGCGATCAGGAACTGCCCCGCGAACAGAAACGCCGCGCAGAAGCCCACGCCCGCCGGGAACCACTGCCAGATGCCGCGCGGGGAGTCGAAGCAGACCAGGTAGCCGAGGACGGCGACCACGCCGGTCAGGGCACCCAGCCAGAAGGGGAGGCCCTCGTGGTGGGTGGACAGAATGGCGACGGCGGCCAGCAGGCCGAGCACCGCCAGGATCTGGCCCTTGCCGGGTGCGGGCCGCGCGGTCTCGCCCGTAGCGCTCATAGCGCCGGATGCTACCCGGGCGCGGGGGCCTCGACGGCTTCCCACGCCCGCTGGAAGCGGACATCCCAGCTCCGTTTCCCGCGCCCGCTCCCCTCCGCTTCCAGCACCGCTCTGACCAGGCACGATAGGCCGTTTGACGGTAATGACAACGGTCACCGATGCAGCCTTTGGATCTTTGCCCGAAGTGCGGTTTGCTTCGCACGAGGAGCCAGGAAGGAGCGCGCCCATGACCGAGCACGCCCACAGCCACGGGCACAGCCACAGCCATGCGCACGGGGTCGCACCGGACGCCGACCGGCGCTGGCTGCGCAGCGCGCTCATCCTGCTCACCGCGTACATGGCGGTCGAGGTCGTCATCGGTGTGGTGGCGCAGTCCCTGGCACTGATCTCGGACGCCGCCCATATGCTCACCGACGCGGTCTCGATCGTGCTGGCCCTGGTTGCGATGCGACTGGCCGCGCGTCCGGCGCGCGGCGGCTACACCTACGGGCTCAAGCGCGCCGAGATCCTCTCCGCGCAGGCCAACGGCATCACCTTGCTGCTGCTGTCGGTCTGGCTGGCGTACGAGGCGGTCGAGCGGCTGATCTCGCCGCCGAAGGTGACCGGCGGGCTGGTGCTGGTCACCGCGCTGGCCGGGATCGTGGTGAATCTGATCTGCACCTGGCTGCTGTCCAAGGCCAACCGCTCCAGCCTGAACGTCGAGGGCGCCTACCAGCACATCCTCACCGACCTGTTCGGGTTCGTCGCCACCGCTCTCGCCGGTCTGATCGTGCTGACGACGGGCTTCGAGCGGGCGGACGCGATCGCCTCGCTCGTGGTCGTCGTGCTGATGCTGCGGGCCGGTACGGGCCTGGTGCGCGAGTCCGGACGGATCTTCATGGAGGCCGCGCCGACGGGCGTCGACCCGGACGCCCTGGGCGAGCGGCTGGCCGCCACGGACGAGGTCGTCGAGGTGCACGATCTGCACATCTGGCTGATCACCTCGGGGCAGCCGGCGCTGTCCGCGCACATCCTCGTGGCGCCGGGCGGCGACTGCCACAAGGTCCGCCGCAGTCTCCAGGAGCTGCTGAGCGGCGAGTACGGCATCAGCCACGCCACCCTCCAGGTCGACCACGTCGGCGAACAGGGCTCGCCCGACGACGTCCTGACGCTGAGCCCGCGGCCCGACACCGATCCGGAGGAGCAGACCGGCCACTGCGAGGACGCCCATGGTCCGGTGCACCGGTCGGGGCCGCATCGGCGTTGAGGGACGGGGCCGCCCGCCCTCACTCGGGTGAACCCGGCCGGGGAGGAGCCCGCCTGCCGCCGGTGACGGGGGCCGCGGTGCTCGGATGACGGCATGAGAACCGCCGTTGTCTGCGCGCTGCTGTGCGCCGCCACGCTCCCCGGACCCTCCGCCGCCGCGTCCGCCCCACAGGCCCCGCCCGCCGTCTCGGTCACGGTGGCCGTGACCGACGGCCGTGACGATGCCGAGTCGGGCAAACATCTCGACTACCGCATCACCGTGCACAACATGGGCCCCACCGAGGTCCGCGGGGCCCGCATCGAACAGGAGATGCCGGCCACCACCACCTCCGCCACCGCGCCCGGCGGCACCGTCGAAGGGCATGACGTGGGTGAGCAGAAGGTGGTCTGGCGGGCGGATCTGCCCGCGCACGACATCCAGGTGTTCACTGCCTCGGCCGTACTCGGCGCCCGCACCGGACCCACCGCCACCGCGGCCCCCGGCACCCTGCGCGCCGCCGCCACGGTCTGTGTCTACGTGGGCGATTCCTACACCCCCACGGCCTGCTCGGGCGATCTGGACGACGTGCCGGAGACGCAGGCGGAGGCCGGGGGCGGCGACGGCTGGATGTGGTGGGCGGGGGCCGCCGCGGCCGCCGCCCTGTTCGGGCCGGGAGTGGTGCGGGCGGTACGGCGGCGGCGCGCCGCGCAGCCGCACTGAGGGCGGCGGGCGCGGGCCCGGTCAGCCGGAGCCACAGCCGCAGCCGCAGCCGGACCGTGCCCGGTCACCCCTGGGCACGGTCCGGCACCGCGGCGCCCGGTCACCCGTGGGCATGCCCGGAGCCGCGGACCCGTCCCCGGTGGGCGCGCCCGGTCACCCATTGGCACCGGCCCCGCTCGCGGGCGGCCGGGGTTCGCACTTGCCTGGGAGATGGCCGTAGGGCGCACGTCTTATGGGTCTCCCCGGGCCCGGCCGAGCCATGGGACGCGCCGCAGTCCGCCGCCGGGCAGGAGGGACCAGACGCGATGTCAGCGAGCGCCCCCGTACGCCAGGACGGGCGGATGACGGAGCGGGAGCGGTCGCCGCGGCGGCGTGGGCGCGCGGTGGCCGGCGGGGTGCTGCTGCTGATGGGGGCGTTGCTGCTGCCGTTGAGTCTGGCCGCCACCTGGGCACGGGCCGAGCTGACCGAGACCGACAGCTATGTGGCGACGGTGGCGCCGCTGGCCGGGAATGCCGCCGTCCAGGACGCGGTCGTCGACGATGTGACGAACGGGGTGATGGCCCATGTCCGGCTCGACGGGCTGCTGCGCGCCGTACCGCGCGCCGAGCGCCCCGCGCTGCGGAAACACTTCACCCGCGGTATCCGCGAGTTCGTGGACAAGCAGGTGCGGCAGGTCGTCACCGGCCGCCACTTCCCCTCGATGTGGAACGGGGTGCACCGGACCGCCCACCGGACCCTGGACGGGAGCCTGACCGCGTCCGGCCGCTCCGCGGTCACCCTCGATCTCACACCGGTCGTGGAGCGGGTCACCCACCAGCTGTCCCGCAACGGTATGGGGCTCGACATCCTGCGCCGGGTGCCGCGGGCCGGGGTGGAGATCGTGCTGCTGAAGGGCCCGGACGTGCCGCGGATCCGGGCCGTCTACAAGGTCGTTGACACGGGGGCGCTGCTGTTGCCGCCCGCCGCGGCGCTGTGCCTGGCCGGCGGGCTGCTGTTGGTACGGCGCCGGCGGCGGGCGTTGATCTGTGCGGGGCTGGGGTGCGCGGCCGCCGCCGCCCTGCTGGCCGTTGCGCTCACGCTGGTCCGCAGCCGTGCCCTGGACGCGCTGCCCGCCGTGATCTCCCGGCCCGCCGCGGGCGCCTACGCCGATGCGCTGACCGGTCCGTTGCGCACCGGGGTCTGGCTGGTGGCCGGCGCGGGCGCCCTGACCGCGGCGCTGGCCGCGGCGGGGCCGCCGGCGGCGCGGGCACTGCTCATACGACGGTTCGCCCGCGCCGCCGACGGCCCTTGACCCGGGGCCCTGGTTCCAGGCCCCGGTTCCAGGCCCTGACGGCCGCTCGGACCGCCGCTCAGACCGCCAGGACGGTCTTGCCCTGTGCCCGGCCGGTGCGGCTGGACTCCAGGGCCTCCGGCGCTTCTTCCAGGGAGACCTCGCGTCCTACGAGAACCGTCAGGCGGCCCGCGTCGACATGGCCGGCGAGGATCTCCAGCAGTTGCGGGGAGGGCCGGTTGACGAAGTTGAAGCCGCGCAGGTTGTGCTCGGTCAGCTCGTCGGCGTCGGCCGAGCCGATGAGCGAGACGGCCGTCCCCCCGTCGCGTACGGTCCGGGTCAGCCCGGCGAACTCGGCGGGGCCGCCGATCATGTCGATCAGCACATCGACACCGTCCGGATGGGCCGCGAGCACCTGGTCGGCGAGCGGACCCGCGGTGTGGTCGACGGTCTCCGCTGCGCCCAGCGTCCGCATCAGCTCCGCCTTGGCCGGGCGCGCGGTGGCGATCACCTCGGCGCCGCGGCCGGCCGCCAGCTGGGTGACGAAGGTGCCGACACCGCCGGTCGCGCCGACGATCAGTACCCGCGTGCCCTCGGTGACCCGGGTCTCCTCGACCAGGTTGTATGCGGTCATGCCGGCCGTCGGCAGCGCCGCGGAGGTGGCGTAGGTGACGCTGCGGGCGGCGTGCGCGAGGCGGCTCTCGTCGGTGACGGCGAGTTCGCAGTACGAGCCGCCGCCCTGCTCCGGCCGCTGGAACTGGCCGAACACCGCGTCGCCGACGGTGAACCGCCGTACACCCTCCCCAATCGCGAGTACCTCGCCCGCCCCGTCCGACCCGAGGACGAGGGGGAAGCCGACCGGCATGGCATCCCCGAACATGCCATCGGCGATCTTCCAGTCGACGGGGTTGAGTCCGGCGGCGGACAGCCGCACCAGGACCTCACCGGGCCCTGGTTCGGGCTGTGGCAGATCCATGAGCTGCGGCTTTTCACCGAATGCGCTGACTGCTACGGCTCTCATCGTGGCGTTCCCTTCCACCCTTCCGACCGGTGGCCGAAGTGGATCGTAAGCACGCCGGTGGGGCCGGACGCGGCAGGAGGAGAGGCGGTGCGGCGGAAGCAACTCGTACGGCCCCTCACGCCGGGGCTGTCCGGCCCTCCGTTCGGCGCGGCGCGGCCGTGCAGGCACCCGGCCCGGCCCGACGGTCCGCGCCGTCGGCGTCCCGTGCCCGTTTCGCCCTGCTCCGGGCGCCGGCCGACTCCAGCGTGGTGAATTCCCTCGTCCGCAGGGAGCGACGAAGGGGGATTGCGGCACCGAAAGGTCCGCCTCGGGTAGATATGACGCCATGCGCGTACTGGTGGTGGAGGCCGAGGAGTTGCTCGCGGACATGATCGCCGCGGGACTGCGCCGTGCGGCGATCGCGGTGGACATCGTCCACGACGGCCGCGCGGCGCCGACCGCACTGCGGCTCGGGGCGTACGACGTGCTCGTCCTGGACCGCGATCTGCCCGGCCTGCCCGGCGACGAGATCTGCCGGCAGATGGCGGAACAGGGGCTGTCGACCCGGGTGTTGATGCTCACCGCCCCCCGCACCGGCCGCGCACGCGTCGAGGCCCCGGGCCCGGGCGCCGACGACCATCTGACCAAGCCGTTCGTCCACGAAGAGCTGCTCGCCCGGGTGCTGGCGCTGGGCCGGCGCACCCGTCCCGCCCTTCCGCAGATCATCGAGCGGGCCGGCGTCACCGTCGACACCGCGCGCCGGCTGGCGGTACGCGACGGCCGGCCGCTGGCGCTGTCCCACACGGAATTCGGTGTGCTGGAGGTGCTGCTGCGCGCCCAGGGCGCGGTGGTCAGCGGCGACGAGCTGATCGAGGAGGTCTGGGAGGAGCACACCAGCTACCGCATCAACGCCGTACGCGTCGCGCTCGGCAAGCTGCGCGCCAAGCTCGGCGATCCCCCGGTGATCGAGACCGTGCCGGACGCCGGGTACCGACTGGGCGACGGGGCGGGGACGGGCGGCGACCGCCCACCCGATTGCCCGCGTGACGGGTCCGGTCCCGGGCCGCGGGATTCAATGGCTCAATGATCCGGTTCGACTCCGTCACCAAGCGGTACCCCGACGGGACCACTGCCGTCGACGACCTCTCCTTCGAGGTCGGTGAGGGTGAGCTGGTGACCCTGGTCGGACCGTCCGGCTGCGGCAAGACGACGACCATGATGATGGTCAACCGGCTGATCGACCCCACCCACGGGCGGATCTACGTCGACGGCTCGGACGTCGCGGGCGTCGACCCCGTCGAACTGCGCCGCAGCATCGGCTATGTCATCCAGCAGACCGGTCTCTTCCCGCATCGCACCGTCCTCGACAACACCGCGACCGTGCCCTTTCTGACCGGCTGGAAGAAGGCCAGGGCGCGCGAGCGGGCCGCCGAACTCCTGGACCTGGTCGGCCTGGATCCGGCCGTCTACGGCCCGCGCTACCCCGAGCAGCTCTCCGGCGGTCAGCGTCAGCGGGTCGGGGTGGCCCGTGCCCTGGCCGCCGACCCGCCGGTGCTGTTGATGGACGAGCCGTTCGGCGCCGTCGACCCGGTCGTCCGCGACCGGCTGCAGAAGGAGTTCCTGCGGCTTCAGGCCACCATGCACAAGACGGTGCTGCTGGTCACTCATGACATCGAGGAGGCCATCCGGCTCGGCGACCGGATCGCGGTTTACGGGGAGGGCCGAATCGAGCAGTACGACACCCCCGCGAGTGTTCTCGGCGCCCCCGCCACCCCGTACGTCGCCGAATTCGTCGGCACCGACCGCGCGTTGAAGCAGCTCTCGGTCACCGGTATCGACCGCGGCGACCTCGAACGCCCGCCGTTCGTCCGGCTCGGCGAACCCGCCGCGGGCGCCGCGGCCCGGCTGCGGGCCGAGGGCGCCCGCTGGGCAGTGGTGCTCGACGAGGAGGGCCAACTGCACGGCTGGGTGGGCACGGAGGTACTGACCGGAGTGGAGGGCACGGTCGCCGGTCACGCCCGCCGGATGGAGGCCTGGGTACCGGTGTCCGGCACTCTCAAGGCGGCCTTCAGTGAGATGCTCAAACACGACGCCGGCTGGATCGCGGTCCTGGACGGTCACCGGTTCGTGGGCGTCCTCACCCCGACCACGCTCCATGAGGCCCTGCGCCGCACCATCGACTCGGACGAGCGTGGGGTACCGCGGGAGCGGGCCGAGGTGGATTCGGTTCCTACGCAGTGAGCTCGCGGGGAGGGGCGGGGTGTTTCACGTGAAACGCCCGCCCTGCCTGGCTCGCGGCGTTTCACGTGAAACACCCCGCCCGCACCGGCAGAGGTCAGCTCTTCGGCAACAGCCCTTCGGACCGGAGGTAGTTGCGGGCCACATCCGCCGGCAGCCGCCGCCAGCTGTCCACCTGCTCATTGAGGTGCGCCAGGCCGGCCGTGGTCAGGACCTCGTTGAGGCGGTTGAGCGCGGCGGCCGCCCTTTCGCTGCCCACGCGGGCGTGATTGACGACGGGGACGACAAAGTCGGCGTTCTGGAGCTTCTTGTCGTCGGCGAGCAGCACCAGCCCGAACTGGTCGAGGGTGGCATCGGTGCTGGTGGTCAGCACCATCTGGTCCTGCCCGTTCTGCACCGCCTGCTTGGCGGGTGTGGTGCCGACGCCCTTCGGGTCGATGGCGGTGATGTTGATCCCGTACCGCTTCTTGAGTCCCGGCGCGCAGAACGGCCGCTGCACACACTCATCGCCCGCCGCGAGACGCACCGGCAGCTTGGCGCGGCCCAGGTCGCTGAGGGTCTTGAGGTGGTGTGTGCGGGCGTAGGCGGCGCTCACAGCAAAGGCGTTCTGGTCGACGGCCCGGCCCGCCGGGAGGACGGTCAGGCCGCGGCGGCCGGCGAGCCGGCGCAGCGCGGCCATGGTGGCGTCGAGCTCCGGCGAGGCGACCGGGGCCGCCTTGGACCCCTTGTTCTTGGCGTTGAGCCAGTCCGCGAAGGTGGCGGCGTACTCGGGGACGACATCGATCTGCCCGGCCTCCAGGGCGGGTTCGTAGAGCTCCCGGTTGCCGACCGTCA
Organism: Streptomyces sp. NRRL S-1813; assembly: GCF_000719605.1. Lineage (NCBI taxonomy): Bacteria > Bacillati > Actinomycetota > Actinomycetes > Kitasatosporales > Streptomycetaceae > Streptomyces > Streptomyces sp. NRRL S-1813. The sequence continues at coordinate 99,481 of NZ_JOHB01000014.1, forward strand.
GGACACGGGTCCGGTACCCGGCGTGGTCGAGCAGCGCCGCATACATCTGGGCGAGCAGCTCGCTCTCCGTGAAACCCGCCGAGCCGATGGCCAGATCGTGACTGTCGCCGGGGGAGGCCGTGATCGCGGAGCGGGTCTCCAGGGAGGGACCGGTGGTACAGGCCGGGAGCGCGACGGCCAGGAGAACCGTGAGGGCCGCCGCCACAGCCGCCCTCACCTGCTCCGCCCCCGCGCCCAGTCCGGTGCGCACCGCTGCGCCAGCTCGAAGGCGGCCTCCATCAGCAGCGCGAACACCGCGACCAGCACCGCACCGGCGACCACCTGGGGGGTGCTGGCCAGGTTGAATCCCGCGGTGATGATCCGGCCGAGGCCACCGCCGCCCACCAGCGCGGCGAGCGTGGCGGTGGCCACCAGCTGGACTGCGGCGATCCGGATGCCGGTCAGGACCAGCGGAAAGGCGAGCGGCACCTCGACCCGCCACACCAGCTGCGTCCCGGTCATCCCCATGCCCCGCGCGGCCCGCACCACGTTCTGGTCCACCTCGCGCATCCCGACATACGCGTTGGTCAGCAGCGGCGGGATGGCGAACAGCACCAACGCGATGATCGTCGGCCACTGGGCGTACCGTCCGATGGGGGTGAGCAGAAGCAGGACCAGCACGGCGAAGGTCGGCACCGCACGCCCGATGTTGGCGAGGTTGACGGCCAGCGCGCCACCGCGGCCGAGGTGGCCGAGGGTCAGCGCGACCGGCAACGCGATCAGGGCGCTGATCACCAGGCAGGAGAAGGTCAGCACGAGATGCTGTTCGAGGCGGTGCCAGACACCGTTCTCACCGGACCAGTTGGCGGCAGTGGTCAGCCAGGTCCACACCGCCGAGAGGGTGTTCATGTCCGCCGCCCTGGGGCTGTGACCAGCCGCTTCACTCCCGCCGTGGCCCGGTTTTGCACCCGCGTCTTCCGGCCGGCCCGGCGCCAGGGAGTGAGCAGCCGTTCCGCGCCGAGCAGCAGCAGATCGAAGACGATCGCGATGATCACGCACAGCACGGACGCGGTGAGCACCTGCGCCTTGAAGAAGGAATTCATGCCGGCGTAGATGAGGTTGCCCAGCCCGCCGTAACCGACGATCGCACCGACGGTGGTGAGCGCGACCGCCGAGACGGTGGCGATCCGCAGCCCGGCCATCGCGGCGGGTACGGCCAGCGGCAGCTCGACGGTCAGCAGTTGGCGCATCGGCCCGTACCCCATGCCCCGGGCGGCCTCCTTGGCCTCGGCGGGGACGCCGTCCAGCCCCGCCAGGATGTTCCGTACGAGCAGGGTGAGGGAGTACAGGGCGAGGCCCACCACGACGAGGGTGGCCGACAGCCCGTAGACCGGCAGCAGCAGCGAGAACATCGCCAGCGACGGGATGGTGTAGATGACCGTGGTGATGCCGAGCACCGGTCCGACCGTCCAGCGCCTGCGGCGGGCCAGCAGCGCCAACGGGACCGCGATCACCAGCCCGAGCGCCACCGAGATCACCGTCAGCTGGATGTGCTGGCCGGTCGCGTCGAGCAGGATCTGCCGACGGGTGCTCAGGTAGTCGCCGCAGATCCAGTCGTTACGGGCCAGACAGTCGTCCGGCGGCGGTGCGGTCACGGTACGAGTCCACCCCGGCGGGGGCGGGGTGTCGCGGCGGGCGCGTCCGATCGGGGGTGACCGCGGACGGCCTGCGCCGACAGTCACACGGACCGCCCCCTTCCCCCTCCTGCCCACATACACACGCCGCGTACACACCCCACGTATACATGCGGTGTGTACTCCCTATGTATAGTCCCCTCGAGTCCATTCGACCGCTGTGACCGAGGGTGGGCGCGACGCGGCGATGCCTCGTGCGCGCCGGCTTTGCCATGCGCAAAACCGCAGGTCATGGGCTCACCGTTCATGGCCCGCGTCCAAGGAGACCCCACATGCCGAAGCAGACTTCCGCGGCCCGCCGCACGTCCATAGCCGGGCTGCTGGCGGCCACGTCCCTGGCCCTGGCCCTCAGCGGCTGCGCCAACTACGACGTCACCGCCCCGGCCGACGCCCGCGCCGACGCACCGGCGGCCGCCGTCCAGGCGAAGGACGCCCAACTCGCCGCGGCCAAGGGGGCGAAGAACGAGGACGGCAAGAACGGGGACGGCAAGAACGGGGACGCGAAGGGCTCTCAGGGCGGCGGGCAGGCCACGGCCCCCGGCGGCGCCGGTGACGTCGACTGCCGCAAGGCCAAGTGCGTCGCGCTCACCTTCGACGCGGGCCCCAGCGAGAACACCCCCCGCCTGCTGGACATCCTCAAGAAGGAGAAGGTGCACGCGACCTTCTTCATGCTCGGCGAGAACCACGTCGACAAACGCCCCGCCGAGGTGAAGCGGCTCGACGCCGAGGGCCATGAGCTGGCCAACCACACCTGGTCGCACCAGATCCTGACCGACATCGAGCCCGCAGAGGCCAAGCGCGAGCTGTCCCGCGTCCAGGACGCCGTCCGCAAGATCACCGGCAAGACCCCCCGGCTGATGCGCCCGCCGCAGGGCAGGACCGATGAAGAGGTCTCCAAGATCAGCAAGGACCTCGGTCTGGCACAGGTCCTGTGGAGCGTGACCGCCAAGGACTACCAGACCAACGACTCGGCCCTGATCACCAAGCGGGTGCTCGAACAGACCGAGCGCGACGGCATCATCCTGCTGCACGACATCTACAAGGGGACCGTGCCGGCCGTCCCCGGCATCCTCAAGGAGCTGAAGAAGCGCGGCTACACGGTCGTCACGGTCTCCCAGCTGCTGTCCCCGGCGACGGCCGAGCCGGGGATGGTCTACCGCCCGTAGCGCCCGAACGGGGGACGGGCGCCACGGGCGAGAGCCAGCGGGCAGGGGCGGGAGCGGGTGCTACGGAGCGGGCGGAATCTGCGCCCCGTCACCCCGCCCGGACCTTGGAAGCCCCGGCCTGCCCGACCGGCGCCTTCCCGCTGAGCCGGTGCCACCAGTGCCGGCGCCGCGGATGCACGGCGCGGCCCAGCCGGCACCCCAGCAGCAGATAGCCGATCAGCGCGCCGGCGCAGTTGAGGATCACATCGTCGATGTCGAACGCCCGGCCGGTGATCAACGCTCCCTGCACCAGCTCCACCAGCAGCATCACCAGTGCGGTCGCCGCCCCGACCCGGAGCAGCCCCCGCGCCTTGGGCAGCAGCACCGGCAGCAGCACCCCGAACGGCATCCCCAGCACGACGTTGCCGCCGAGCTGCTTGACCGTGTCGGCCAGGTGCGGCTGCCCCAGGTAGCTCCGGATCGAGTCGCCGGGGCGGAGGTTGGGATGGGTCAGCGGCACCGAGGCCGCCGACGGGGTCAGCGTGACCCGCGCCAGCGCCACCGCGAACGCCACCATCGCGGCGAAAGCCAGCACCAGCAGAAGGATCCGGACGGCCAGCGGGGCCCGCGCGGCCACGGGGGACCACGCCGCCTCGTCGCCCTGTTGCGTACGCGCCATGAGGTCACTTCCCGGTGTGCGAGATGCGCAAGTGCGCTTGATGGGAGGTTCGGTTACCCGGGGTTCGACGAATCATGTGGCAGGCGCGGGGTGGCCGCCCCGCCCACCGCATCGGGCAGCCGGACGGGCCCACAGCCCTACGGCGCACAGTGCCCACCTCGGCCGGCGGCCCCAGTCCCAGCCTCACCGCACGCAACAGGGGCGCCGGACAACTGCTCCGGCGCCCCTGCTCGACTCACTCGCGGCTCACCCCTGGGGGCGCTCCGCCTCCACCCGTCGGCGTCCCTTGTCGTCGGACGCCGACGGCGCCTTGGACGGCCCGGTCTGCTGCCCCGGGGCGCCGCCCTTGCCCGCACCGGGTCCCTGCTTGCGCGGCGGGGCGACGGCCTGGGTGTCCTGCGGGAACGTCAGCTGCTGGCTCTGCCACTCCAGGGCCGGCACGACCTCGCGCCGCCAGGTCGCGAACTGGTGACTGCCCTGCGGCAGGATGATCGAGTCGACCGTCATCGGCGACTTCGCGGCGTGGAGGAACTTCATGGTCTCGCCGTAATCCGCCTCGCCCTTACGGCTGCTGGCGACCAGCGCGGAGATCTGCGGCGCGGGAAGGTTCTTCATCCGCCACAGCAGATCGTGCTCGCGCTCGCGCTGGGCGCCCTCCGGGCCCGGACCGAAGAGGCTGCCGGTGGTCAGATCGTCCTTGATCGCGTAGTCACCGGAGAGCGAGACCGCCGAGGTGTAGGCCTTGGGGTTGCGCATCGCCAGCTGCAACGAGCACGTACCACCGGACGAGTACCCGAACGCACCCCAGGCGCTGGGGTCATGGCCCACCCGGTAGGCGGACTTCATGGCGTCCGGCAGATCCTTGGTGAAGAACGTCTCGGCCTGCGGCCCGCCCGGCACATCCACGCACTCGGTGTCCCGCGGCGGCGCGATCGTCGGCCGGACCATCACGATCACGGTCGGCTGCATCCTGCCCTGCGCGATCAGCTTGCCCGCGTTCTGCGGCACCTGGAGGTGCTGCGCAAGGTTCATGATCCCGCCGGGGTAGCCGCTGATCACGACCATGACGGGGAACCGCTGCCGCCGGAACTGCTGCTGGAAGTACTGCGGCGGCAGATAGACGAAGCCCGGGTTGATGGCCCGCGATCGGCGGCCGACGATCCGTACGGACTCGACCTTGCCCACCTTGTCGACGGGTCCCTTGGGCAGCCCGCTCACCCGATCGAGGCCCTGCGGACCGGCCGGCTGGACCAGTCCGCCCTTGATGTTGCCGACCGAGGCGTACTGCCCGCCGCCCTGACTCACGGACACCGGGGCCTTGTCGTTGTTGCCCAGCAGCTCGTCCCAGTTGCCGTAGAACTCGAAGTTCGTGTTCACGGCGAGGGCGAGCGCGCACACGATCGAAACCTGGGTGACCATGATGGCGCCCAGTCTGCCCAGCACGGGGCGCACCCCGCGCCGCGACAGCCGCGGCCAGAGCCACACCGTGGCGGCGACGCAGGCCACCGCCAGCACGATCACCGTGTACTCGAGCGACTGACTGGTCAGCCCCATGCGCCCACATCTCCCGTCACCCTCGATAAGGGTTCTTGCCTTCTTAACGGCCGCCTTAAGGCACAACGGACGGCTCTGGACAATGGTCACCGGAGAAGACGGGCACACCTGCGCATCGGATACCTGAGCGACTCAGTTCTTACCCAGCTCTTGCCACATCGTTTCCCCGGCGTGATGTGGGGAAGGGGCCCGCGACCGTGGACGGGCCGGAGAGCCCGCGGGACGGGGAGCCGGTCCCCGCCCCACGAGCCCCTGACGTCCCTCAGATCCCGATGTCCCGTCCGTCCTCGCGCCACACACTCACCACGGAAGGCCGGACCAACTCGCCTTCCCCGTCCGGCCATTGCGACGCCGGCTTCTCCACACTCGCCCCGTCCACCTCGCCCGGGTGCTGCACCGCGACCATCACCCGCCGCTCCTGCACGACCGGCCCACAGGTCTCGGCCCCGGTGGGCACCGTCAGGAACTGCTTGACCTCACCCCGCCGTTCCCCCGCGGTCGCCACCCCGAACAGCCCGTCATGGCTGCCCAGCGCATTCCCGTCCGTCGATATCCACAGATTTCCGTGCACATCAAAAGTGAGGTTGTCCGGGCAGGAAATCGGGCTGACCTGGTCCTTGGGGAATCCGCCGAAATAGGTGGCCGGGTCCTCCGGATCACCGCAGACGAGGAAGAGCCGCCAGTGGAAACGGTCCGCCGCCGGATCGTCCCGCCGCTCGCTCAGCTCCAGGATCTGCCCGTGCTTGTTCCCGTTCCGCGGATTGACCTCGTCGGCCGGAGCCTTGCCGGTCTTCCCCCGGTCGCTGTTGTTGGTCAGCGCGATGTACACCCGCCCCGTGCGCGGGCTGGGCTCGACATCCTCCGGCCGGTCCATCTTGGTGGCGCCCACCTTGTCGGCGGCGATCCGCGTGAAGACGTACACCTCTTCCGCCGTCATCCCCGGTACATACGAGGTGTCACCGCTCGCCAGCGGAATCCACTCCCCCGCCCCGTCGAACGCGCCGTCCTTCGGCAGCTTCCCGGAGCCGTCGATCTCGCCCGCGCTGTCACCGCTGAACTTGGCGGCATACAGCGTGCCCTCGTCCAGCAACGTCCGGTTGTGCTCCCGCGCGGCCCGCGAATTCCCCCGCTTCATCCGCTTGTGGGAGACGAACTTGTAGAAGTAATCGAACTTCTCGTCATCGCCCATGTACAGGACGGGCCGGCCATCGGCCGTCAGCCGCGGTTCGGCGGCCTCGTGCTTGAACCGTCCCAGCGCCGTCAGCTTCCGCGGCGTCGCGTCCGGGTCGTACGGATCGATCTCCACGACCCATCCGAACCGGTGCACCTCGTTCGGCTCACGCGCCACATCGAAGCGCTGGTCGAACCGCTCCCACTTGCGCTGGCTCGCCCCGCCGGTGATCCCGTACCGCTTGAGCCGGGCGGCCGCCGTCGGCTCGGTGACGCTGTCCCCGTTGGCGAAGTACTGGTTGAAGTTCTCCTCGCCGGAGAGCACCGTTCCCCACGGCGTGATGCCGCCACCGCAGTTGTTGAGCGTCCCGAGGATCCGGGTTCCCTCGGGGTCGGCGGACGTCTTCAGCAGGTCGCTGCCCGCGGCCGGACCGCTGACCTCGAACGGCGTGGTGCCGGTGATCCGCCGGTTGAGCCGGTGCCGGGTCACCGCCGTCAGCCGGCCGCTGCGCTGCTCCTCCTGTACGACCAGTACGGACAGCCCGTGCGCCGCCCAGCCGATCTCGGCCTGCTCCCGCGTCGGCGCCTCCGCGTCGTATCCGGCGAACATCAACTGTTCGTCCGTGTACTCGTGGTTGATCACCATCAGCTGCCGGTGCCGCTCGTCCGGCACGTCCAGCACGGCCATGTAGTCGTTGTTGTAACCGAACTGCCCCGCCTGCGCCTTCGCCGACTGCCGGTCCGGATCGAAGGCCGGCGCCCCCCGCAGAATCGGGTCACCCCACCGGATGACGACGTTCTGGGCATGGCCCTCGGAGACGACCACCGCGTCGGCCGTGTTCGGCGGCACGGTCGCAAAACGCAGCCCGCGCGCGGCCCGGTGTCCCTTCCCACCGCGGGATTCCCGGCCGCGCTCCTGCGCCGCGACCGCCGGTGGCGCCACCGCCCCGTCCACCACGCCGCCGGCCGCCGCCGCGACCGTCACGACCGCGGCGGCCCGCACCATCGAACGCCGCGACAGCGCGCCGGCGATGACATCACCGACATAGTCGTTGCCGCTCACATTCGGCGTCTCATGAAAACAGGCGTCACCACAGCGGTACCGGCACGTCATGGCCGACCGCCCGCCAGGATGCGAGCCGATCAGCGGCAGGAACTTGCGCACACTTCCCCCTCAGTAAGGCTGCGGAACGCACGACGGCGTCCGGTTCGCGATTCGCGAGGTGCGATTCGCGGTGACGCTAAGGGGGCCGCCCCGCCGTATGACGACGCAAACATGAACTCCCGGCGAATCCCGGGATACGACAGGCCCGCGCGGCACCGTACGGGCGGTCAACAGGCTCTTGAGGAGGGCCAGGACGGCCCGGGGAGGGGGCCCGCGGAGGGGGCCTGAGGAGGGGGCCTGAGGAGAACCAGGGAGTCGGTGCGTATTGTCCGGGGCACACGATGCGTACGGTCAGGGCCGGTCGATGCGTACCGGACGGTCAATGGGTACGTCCCGTCGGGGAAGGCCGCACGGACTGCCGTGGAGGTTTTGCGGACGGCCGAGGAGGTTCTGAGACGCCGCAGGAGCGGTACGGACGGCCGCACAACGCCGTACGCAGGGCGAACGCACCCGGGCGGGGCCGACCAAAACCCTCCGCCCCGGCAACACCCCCGGATGGCCCACCACACAAGGCGCGGGGTCCCACGATGAGGCCGGTGTCGGCCGCTACTCTTACGTATCCGTCCTGGTCAGGGACATGTCTGTGCTTCACGGACATACGCCGCACCCACCACACGCAAGAGAGGTTCGCCGATGGGCATTCGGAGTCTGCTGCGCAACGCTTTCGGTCGCTCCAAGGCGACCCGTGAAGAAACCGGCGCGGCCCCGAGCGGCGCCGACAAGCCGGAGTCCGCGACCATCCCGGAGGCTCGCGAAGAGTCCGTCCCGGCCGCCACCACCCCGGAAGCCGAGGTCCCGGCCGCGCGAACGGCCCCTAAGGAGACCCCCGACACCGACCCGGCACCGACGACCGCGACGCTGCCGGCACAGGGCGGCCCGGCGGACCGCGGCGACCGTGCGGCGGAGACCTCCACGGCGCGGGCGGACGAAGCCGCGGCCGAGGCCCCCGCGACGGCCGAGCCGGTCGCCGCCGAGCCGGTCGCCGCTGAGCCGTCGGCCGTCGAGGCGGCCGAAGCGGCCGAAGGGGCCGAAGGGGCCGAAGGGGCCGAAGGGGCCGAAGGGGCCGAGAAGCCCACCGCGGACGCCGCCAAGGACAAGGCCCTTGAGGACAGCGGCAACGACAAGGACGAGCCCACGGCAGTCGAGCCCGCGGAAGAGGCCCCCACGGCCGCCGCCCCGGCCACCTCCGACACCGTCTCCGACCTCGTGAGCCAGGCCTTCGACCACCCGGGCCAGGCGTCGGCGGCTGCCGTCGAACCGGCCGCCGCGTCCACGGAGCCGAAGCCGGAGCCCGAGGCGGAGCCGGTGGCCGAGCCGGAGGCCGAGGCGAAGGTGACGGCTGAGGCGGACGTGACGGCTGAGGTCGCGGCCGAACCGGTGACGGAACCGGTGGCCGAGCCCGCGGCGGAGGCCGTCGCAGAGCCCGAGGACAAGGCAGTGGCCGAGGCTGACGCCAAGGCCGTTGCGGAACCGGTGGCCACCTCCGAGCCGGCGGAGAAGCCGGAGACGAAGGCCGAGGCGAAGGCGGAACCCACCGCAGAGCCGGTGACCGAGCCCGTGACCGAGCCGAAGCCCAAGGCAGAGGACCAGCCCACGGCAGAGGACGAAGCCAAGGCCGCGGCCTCCCTCCCCACCACGGCCCCCGCGCTCCTCAGCCTCTACAAGTCCGCCGCCGCCACCCTGGACAAGCACGGCCTCGCCACCCAGCGCGCCGCCGTCTACCTGGTCCTCGACCGCTCCGGCTCGATGCGCAACTACTACAAGGACGGCACGGTCCAGAACCTCGCCGAGCAGGCCCTCGGCCTCGCCGCGCACTTCGACGACGACGCCACCGTCCCCGTCGTCTTCTTCTCCACCGACATCGACGGCACCGCCGAGATCGACCTCACCAACTACGAGGGCCGCATCGCGGAACTGCACGCCGGCCTCGGCCACATGGGCCGTACGAACTACCACTGGGCCATCAACGCCGTCATCGAGCACTACAAGAAGTCCGGCTCCACCGCCCCGGCCTTCGTCATCTTCCAGACCGACGGTGCCCCGACCTCCAAGCCGGCCGCCGAGAAGGCGCTCTGCGAGGCGGCCGGGCTCCCCCTCTTCTGGCAGTTCATCGGCTTCGGGGACCCGGACGCCAAGGGCTTCGACTTCCTCCGCAAGCTCGACGACCTGGCCGTCCCGGAGAAGCGCGTCGTCGACAACGCCGGCTTCTTCCACGCCGGCCGCGACCCGCGCGGCCTCTCCCACGACGACCTCTACCAGCAGCTGATGGTCGAGTTCCCCGAGTGGCTCGCCGAGGCCCGCACCGCGGGCGTCATCAAGGACAACTGACCGCTCCTCCACCCCCGTTACGACACCTCACCGGCCGCGGCCGGGCCCCCGCGGCCCGACCGCGGCCGGTGTCGTGTGCCCACACGACAGGTCACTCGCGGAGCGAGCCGCAGATCCCTCCGTGCGGCAGGCCCCCGCCCTCCTCACCACAAGAGGCGAGCCCCCGCCCCGCTCCCTAGGCTGAATGGGTGAAGCGCTCCGTTTGATCCGGTTGCTCCCGGTGTGGGCGGCTGGGTGGCCGGGGTGGCCGTACCAGCCGAGCGAGGCGGGTCGTGATGAGTGACGCGAGCCAGGAGGGAGGCCCCGCTACCCCTCCCCGTTCCCGTACTCCCCGTTGGGCCGCGCGGACGGAGCCGGATCCGCGGCGCTGGTGGGGGCTCGTGGTGATTGCGATTGCGCAGTTGATGGTGGTGCTGGACGCGACCATCGTGAATATCGCGTTGCCGTCGGCCCAGCGGGACCTGGGGATGTCGGACGCGAACCGGCAGTGGGTGATCACCGCGTACACGCTCGCGTTCGGCGGACTGCTGCTGCTCGGCGGGCGGATCGCCGACCTGGTGGGACGCAAGAAGACCTTCATGATCGGGCTGGTCGGCTTCGCCATCGCGTCCGGGCTGGGCGGTGCGGCCACCGGGTCCGGGCTGCTGTTCGGGGCGCGGGCGCTACAGGGCGCCTTTGCGGCGCTGCTGGCGCCGTCCGCGCTGTCCTTGCTGACCACGACGTTCACCATCGGAAAGGAGCGGAGCAAGGCCTTCGGGGTCTACGGGGCCATTGCCGGCGGGGGCGCGGCCATCGGGCTGATCGCCGGCGGGCTGCTGACCGAATACCTGGACTGGCGCTGGTGCCTGTATGTGAACATCCCGATCGCCGTGCTCGCCCTCATCGGCGCTGCCGTCTTTCTGCATGACAGGCCCGAGCGGGGGCGCGTCCACCTGGACGCTCCGGGCGTGGTCCTGGGATGCGGCGGTCTGGTCGCGATCGTCTTCGGGTGCAGTGAGGCGCAGCCGCGGGGCTGGGGGGACGGGCTGGTCCTCGGGTTGCTGGTGGGGGGTGTGGTGCTGCTGGGCGTCTTTGCGTGGTGGCAGACGCGCGCGCGGCATCCCCTGCTGCCGTTGCACATCGTGCGGGACCGGAATCGCGGCGGCGCCTTCCTGACCATGGCGCTGGCGGTCATCGCGCTGTTCGGGATGTTCCTGTTCATGACCTATTACCTACAGACCGTGCTGGGGTATTCACCGGTCAGGACCGGGGTGGCCTTCCTGCCGATGGTGGTGGCGATCGTCGTCGGTGCGACACAGATATCGGCGCGGCTGCTGCATCGCATCCCACCGCGGTTCCTGATGGTCCCGGGTGCCCTGCTCGCCTCCACGGGGCTCTTCACGCTGACATTCCTGACGGCCGAGCCCGCCTACGTCTCGCATGTACTGCCGGCCATGCTGCTCGTCGGCCTCGGCATGGGCCTGACCTTCATGCCGGTGATGGCGACGGCCACCTCCGGGGTGGCACCGCACGACTCCGGCGTCACCTCGGCGACCGTCAACACGGCGCAGCAGGTGGGCGGTTCGATCGGTACGGCGCTGCTGAACACGATCGCGACCTCGACGAGTGCCGCGTATATCGCGGATCACCTGGCGGACGCGGCCCGGAAGAGCGGGGGGCCGGGGCTCACCCCGGCGGCGCGGGAGGCGATCGTGAAGAGCGGGGTGGTGGACGGGTTCACCGTCGCCATCGGGGTGGGGTCGGCGATCATGCTGCTGGCCGCTCTCGTCGCCGGACTGCTGGTCAACGGCCGGGCCCCGAAGCGCGGCCAGGCCCCGGCGGCGGACAGTGCGGCGTCGGCGGACGCGGCGGTGTGAGGGCGGGGCAGGAGCACGCCTCCGGGGCGCGGCACACGGGCCGGGCGCGTACGGGCGAGGCCCGGGGGGTCGGGCCCCGGCGGCCCGGTCCGTAGGGTGCGGTACGGGGCGGTGGCCCCCGAAAAGCACGCGCAGCCACCCCCACCCCGTCCAGTACGATATTGACGTTCCGTAAAGCAAATCCTCACTCACCGTAGCGACTTGGGAGCAGCCGGCAATGGCTCGACACCTCATCACCAGCGCCCTTCCGTATATCAACGGGATCAAGCACCTGGGCAACATGGTGGGGTCCATGCTCCCGGCCGATGTGTATGCGCGGTATATGCGGCAGCGCGGGCACGATGTCCTCTACATCTGCGCGACGGACGAGCACGGCACCCCGGCCGAGCTGGCGGCGAAGGACGCGGGGCAGTCGGTCGACGCGTTCTGCGCCGAGCAGCACGACAAGCAGAAGGCGATCTACGAGGGCTTCAGCCTCGACTTCGACCACTTCGGGCGGAGCTCGTCGCGGGAGAACGTGGAGCTGACGCAGCACTTCGCGCGCAAGCTGCACGAGAACGGCTTCATCGAGGAGCGGGCGATCCGCCAGGTCTTCTCGGTCGCCGACGACCGCTTCCTGCCGGACCGCTACATCGTCGGTACGTGTCCGCACTGCGGCTACGACAAGGCGCGCGGCGACCAGTGCGAGAACTGCACCCGGGTACTCGACCCGACCGACCTGATCGACGCCCGCTCGGCGATCAGCGGGAGCGGTGAGCTGGAGGTGCGCGAGACCAAGCACCTCTTCCTGCTCCAGTCGAAGCTCCAGCACGAGGTCGAGGGCTGGCTGGACGGCAACGGCAGCAAGGAGTGGCCGACGCTGGCCTCGTCCATCGCGCACAAGTGGCTGACCGAAGGCCTCCAGGACCGGGCGATCACCCGTGACCTGGACTGGGGCGTTCCGGTGCCGGCCGATGTGTGGCCGGAGCTGTCGGCCGAGGGCAAGGTCTTCTACGTATGGTTCGACGCGCCGATCGAGTACATCGGCTCGACGAAGGAGTGGGCGGACGTCGACCCGGAGAACCGCGACTGGAAGTCGTGGTGGTACGAGGCCGATGACGTCCGGTACACGGAGTTCATGGCCAAGGACAATGTGCCGTTCCACTCCGTGATGTTCCCGGCGACGCAGCTGGGCACCCGCGAGCCGTGGAAGAAGGTCGACTTCCTCAAGGCCTTCAACTGGCTGAACTACTACGGCGGGAAGTTCTCCACCTCCCAGCGGCGCGGCATCTTCACGGACGCGGCGCTGGAGCTGCTGCCGGCCGACTACTGGCGCTACTTCCTGATCGCCAACGCCCCGGAGTCGGACGACACCTCCTTCACCTGGGAGCTGTTCGCGTCCTCGGTCAACAAGGACCTGGCGGACACCCTCGGCAACTTCGTCAACCGGGTGCTGTCGTTCTCCCGGAAGCGGTTCGGCGACGAGGTGCCCGCGGGCGCCGAGGCCGGTGCCGCGGAGCAGAAGCTGGGCGAGGAGATCGCCTCACTGCTGGCGGAGTACGAGGGCCACATGGAGGCCCTCCAGTTCCGCAAGGCGTCGGCCTCGCTGCGTGCCCTGTGGAGCGCGGGCAACTCCTACCTGGAGGAGAAGGCCCCGTGGCTGGAGATCAAGACCGACAAGGACGCGGCGGCGCTGACCCTGCGTACGGCGATGAACCTGATCCATCTGTACGCGGTCCTCTCCGAGCCGTTCATTCCGGCATCGGCCAAGGCGATGCGCGGCGCGTTCACCCTGGAGAACGACACCGCGGTGTGGGTCTCCCCGGAGGAGGCGAAGGCGCTGGCCTCGGTGCCGGCCGGGACGCCCTTCACGGTGCCGCCGGTGCTCTTCGCGAAGATCACCGAGGAGGACCTGGAGTCCTACCGCGAGCGCTTCGGCGGCGCGGAGCAGTAGGCCCGGCCCGCACCCGGGCGCCGCTGCCGGCCGGAGCACCGGAGCGGCAGGCCCGTCCGAGCGCGCGTGTCCGCGGCGCGGACACCTGAGGACCGCCCACGCGCCCGTCCGGCCCTTGCGGCCGGACGGGCGCGCGCATGTCCGGGCGGCGGCGGACGGCCGCCGGGCGGGCCCTGGCTCAGTGCCGGGCGGGCCGGGCGGGTCTGGCGTGCCGGTCGGGCCGGGACACATAGGCGCTCAGCGAGGTGAAGTCCGGCACCGCCGGCAGGGCCACCCGCCGCCAGCCACGGGCGTAGGCCGGCGGCTTGTGGCCGCCGGCCACGACGACGGCGACCGGGCGGCCCGCGCCCAGCCGGGCCAGGCCCGCGGGGGTGATGGTGGCGTCGTGACCGGCGGGCTGACGGGACGCACAGCCCGTCTGATACGCCACCCGTACCGCTTCCTCACCGCTCACCACACAGGGCGGCCGGACGCCGGCCGCGCGCAGCGACTTGGTGATCCGGTCGATCCCTGCCTGGGAGCGTGCGGTGCTCCGCACCATCGTGTGCGCGATCGCCAGTTGGATGGCTTCGTGGCCCGTCAGCGCGAGGACGAGGAGCGCCACCGCCCAGGCGTGCCCGTGGCGCGGCAGGCGGGTCAGCCAGTACAGGAACCAGGCGGCGGGCATCATCAGCAGCGCGTAGGCGGGCAGCAGGAAACGCGGGGCGGCGTAGTCCACCGTCAGGAGGTAGGGGGCGGCGAGGCAGAGGCCGACCAGCGCCGGGAGGATGACGGGAGACGGTCCGTACCGGTGCAGCGGGCCACGCGGGTCGCGGAGGCGCACCACCGACCAGGCGGGACCGGAGCCGTACCGCCCGTCGGCGGGCCCGGGGTCGCCCGCCGGGTCCGGTACGAGGCTGCCCGGCCGGATGGGCGCCAGCCCTAGGGGGTGCCAGGCGCCGCTGCGCGCCGCAGGCCCGTACCCGTGCAGCGCACCGTGGGGCTCGCGCACGCGCAGCACCGCCCACACCGCTCCGGCGACCGCCAGCGGCAGCACCAGCCACCACACCGCCGTCACCGGATGTTCCCAGGTCAGATGACAGGGGCGGCACAGCGTCTTGCCCTGGAGTGCCCGTGCGTGGTCGTCGAAGGACAGATGCCAGCCGAGGCCGCCCTGGATCTGCCCGGCCCGCCGCAACCGTGCCAGAAGGCCGCCGTAGGACAGATACGCCTCCACGGCCCACTCGGCGCACCCCAGGGCCAGGCCGGCCGGCAGCGCCAGCAGCACGGCGGGGCGCCGCCAGGCCGGTACGCACAACGCTGCGGCGAAGAGCGGCACGGCCAGCCAGACGGCGTCGGTGGGGCGCATCAGGGCGGCCACGGCCACCGCGGCGGCGAGCCCGGCGGCCGCGCCCCGGTCGGCGCGCGGGGCCAGTTGACGGGACGGCTTCCGCACGGCCCGCAGGAAGCAGCCGGTGGCGGCGAGCGCGGCGTAGCCGACCCACAGGTTGGGCATCGCCTGCGCACCGTAGAAGAGCGTGATCCACAGACCGGCGAACAGCGCACCGCCCAGGGCCGGTACGGGGGCGGGCAGCAGGCGCCGCCAGATGCACAGGGTGAGCAGGAGCGCGACGCCGGAGAGCACCGCCAGGTAGCAGTGCAGCACGGTGGCCGAGGTCGTCAGGGCGGCCACCGGGGCGAGGAGGAGGGTGACGCCGCGGGCGCGCGGGGCGCTGAAGAACGAGGCCGACGCATGAGGGTCCACCTGGCTGACGTACACCGTCTCGTCCCACCCCAGGCCAGGGGTGACGAGCGCGGAAGCGAGCAGGCAGGCGGTGAAGACGGCGGCCACGGCGGTGAGCCACCACAGATCGCCGGCCGGGAGGGGCCGCCGCGTCGCATGGGCCGGCGGCCCCAGGGCGGACCTGGCGGAGAGGAGACTGGCTTGCTGCATGGGCACCACAGTGCGGGCCGTGCCGGGGCCCGGCCACAGGAGTGCGGCGGTCGGGGCATGCGGGCCGTGTCGGGGCCCGTTCCGACGCGCACCCCGCGGCCGTCCGCCCGACAGCAAACGGGCCGGGGCGGCGTTTCACGTGAAACGCCGCCCCGGCCCGTCGTGGGGCGGTATCGCCCCTGGGTGATGCCTACTTCGCCTGCGGCTTGCGCAGGGTGAGGTGCAGCTCCTTGAGGCGCGCCTCTTCGACCTCGCTCGGGGCGCCCATCAGCAGGTCCTGGGCGTTGCCGTTGAGCGGGAAGGCGATGGTCTCGCGAATGTTGGGCTCGTCGGCCAGCAGCATGACGATGCGGTCGACGCCGGGGGCGATGCCGCCGTGCGGCGGGGCGCCGAACTTGAAGGCGCGGAGCATGCCGCCGAACTCCGCCTCGACGGTCTCCTTGTCGTAACCGGCGATCGCGAAGGCCTTGTACATGACCTCGGGCTCGTGGTTACGGATGGCGCCGGAAGACAGCTCGGTGCCGTTGCAGACGATGTCGTACTGCCAGGCCAGGATGTCCAGCGGGTCCTTGGTCTCCAGCGCCTTCAGGCCGCCCTGCGGCATGGAGAAGGGGTTGTGCGAGAACTCGATCTTGCCGGTGTCCTCGTCCTTCTCGAACATCGGGAAGTCGACGATCCAGCAGAAGCGGAACTCGTCCTCGACGAAGCGGCCGACGCGCTTGGCGGCCTCGACACGGACCGCGCCCATGATCTTGGAGACCTCGTCGAACTCGCCGGCGCCGAAGAAGACGGCGTGGCCCGGCTTGAGGTCCAGGGCGGCGACCAGCGCCTTGACGTCGTCCTCGGTGAGGAACTTGGCGATCGGGCCGCTGAGCGCGATGGGGGCACCTCCCTGGCCCTCAAGGCCTTGGGGGGCCTCGCCCACGCGGACCCAGGCCAGGCCCTTGGCGCCCTGCTGGACGGCGAAGTCACCCAGCTGGTCGAAGAACTTGCGCGACTGGTCGGCGGTGTCCGGCACGGCCAGGGCGCGGACGTGCTTGTCGGCGAAGGCCTTGAAGCCGGAGCCCGCGAAGACGTCGGAGACATCGACCAGTTCCAGCTCGGCACGCAGGTCCGGCTTGTCGGAGCCGTACTTGAGCATCGCCTCGCGGAACGGGATGCGCGGGAAGGGGGAGGTGACCGTGCGGCCGTTGCCGAACTCGGTGAACAGCTCGGTCATCAGCTTCTCGACGGGCCCGAAGACATCTTCCTGCTCGACGAAGCTCATCTCGATGTCGAGCTGGTAGAACTCGCCCGGCGAGCGGTCCGCGCGGGCGTCCTCGTCGCGGAAGCAGGGCGCGATCTGGAAGTAGCGGTCGAACCCGGCGATCATCAGCAGCTGCTTGAACTGCTGCGGGGCCTGCGGCAGCGCGTAGAACTTGCCGGCGTGCAGACGCGAGGGGACCAGGAAGTCGCGGGCGCCCTCGGGGGAGGTCGCGGACAGGATCGGGGTCGCCATCTCGTTGAAGCCGAGGGTCACCATCTTGTGCCGGATGGCGGAGATGACGGCGGTGCGCAGCATGATGTTGCGGTGCATCCGCTCGCGGCGCAGGTCGAGGAAGCGGTACTCGAGACGCTTCTCTTCGTTGACGCCGTCGTCCGCGTTGATCGTGAAGGGGATCTGGTCGGCGGCGCCGAGCACCTCGACCTCGGAGACCTCGATCTCGATCTCGCCCGTCGGCAGATCGGGGTTGACGTTGTCGGCGCCACGCGCGCTGACCTTGCCGTCGATACGGACGACGGTCTCCTTGGTCAGGGAGCCGAGGGCCTCGTTGGCGGGGGTGCCGGGGCGGGCGACGAGCTGAACGAGACCGTAGTGGTCGCGCAGATCGATGAAGAGGATGCCGCCCAGGTCACGTCGATTGTGCAGCCAGCCGCTGAGGCGGACGTCCGTGTCGACGTCCGCGGCTCGGAGCTCGCCGCAGTTATGGGACCGGTACCGATGCATCGCTCATCCAAGTCGTCGCGAGTCGAGGTGAGGAGTTGTCGGGAGAGGGAGAGGAAAAGGAGTACGGGCTCGGATGCCCGGTCGCTCTCCCCGTGGATCACCCGAAAGGCCACCCCAGGATTGACATAACCGCTCCAGGTTACCGTCCCGGCCCGCACGTCTTCGTTGACATATACGCATCAGCGTCGCCCGGGGCCGGGTGAGGCTTCCCGACTGGGACGATGGTCACTTCCGGCTCGCTGGTCGGGCCCCTCCAAAGGCACATAAAGTGATGCAATGCGCACCGAGGATCTCCTGGCCGCCATCGCGACCGGCCTGTGGCGCTGGGACAACGCATCGGGACGGGTGACCCTCGACGCCGAAGCGGCCCGGCTGCTCGGGCTGCCCGCCGCCCCGGTGGAGCTGACCGAGGCCGCGGTGCGCTCCCGCTTTCATCCCGTCGACTTCGCCGAGATCAACGGGATCGTGCAGCTCGCGGTCGCCGAGAAGACGCTCGCCGAGGCCCGGCTGCGCATCGTGGACGAGCGCGGGCGGGTGCAGCGCATCGTCCGCTCCCGCTCCCGCCCCCGGACCGTCGACGGCGGTTTCGAGCTGGTCGGCACCCTTCAGGAGGTGCCCGAGCCACAGCCCGGGACCTCCGCAGCGCACACCCCGATAACGGGCGACTGGCGCCGTTCGCGCGAGGCGTTCCTGCTGGACGCGGGCCGGGGACTGGCCGAGGCGCGGTCCACCGCCGAGGTGCTGCGGGTCGCCGCCGGACTGTCGATGCCCGGGTTCATGCCGGACGGGCTGGCAGTCTTCGGCATCGAGGGTGACCGGCTGTCGGTGATCGGCCATCACGGCCACCATGCCGACGACGAGCGGCCGTTCGTCGCCATGACGCGGGAGACCGAGTATCCGGCCGCCGAGGTCATCCGCACCGGCCGGGCCATCTATCTGCCCACGCCCGAGGACTACAGCCGCCGCTACCCCGCCACCTGGCCGCTGGCCGCCCGCTTCCGCCGTACGTCCTGGGCGTTCCTGCCGCTGGTGAACGCGGGCCGGACGATCGGCGCCTGGATGGCGGCGTTCACCCAGCCGGTGGCGTTCACTCCCGACGAGCGCTCGGTGCTGACCACCGTCGCCCGGATGCTGGCCCAGGCCCTGGCCAGGGCCGGTGTGCAGGAGGAGCAGCAGGAGCTGGCACTGGGGCTCCAGCGCAGCATGATGCCGACCGTGCAGCCGGACATCCCGGGGATGACGGTCGCGGCCCGCTATGTCCCGACCGGCGGCGGGCTGGAGGTCGGCGGCGACTGGTACGACATGATCCCGCTGCCGTCCGGCCGGATCGCCCTGGTCATCGGGGATGTCCAGGGCCACGACGTCCGGGCCGCGGGCCTGATGGGACAGCTGCGGATCGCGCTGCGGGCCTACGCCTCCGAGGGCCACCACCCCGACGCGGTGCTCTCCCGCGCCTCCCGGTTCCTGGCCGGGATCAACGAGACCGAGTTCCGCGGCCACGGCGAGGACCAGCGCTTTGCGACCTGCCTCTACATCGAGGTGGATCCGGCGACGGGACTGCTGGACATCGCGCGGGCCGGCCACCCCGACCCGGCGATCCGGATGAGCGACGGCACGATGCTGGTCCGGCCCACCGCGGGCGGGCTGCCGCTGGGCATCGTCCCGGACACCGACTACCCCACGACCCGGTTCGTCCTGGAGCCCGGCGAAACCATGATGGTGTGCACCGACGGACTGATCGAGACCGGCGGCCACGATCTGGAGACCGGCTGGGCGCGCCTGCGCGACATCCTCGAGGCGCATGAGCCCGGCGAGGACGACGAGAGCCTGGAACGGCTCGCCGACGCCCTGGTCCAGGCCGTGCACGGACCGCCGTCGCATCACACCACCGGGCCGCTGGCGGACCGCCGCGAGGACGACATCGCCGTACTGCTGCTCCGCCGCGAGGGCGACAGCTGCGGGATCGGTACCGGCGGTCTGCTGACCCCGCAGCCCGTACGGCGCACCGTGCTCTCCGTCGCGCAGGCCGAGCCGGAGCGGATAGCCGAGGCGCGCCGTCAGGTCCGTGATGTGCTGCACGACTGGGCCGACCCGGACCAGGTGGACTCGGCGGTGCTGATGGTCTCCGAGATGGTCACCAACGTCCTGCTGCACACCGACGGGGACGCGCTGCTGGTCGCCGAGATCGCCGGCGAGCGAGGCGCCCGGCGCATCCGCGTCGATGTCGCGGACAGCAGCGACGAGTTGCCGCACCGCCGCTGCCCCGGCGAACTGGCGTCGTCGGGGCGCGGTCTGCTGCTGCTGGAGCTGCTGGCCGGGGCGTGGGGCGTGGATCCGCGCGGGGACGGCAAGTCGACGTGGTTCGAGCTCTACGAGGACGCGGGGGACGCGGCGGGTCCGGTGTCACCGGAGTCCGAACCCTCGGCGTAGTACGCCCGCAGCTCCTGGAGCACACCGGTGACGGCGGCGGTCAGCGGTACGGACAGCAGCATGCCGAGGATTCCGGCGACGCTGGCGCCCGCGGTGATCGCCAGCAGCACCGTCGCCGGATGCATATGGACCGTACGGCTCTGGATCATCGGCTGGAGTACATGCCCCTCCAGCACCTGCACGGCCAGGACGACGCCGAGCGCCCAGAGCGCGATCACGAAGCCGCGGTCGGCCAGCGCCACGAGGATCGCCACGGCGCCGGAGATGAAGGCGCCGAGGTAGGGGATATAGGCGCCGACGAAGACCAGCGCGCCCAGCCCGACGGCGCCCGGCACCCGAAGGATCAGCAGTCCGACGGTGATGCAGATGGCGTCGATCAGGGCGATGAAGGTGGTGCCCCGCATGAAACCCTCGATGGACTGGAAGCCGCGGCGGGCCATCCGCTCCAGCTGCGGTGCGGAGCTGCCCGGCGCCCAGCGGTTCAACGTGCGCACGGCCTTGTGGGAGTCGCGCAGGAAGAAGAAGGTCAGCAGCAGGGCCAGGACCGCGGCGGCGAGGAACTGGCCGACCGCACTGACACCGGTCAGCAGCCCCGAGGCCGCGGTGCCGCCGAACTTGGTGACCAGCCCCTTGGACTTGGAGGCGAGATCGTCGAGCGAGGCACCGGCCGCGCCGAAGTGCTGGGAGAGATCCTTGGCGGCTTGTCGGAGCGAGGAGATGATCTGGTCACCGGTGTCGACCAGCGCACTGATGACGATGTATCCGGCGCCGCCGACCACCAGCACAAGAACGGCACAGGTCAGCCCGGCCGCCAGCGAATGGTTGAGCTTCATCGCCACCAGCCGCCGGTAGAGCGGTCCGAGCAGCCCGCTGCCGAGCAGCGCCAGCAGTACGGGCGTCACCGCCGCGCTGAGTTCGACACACAGCCACACCACGAGGGCCACCACGGCCGCGATCAGCAGCCCCAGCAGACACCAGGCCCCGGCACGGCGGGCCTGGACCGGCAGCAACGGCTGTGAGGGCAGTGGCCGTTCAGGCTCGGCGTCGCGCCCTTTTCCGTCCGATCCATCCGAGTCGTTTTGCACCCGGACAGTCCACCACGGCCGAAGGCCCGGGGCGCGGACCCCGAAACGGGTCAAGGGCGGTGTTTCACGTGAAACACCGCCCTTGCCGCCGACGCGGCGTCAGTGCTCGCCGGCGGGGATCTTCCCGAGCCGGCCGGCCTGGAAATCCTCGAAGGCCTGGGCCAGTTCGGCATGGGTGTTCATCACGAACGGGCCGTAATGCATCATCGGCTCGCGGATCGGCTGCCCGCCCAGCAGCACCACCTCGAAGTTCGGGCTGCGCGACTCCTGGGACTCGTCCGCCCGGATCGTGATCGAGTCTCCGGTGCCGAACACGACCGCCTGCCCCATCCGGAACGGGCGGCCCTCCGCACCGGCCGAGCCGCTTCCGGCCAGGGCGTAGGCGAGGGCGTTGAAGTCCTTGCGCCAGGGCAGGGTGAGCTCGGCGCCCGGGTTCACCGTCACATGCATCATCGTGATCGGCGTATGCGTGATGCCCGGACCGTTGTGGCCGTCGATGTCACCGGCGATCAGCCGCAGCAGCGCGCCGCCGTCGCCCGAGGTCAGCAGCTTGACCTGGCCGCCACCGATGTCCTGGTAGCGAGGGGCCATCATCTTGTCGCTCTTCGGCAGGTTGACCCACAACTGGAGGCCGTGGAAGAGACCGCCGGACATGACAAGCGACTCCGGCGGCGCCTCGATGTGCAGCAGCCCCGAGCCGGCCGTCATCCACTGGGTGTCGCCGTCGTTGATGACGCCGCCGCCGCCGTGCGAGTCACGGTGCACGAAGGTGCCGTCGATCAGATACGTCACCGTCTCGAAGCCGCGGTGCGGGTGCCACGGCGTGCCCTTGGGCTCTCCGGGCGCGTACTCCACCTCGCCCATCTGGTCCATCATGATGAACGGGTCGAGGTGCTTGTAGTCGATGCCGGCGAACGCCCGGCGCACCGGGAAGCCCTCGCCCTCGAAGCCGCTGGGAGCGGTGGCAACGGCCAGCACGGGACGGGTGTGTGCCGCGACGGGCGCCGCCACACGCGGCAGGGTCAACGGGTTCTCTACGGTCACAGCGGGCATGACGGCCTCCTCGGTCGTTCGCTCAACTTAGTTGAATGGTGAACAACCTGCAAGGCGTGCGGCATTCCCGCGCGTATTTCCGCAGGTCGAAGGGGTTGATCCGGACCGGCTCCGGCGCCGGACCGGCGCACACACTTCGGGCCGGCCCCCCGTCCGGGACCGGCCCTCGCATCAGCCGCCGCGGCGGCCATCAGCCATCTGCACAGCAGTGGCGGTCAGCCATACATACGACGCATGGCGAAGTCGACCATCTGCTCCACGGCCTTCGCGTCGAAGACCATCCGGTGGTCACCTTCCATGTCGAGGACGAACCCGTAGCCGGTCGGCAGCAGATCGAGCACCTCGGCGCCGGTGATCACGAAGTACTTGGACTCCTTGCCCGCGTACCGCCGCAGCTCCTTGAGGGAGGTGAACATCGGGATCACCGGCTGCTGGGTGTTGTGCAGCGCCAGGAAGCCGGGGTTGTCGCCACGCGGGCAGTAGATCTTGGACGTGGAGAAGATGCCCTGGAAGTCCTCGGCCGACATCGAGCCGGTGGTGAAGGCGCGCACCGCATCGGCGAGGGAGGGCGGGGACGGCTCGGGATACAGCGGCTGTTCGCCGTAGCCCCCGGGGGCCGCTTGCTGCGGCGGGGGCGGCGCTCCGTACTGCTGCTGCCCTGCACCCGCGTTCTGGTCGTAGCCGTACATGCGCCACAGCGTACTGAGTCGGCGATTCGCCGGGGGACGCTCGTCACAGATGGGCGGTAGGGGTTGATTCTTATTACCGGTGGGTAGCATCATCGTAGGTACTTGCTACTTGCTGGTATTTGCGTTTGAGGTCCTCCCTCCCGAACCCTTACGGAGCCGTATCCATGGGGCACTACAAGTCGAATCTCCGCGACATCGAGTTCAACCTCTTCGAGGTGCTCGGCCGTGACAGCGTGTACGGCACCGGACCGTTCGCGGAGATGGATGTCGACACTGCCAAGAGCGTGCTGTCCGAGATCGCCCGGCTGTCCGAGAACGAGCTGGCCGAGTCGTTCGCCGACGCGGACCGCAACCCCCCGGTCTTCGACCCGGACACCAACACCGCGCCGGTTCCGGACACCTTCAAGAAGAGCTACCAGGCCTTCATGGACGCCGAGTGGTGGCGTCTGGGCATCCCGGAGGAGCTCGGCGGCACCACTGCGCCCCGCTCCCTCCTGTGGGGCTTCGCCGAGACGATCCTGGGCGCCAACCCGGCCGTGTGGATGTACGCATCCGGCCCCGCCTTCGCCGGTGTCCTCCACGAGGAGGGCACCGAGGAGCAGCACCGCATAGCCCAGCTGATGGTGGACAAGCAGTGGGGCTCCACGATGGTGCTCACCGAGCCGGACGCCGGTTCGGATGTCGGCGCCGGCCGCACCAAGGCCGTGCAGCAGGCGGACGGCTCCTGGCACATCGAGGGCGTCAAGCGCTTCATCACCTCCGGTGAGCACGACATGTCCGAGAACATTGTGCACTTCGTCCTCGCCCGCCCCGAGGGTGCCGGTCCGGGCACCAAGGGCCTGTCGCTGTTCATCGTGCCGAAGTACGACTTCGACTGGGAGACCGGCGAGCTGGGCGAGCGCAACGGCGCCTACGCCACGAACGTCGAGCACAAGATGGGCCTGAAGGCCTCCAACACCTGCGAGATGACCTTCGGCGCCAACCACCCGGCCAAGGGCTGGCTGCTGGGCGAGAAGCACGACGGCATCCGCCAGATGTTCAAGATCATCGAGTTTGCGCGGATGATGGTCGGCACGAAGGCCATCGCCACCCTCTCCACGGGCTACCTCAACGCGCTGGAGTACGCCAAGGAGCGCGTGCAGGGCCCGGACCTGGCGGCCTTCACCGACAAGACCGCCCCGCGCGTCACCATCACCCACCACCCCGATGTGCGCCGCTCGCTGATGACGCAGAAGGCGTACACCGAGGGCATGCGCGCCCTGGTGCTCTACACCGCGACGGTCCAGGACGAGATCCTCGTCAAGGAGGCCGCGGGCGAGGACGCGAGCGCCGCGATCCGCCTCAACGACCTGCTGCTGCCGATCGTGAAGGGCTACGGCTCGGAGAAGTCCTACGAGCAGCTGGCGCAGTCGCTCCAGACCTTCGGCGGCTCCGGCTACCTCCAGGAATACCCGATCGAGCAGTACATCCGGGACGCCAAGATCGACACCCTCTACGAGGGCACCACCGCGATCCAGGGCCAGGACTTCTTCTTCCGGAAGATCGTCCGCGACCAGGGCCAGGCGCTCACCGCCCTCTCCGACGAGATCAAGCAGTTCCTCGCCGACAACACCGGCGGCGAGGAGCTGGAGCAGGCCCGCGGCGAGCTGGCCAAGGCCGCCGCCGACCTCGAGGCGATCGTCGGCGCCATGCTGACCGACCTCGCGGCGACCGAGAAGGACGTCAAGTCCATCTACAAGGTCGGCCTGAACACCACCCGCGTGCTGATGGCCTCCGGCGATGTCGTCATCGGCTACCTCCTGCTCAAGGGTGCGTCGGTGGCCGCCGAGAAGCTGGCCGGCGCCTCGGCGAAGGACAAGCCCTTCTACACCGGCAAGATCGCCGCGGCGAAGTTCTTCGCGCACAACGTGCTGCCGGGTGTCGGCGTCCAGCGCGGTCTGGCCGAGTCCGTCGACCAGTCGCTGATGGAGCTCGACGAGGCCGCCTTCTAGGAGCGCGTTTCGCGGCCCCGCCGCGGCGGCCGTTCTTAGACATCTCTCAGATTGGCCGTTCAGACTGATGGTGCCCGCCTCTCTTCCCCCGGAGAGGCGGGCTTCGTCATGTCCGGTCCACGGTCGCACCGGCCGCCATGGCCGCGCGGCACGTACGCCGGGGACATCGGCCCGGAAACCCGGAATCGCCCGCTCCAGAGGGCTTTCCCGTCCCGAATACGGAAATCCTGGCCGGAAGGGAGCGGAGTCACGATGCCTGCGCACGGGGAATGCGGCGTCCGGCTCCTTATGCTGAATCCATGACCAACTCCGCCCGCTTCGATCGCGGCCACACCGACGACCTCATGTCCTTCCTCGCCGCCAGCCCGTCGCCCTACCACGCGGTGGCGAATGCGGCGGAGCGGCTGGAGAAGGCCGGGTTCCGGCAGGTCGCCGAGGTCGATGAATGGGACGGCGGGACCGGCGGGAAGTATGTGCTGCGCGGCGGCGCGATCATCGCCTGGTACGTCCCCGAGGGCGCAAGCGCCTCGACTTCGTACCGGATTGTCGGTGCACACACAGACTCTCCCAATTTGCGCGTCAAACCGATTCCGGACACCGGCTCCCGGGGCTGGCGGCAGATCGCCGTCGAGATCTACGGCGGCACGCTGCTCAACACCTGGCTCGACCGCGACCTGGGGCTGAGCGGGCGGGTGACGCTCAGTGACGGCAGCCACCGGCTCGTCCACGTCGACCGGGCGTTGCTGAGAGTGCCCCAGCTGGCCGTACACCTCGACCGCTCGGTGAACGCCGACGGCCTGAAGCTGGACAAGCAGCGCCATATGACGCCGATCTGGGGCCTGGGCGAGGTGGCCGAGGGCGATCTGATCACCTTCGTCGCCGAGGAGAGCGGCATACCGGCCGACGACATCAAGGGCTGGGACCTGATGATGCACAGCATCGAGGCGCCCGCCTACCTGGGCCGCGACCGCGAGCTGGTGGCCGGCCCCCGGATGGACAACCTGGTGTCCGTGCACGCCGGTACGGCCGCGCTCACCGCCGCTGCGGCCGCCGGGAGCGAGCTGACCAGCATTCCGGTGCTGGCCGCCTTCGACCACGAGGAGAACGGCAGCCAGTCCGACACCGGCGCGGACGGGCCGCTGCTCGGCACGGTGCTGGAGCGCTCGGTCTTCGCCCGCGGCGGCTCGTACGAGGACCGGGCGCGGGCCTTCGCCGGCACCATCTGCCTGTCGTCCGACACCGGGCACGCCGTCCACCCCAACTACAGCGAACGGCACGAGCCGGGCCACCACCCGATGCCAAACGGCGGGCCGATCCTCAAGGTCAACGTCAATCAGCGCTATGCCACGGACGGCAGCGGACGGGCCGTCTTCGCGGCGGCCTGCGAGCGTGCCGAGGTGCCGTGGCAGAGCTTTGTGTCCAACAACTCGATGCCGTGCGGCACCACCATCGGGCCGATCACCGCGGCCCGCCACGGCATCGCCACCGTCGACATCGGCGTTGCCATCCTGTCCATGCACTCGGCGCGTGAGCTGTGCGGCGCCGAGGACCCGTATCTGCTGGCGAACGCCCTGACGGCCTTCCTGGAGGGCTGAGTTGGAATTCTCACTGCTCGGTCCGATCGCCGTGACGACCGGCTCCGCGGAGCTGTCGCTCGGCCCCGCCAAACGGCGGAGTGTGCTGGCACTGCTGTTGTTGCAGCCCAACACCACCGTCCCACTGGAGCAGTTGATCGACTCCCTGTGGGAGGAGGAGCCGCCCGAACACGCCCGTACGGTCGTCCAGGGGCATGTCTCGCGGCTGCGCGCCACGCTCGCCGAGGGCGGTGCGGAGGCGTACGGCATCGAGCTGGCCACCCATGGCTCGGCCTATCTGCTGCGGCTGCCGGAGGAGCTGATCGACGCCCACCGGTTCGGTGAACTGGTGGCGCTGGCGCGCCCCGAGGCGGCGCCGGCCGATGCCGTACCGCTGCTGCGCGAGGCACTGGGGCTGTGGCGCGGGCCCGCGCTGACCGGCACGGTCACCAGCCCGCCGTTCGCAGCCGCCGCACATGCGCTGGAGGAGCGCCGGCTGACGGCCGTCGAGGCGCTGGGGCGGGCGCACGGCACGCTCGGCGAGCACGAACAGGCCGCGGCCATCCTCTACTCCGCGGCCGTCAACCACCCCTTGCGGGAGGGGCTGATCGCCGGGCTGATGCGCGCGCTGTTCCATACGGGGCGGCAGTCCGACGCGCTGGAGTGGTTCCACCGCACCCGGCGGCTGCTCAACGAGGAGCTGGGTGTCGACCCCGGCGAGCGGCTGCGGGGCGCCTACGAGGAGATTCTGCGGGCGGAGGCGGCCGGCGGGGGACGGACGGGCGCGGCGAAGCCTGCAAGCGGGGCGCGCGGAACGGGCGGCACTTCCGGTGGGACGACTTCCGGAGACGGCCGTTCCGGAACTTCCGGAGAGGGTCGTTCCGCAACGGGCGGTGGAGCACGGCCCGTTGACGGTACGGCGCGGACGCCCGTACCGGGGAGTGCCGGCACGGACGATGCGCGCGGTGACACGGGTGCACCAGGTACCGACGGGACGAGCCAAGGAACACCGGCCGGCGGCCGTGGCGGGTCCGGCTCCGGGCGGACCGGTGCACCACCGCGGCTGCTGCCCCGGCCGCCGGCCCGCTTCCTGGGCCGGGAGGACCAACTCGCCGCGCTGACCACGGTGCTGACGGACGGTACGACCGGCGAGAGCCCGCTCGCGGTGGTGGCCGGACCGGCCGGCGTCGGCAAGACCGCCTGCGCCGTTCAGTGGGCACATCTGTATGCCGGATCCTTCCCCGACGGGCAGCTCTTCGCCGATCTGCGCGGCTTCGGCGAGGGCGACGAGGCGGCGCCGGCCGAGATCCTGGGCGACTTCCTGCTGGCGCTCGGCACTCCACCGGAGCGGGTGCCGAGTTCGGCGCAGGCCGCATCGGCACTGTTCAGGTCGCTGGTCGCGGAGCGCCGGCTGCTGGTCGTCCTCGACAATGCGCGCAGCTCGGCCCAGGTACGGCCGCTGCTGCCCGGCGGTCCGCACTGCGCCACGGTCGTCACCAGCCGCAGCCGTCTCGACGGCCTGGTCGCCACCGACTGCGCCCGGCCGGTCGGTCTCCAGACGCTCGGCCACGAGGAGGGCGCGGCACTGCTCGGCGCCATGCTCGGCCCGGACCGGGTCGCCGAGGACCCGGCCGCCGCGCGGGAACTGGTCGACCTGTGCGACGGTCTGCCGCTGGCGCTGCGGGCCGCGGCGGCCCAGCTGACCGCCCGGCCGCGCTGGCGGCTGGCCCGGCTGGCGGCCGCGCTGCGCGACGAACGGCGGCGGCTGGCGCTGCTGTCGGCCGAGGACACCGGCATCGCGGCGGCACTTCGGATGTCCGTCGCCCGGCTGTCCGCGGACGACGCACGGCTGCTCAGCGCGCTGGCGACCAGCGCGGACGGGCACCTCAACGCGTCGCTGGCGGCGGCGCTCGCCGGGTACGACCCGGAGCGCACCCAGGACGGTCTGGACCGGCTCACGGAGATGCACCTGGTGGACGAAGAGGCCACCGATGTCTACACGATCAGCACGCTGACGCAGTTGTTCGCACGGGACGAGCGCGGTGAAGGCGGCGAGAGCGACACCGGCGGAACGGGCGACGGGAGCTAGGGCGTTTCGTTCGGATCAGGGTGGATCAGGGAGCGGGGTCTGGTGCGTGCGATCGCAAGGCGGAGGAGGCAGTCGACGCGGAGCGTCGGCGAGTGACGACAACGCGGATGGGGCCCCCGCGCCGTTCAGGCGTGGGGGAGTGCGTGCCAGACCCCGCGAGCCCACCATGATCCGAACGAAACGCCCTAGGCCTGTCGTTCGGATCAGGCCCTGGGGAGTGACGGCCGCGGCTGAGCCGTGGCCGTCACTCCCCTGCCGGCGCGGGGGAACGTTAGGCGCACGTTAGTGGCACGGCAGCGGCGGACGGCAACCTGGTGTTCAGGCCGGAGGACAGCTCACAGGCCGGACCGCAGGACGTACCGCAGCCGCGGCACGGACCACCGACCGGGGGAGACCCGAAATGCCGCGCAGCCATACCCGCTCCGAGGCCGTCGTCGAGACGGGCGCCGGCACCGCCACCGGTGTTCCTCTTGGGTCCCGTACCGCCCGCCGCCGGACGCTGCGGATCGCCGCGGCCGGGCTCACCGCCGTCGCCGCCCTCGGCCTCACCGCCTGCGGCAGCCAGGACAACCCCCTCCAGACCAGCGCCGCCAAGCCGTTCCACCCGGCGCACCGGGACTCCGATGCCCCGGCCGCGAGGGCTGAGGGTGCCGCCCCGGACGGCGCACGGACCGGCGGTGGCCGGACGGAACAGGTCGCCGCGGGACACGGTGGCAACGGCACCGGAGCGGACGCGGGGACGAATGCCGCCGGGGCGATCACGAACGGCGCGGGCCAGTCCGCCGACGCCCCCGGCGTCCGGCACCGCGCCTGCGACGCCGCGAAGATCCGCATCGTCGCCGAGCCGCTGACCCGGCCGGTCAACCACCTGCTGGTGAAGGCCACCAACACCTCCGGCGCCACCTGCGACCTCTACTTCGCACCGTATCTGCGGTTCGACGCGGCGCAGTCCCCGCTCCCCGAGCTGCCGGACAGCAAGCCCCAGGCCGTGGTCACCCTCGCCCCCGGCGAGTCCGGCTACGCCGGCGTGCTGACCTCGTCCGCCGACGGCTCCGGCCGCAACGGCCGCACCGTGACCTCGCTGTCGGTCAGCCTCCCCGGCCGTGACGGCAAGGGCAGCATCGGCGGCTCGGCGGCGGTGGCGCTTCCCCTTGGCTCGGTGTACCTCGACGACAGCGCCTGGGTGACCTACTGGCAGTCGGACGCGAGCGAGGCAGCGGCCTGGTGAGCCGCGCCCGGTGCTCCGCAGTCCGGCCGACTGACAGTTGCTGAGCGACTGACAACTGCCGAACGGCCTCCTGGCAGGCCGTCACCCACCGATCCCGTTCGATCCCATCCGACGCCGTCCGACGCCGTCCGATGCCGTCGACGGAGATCCCCCTGAACCAGGGCGCCCGCATCCCCCAGCGGGCGCCCTTTCCCCTGTCCGGCGTCCCGTCATGTCTCGCACAGCGGCCGACCCTGTCCCGGCATTCCCGTAGCTCCGCAGGTCACAGCCGTGCGACCGGTCGGGACATCTCATGGGACGAGGAACCTCCGGCCGGCGCCCGTGCCCCGCTCGACGATGGATTCCGTCGCCGCGACCAGACCATCCGGTGGCTCAGCCATCGGCCAACCGGCCGCCTGCGGAGGGGAATCGGCATGTACGAGCACAGCAGCACGCACCCGGCGGACACCACGACCCCCGCGCACTGCGCAGCACCCACGCGCCAGAAGAATTCCCCGTTCCGCAGGACCGTCCTGCGCACGTTCCTGCCCGCGGTGGCCGCCGCCGGCATCGGCGTCGCCGGGTTCGCGGGGCCCGCCCACGGCAGCGGGGCAGGCTCCGCGGCGGCCGCCGGCGGGCACTCCACGACCGCCACCAAGCTCTCCCGCGCCTCCTCCGCCACCGGCTCCGCCCTGACCGCCCGCACCGGTTCCGTGAAGCAGGCCGCGGCTGCGGACTTCCCCACATGGGGCACCCGTTGGACGGTGCACGCCACCGCGGACGCCAAAAGGACGGCTACCGCCAGGACTGCTCGGGCTATGCGTCGATGGCGCTCGGGCTGCCGACGCCCGGGACCAACACCGTGGGCCTGGCCACCCATCGCAACATCACCCGGCCCCTCTCGCTGGGCGAGCTCAAGCCCGGCGACCTGCTCATCGACGCGGCCGGCCGTAAGCCGTTAGCTCCTCTGCCCGATGAACTCTCCGGCCCGATGCGGGACTTCGTCGCCGCTCTGCGCCGTATGCATGGCGAACTCGGATACAGCCTCAAGGAGCTGGAGGGCCGGCTGCCCGCCAGCCGCTCGTCCCTCTCGCGCTATCTGCGCGGTCAGAGCCTGCCGGACGAACGGTTGTTGGTGCAGTGGTGCAAGCTCTCCTTCACCGGTGCGGACCGGCTGCCCGCCCTGGTCGAACTGCTGCATCGCGCCCTGGAGGCAGCGGATGCGGGCGAGCGGGGAGCGGCGGACGAGGCGGCGGAGCGGGACGCCGCGTCCCCGGAGGTGCCCCGGGCCGACGCCCGGGACGGGGCCGGGACCGACACGGCAGCCGGGGCCGGGTCGACGGCCGGGAGGCGTCGGGTGCGGCTGGTGCTCGCCGCGCTCGGGGCCGCCGCGGTGATCGCCGCAGCGGCGCTGGCCGTACCGGCGCTGACCGGCGCGGACGGGGCGACGGACGACGGCGACCGCCGGACGCAAGGCGCGCAGGCCGAGGCCCCGGCCGCCGGTTCCGCCCGGATCACCGTCCACAATGTCGAACGGAACTGTCAGCACCGGCGCACCGAGAACTGCGCACTCGGCCTGGCCGGCGACCCGTACCGGCCCTACCGCCGCTCCAACATCGTGGGCCATGTCCGGCACGGCGACGTGCTGCACGCCGTCTGCCGGATCGCCGACGGAGTCACGGTCACCGACGAGGTGGGCGGGCACAGCAGCATGTGGTTCCGGGTAGCTCACGACGGCAAGCAGGTGTGGGTGCCGGGCATCCGCATTCGCCCGGAACAGCTGGAGAACACCGAGCTGCCCAGCTGCCCGGACTGATCTTCGACGGCTGCCGCGGAACGGTGCCGAGCCGCCCACAAGCTGATCTTCACGCCCTCTCCACGGACCGTTCTCGACTCCGTATACCCCCTCTGACCTGCTATGACGCGCCATCGGGCCAGGGCGCGGCGCACCCGCCCTGGCGCATTGCCCGGCAATGGATATCGTGGCCGTGCCATGACAGCCACGCCACGCTGATTGCAGCAACCCACGGGGGGAACCACCCATGACCGCACGCCGCTCCCGCAGCCGATCCGCCGCGTACGCCGCGCTGGCCCTCGGACTGGCCGGTTCGCTCGCCCTGACCGGCTGCAACAGCCACTCCTCGAAGAAGTCGAAGAAGTCCTCCTCGTCGAAGTCGAAGATGTCCTCCTCGTCGTCCTCGAAGAGCAAGAAGCGCAGGATCATCGGTGGCGGCACGGCCGCGACGGGAGCGGGCACGGCGTCGCAGCGGGTCCCCGACTGCTACCCCAGCACGTACAAGGTCACGTTCTCCCAGCAGACCGGCCCGAAGAGCCATGTGGCGTTGAAGTTCAAGAACTCCACCAGCCGCGACTGCAAGCTCTACAACGCGCCGCTGCTGCGCTTCAACAACGCCAAGACCCCGCTGCCCCTCCTCCAGGGCACGCCCGGCCACCTCGACGGCACCCGCATCACGGTGCCCGCCCACGGATACGCCTACGCGGTCATCCCGACCAACACCGCGGCCGCCAAGGGCACCGAACAGAAGTCGGTGACCATCGACTTCATGGGCATCTCGGCGAGCTCCGTCACGCACGGTCCGGTCACCGTCAACTTCGCGGAGAAGCGGCTGCACCTCTCCGTCGGCAAGAGCAAGGTCACCAACTGGAGCTCGAGCATTCACGGGGCCCAGCTGGCGGGCGGCGTCGGAAAGTAACCCGCCGACGCCTCGCCTTTCCCACCGGCCGAACCCGTCCCGGACCCGGCCGGCGGGCCCGGGGTCTCGCTCCTACTCGGCGTCCAGCCCTGCCAGGACGAGCCCCAGCCGGGCCACCCCGCCCTCGGCGATCTCGACCGGCACGCCCCAGTCCTGCTGGTGCACATGGCAGGCCGGGTACTCGATGTCCGGGTCGTCGTCACAGGACGCGGCCATCGCCGAGACATGCAGCACGCCTTCGGTCACGCCGTCCGCGAGCACCAGATCCCGTGCGAGGTCGGTGCCCGCGCCCGCGCCGTCGGCGAGCAGCTCCGGCGGCGTCGCGCTGACCAGCAGCCGCGTGGAGGGGCCGTAGCGGGTGTCGAGCTTCTGGCCCGCCGGGGCCTGGAAGACCACATCGAGCCGCAGCGCGCCCGGGGCGACTTCGGTGGCCGCGCGCTGGGTGCGGTGCGCCACCGATTCGACGCGGACCGCCTCCTCGGGCAGCCTCAGCCGGGTCAGCCGGTGCCGCGCCGACTCCACCACCACGATGTCGTCGTCGACGAGCACTGCGTCGGACGGCTCGCGCAGATCCGTCGCCAGCGTCGTCACCTCGCCGCTGGCAGGGTCGAAGCGGCGCAGTGCGTGGTTGTACGTGTCCGCGATGGCGACCGAGCCGTCGGGCAGGGCGGTCACGCCCAGCGGGTGCTGGAGCAGCGCCTGGCCGGCGGCGCCGTCGCGGTGGCCGAAGTCGAAGAGACCGGTGCCGACGGCCGTACGGACGACATATCCGTCGCCCTCCTCGGCGGGCTCCACCCAACGGACCGCGCTGGTCTCGGAGTCCGCGATCCACAGCCGGTCGCCGGCTGCCGCGAGCCCGGACGGCTGGGCGAACCACGCCTCCGCGGCCGGGCCGTCCACCAGGCCCTCGTTGGTCGTGCCGGCCGCGACCTCGACCGTGCCGGCGGCCGGGTCGTAGGTCCACAGCTGGTGCACCCCGGCCATCGCGATCCACAGCCGGTCCCGCCACCAGGCGATGTCCCACGGCGAGGAGAGGTCCACCTCACGCGCCGCTCCTGAGGTCGGCGAGCCCTGCCACCACTGTTTGCCGGTGCCGGCCACCGTCTCCAGCGCGCCGGTTTCCGGATCGAAGACGCGCAGGGCGTGGTTGACGGTGTCCGCGACGGCCACCCGGCCGTCGGGCAGCAGCTCCAGGCCCTGCGGCTCGTTGAAGGAGTCCGCGGTCAGCCCGCGCTCGCCGGTACCGATGCGGCGCAGCACCTGCTCGCCGTCCGCCGCCAGCTCCACCAGCTGGTGCCGGGTGGTGTCCGAGACGAGGAAGCTGCCGCCCGGCAGCCGGACCGCCTTGCCGGGAAAACGCAGATCGGTGGCGACGGGCTCCGGCGGCACGTACGGGCCGTCACCGCGCCGCAGCGTGCCCTTCGCGCCGTGCTCGGCCTCCAGCTCCTCGACGAGCTTCTCGATGGCGTGCGCATGGCCCTCGCCGGCGTGCTGCGCGACGACATACCCCTCGGGGTCGATCACCACGAGCGTGGGCCAGGCCCGTACCGCGTACTGCTTCCACGTGGCGAGCTCGGGATCGTCCAGGACCGGGTGCTCGACGCCGTAGCGCTCCACGGCGTCCACGACCGCCTGGTGCTCGGCTTCGTGCACAAACTTCGGGGAGTGCACACCGACGATCACGACCGTGTCGCGGTGCCGCTCCTCCAGCTCCCGCAGCTCGTCCAGGACATGCAGACAGTTCACACAGCAAAAGGTCCAGAAGTCCAGGACGACAATGCGTCCTCGCAGGTCAGAGAGGGTGAGATCCTTGTTGCCGGTGTTCAGCCAGCCGCCCTTGCCGATCAGCTCGGGGGCGCGGACGCGTGCACGTGAAGCCATGTGCACATTCAACGTCACTCCGGTGCGTGCGCATTCCGCAGGTCCCCGCGGGAACACGTCAGCCATGCAGCAATCTCCCGGGGGGCCGCCCCCGCACTCGGGCAAGTACGTGGTGCGCGACCGCATCTTCGGCATCGGCGACGACTACTGGATCGACGACGAGCACGGGCGGCACGCCTTCCTCGTGGACGCGAAGGCGCTGCGGCTGCGGGAGACCTTCGAGCTGAAGGACACCGAGCGGCGGGTGCTGATCACCATCCGCAAGAAGATGCTCAGCCTGCGCGACACGATGACCATCGAGCGGGACGACCAGCCGCTGGCCACGATCAAGCGCAAGCGGCTCTCGCTACTGCGCAACCACTACCGCGTCGAGCTGGTGGACGGCACCGAGCTGGATGTCAGCGGAAAGATCCTGGACCGGGAGTTCGCGATCGAGTACGACGGCGAACTGCTCGCGGAGATCTCGCGGCGCTGGCTGACCGTGCGCGACACCTATGCGGTCAATGTCGTACGGGACGACGCGGACCCGCCGCTGCTGATCGCCGTCGCGGTGTGTGTGATCCGGCTGGCGGAGCGGGAGCACGGGGACGACTGACGAGCGGCCTTCCCGGCCGCACGCCGCACCCCTCTGCGGCCCGGAAACATCGGCCTACGATGGTCATCCGAAAGCACTGCCGGGGTGCCCGTGCGCAGCGTAACTTAACTGCACAGACAGCAGCCCGCGTACGAACCGTCCGAGGGGTCCCGTGACCGTCCATCCCAGCCTTCAGTCCTCCATCGATGCCTGGACTCACTCCATAGAAGCGATAACCGAGCTGGTCACTCCGCTCGTCGAAGGCGAGTGGAACAGGGCGACGGGCCTCCCAGGATGGTCCGTTCGCGATGTGGTCTCCCACGTCATCGGCCTGGAATGCGAAATGCTGGGCGACCCGCGGCCGATCCACACGCTGCCGCGCGACCTCTACCACGTACGCAGCGAGTCGGCGCGGCGCATGGAGGTGCAGGTCGACGTCCGCCGTCACCACACCGCGCCGGAGATGCTCAGCGAACTCGAATACACCGTCATCCGCCGCTCGCGGCAGCTGCGCAACGAGTCCCGCCAGCCGGACGCCGTGGTGCGCAGCCCGCTCGGTGAGGACCGTTCGCTGGAATTCGTGCTGCAACAGCGGGCGTTCGACGTCTGGGTACATGAGCAGGACCTGCGCCGGGTGCTCGGCAAGCCCGGCAATCTCGACTCCCCCGGCGCGTATGTGACGCGCGATCTGTTGGTGAAGGTGCTGCCCGGCATCGTCGCCAAGAGGGCCCAGGCACCCGCCGATTCGGCGGTGGTCTTCGACGTCAGCGGGCCGCTGGAATTCCTGCGCACGGTCCGCCTCGACGCCGAGGGCAAGGCCACGATCGACGGCAGCGTCTCGCTCGGCCCGACCGTGACGCTCGCCCTGGACTGGGACACCTTCCACCAGCTGGCCTGCGGCCGGGTCCGTCCGGCGGCCGTCGCCGAGCAGGTCAAGATCGACGGCGATCATGGGCTGGCCCAGGCGATCCTGGACAACTTCGCCATCACGCCGTAGCGGGGAGGGCCCGGCGGCGTCCCGGCGAGTCGCCACGCCAACCGAGGCCCTGCCCCTCGGCCGGCCGGCACACGCGGAGGGGGCCCGGAGTTGAGCCGTTTCACGTGAAACAGCCCTGTCCGTTCCACGTGAAACGGACCGGCCGACCGCCCCGGTTCCGGGCCTCAGGCCGGCACGTGGAACGCCTCGACGCGGCTGACGACCAGCCGCTCGCGCTCGCGCCGTGCCGCGCGCCGACGCAGCCGCAGAATCTGAGAAACGCCGGTCGCTTCCAGGACGAAGACCGAGGCGAAGGCGATCCGGTAGTTGTCGCCGGTCGCGTCCAGCAGGACGCCGACGGCGAGCAGGGTCGTCATCGAGGCCGTGAAGCCGCCCATGTTGACGATGCCGGAGGCGGTGCCCTGGCGCTCCGGCGGGTTGGCGGGCCGCGCGAAGTCGAAGCCGATCATCGAGGCGGGGCCACAGGCGCCCAGTACCGCGCACAGTGCGATCAGCAGCCCCATCGGCGCATGATCGGCCGGCCAGCACAGCACGATCGCCCACATCAGGGCTGTGGCGCCGACGGTGCCCAGTGCCAGCGGGGTCCGGGCCGCGTGATGGCGGGCGATGATCTGGCCGTAGACCAGGCCCACCGCCATGTTGGAGAGCACCACGAGGGTGAGCAGTTCACCGGCGGTGCCACGGGACAGGCCCTGCGCCTCGACGAGGAACGGCAGGCCCCAGAGCAGCAGGAACACCATCGCGGGGAACTGGGTGGTGAAGTGCACCCACATGCCCAGCCGGGTGCCGGGCTCACGCCAGGCGTCCATGATCTGACGGCGCACGAATCCGGCGCCGGTGTGCTCGGCGGATGCGGGCGGCGGCTCGAAGCCCTTGGGGTGGTCCTTGAGGAAGAGCAGCAGCACGACCAGCACGACGATGCCGCCGGCAGCGCTGGAGGCGAAGGTCGGGGTCCAGCCGAAGGTGTGCAGGAAGCGGGCGAGGACGAGCGTGGAGATCAGATTGCCCGCCATCCCCACCAGCGCGGCGATCTGCGCAATCATCGGGCCGCGGCGGGCCGGGAACCACCGGGAGCCCAGCCGCAGCACGCTGATGAAGGTCATCGCGTCCCCGCAGCCGAGCAGGGCCCGCGAGCCGAGCGCCATGGCGTACGACGAGGAGAGGGCGAAGCCGAACTGGCCGACGGTGTAGAGCACCACGCCGAGGGTCAGCACCTTCTTGGGGCCGAGCCGGTCGACCATCAGGCCGACGGGGATCTGCATCCCCGCGTAGACCAGCAGCTGAAGGATGGAGAACGTCGACAGCGCCGAGGCGTTGATGTGGAAGCGCTGGGCGGCGTCCAGGCCGGCGACGCCGAGGCTGGTGCGGTAGGTGATCGCCACGAAGTAGACCGCAACGCCGATGCCCCAGACGGCCATCGCCTTACGGCCGCCGGGCGGATCGGCGGGCAGCAGCCGGGCGGAGCCGCCGCCTATGCCGGAGCTGCCGGCGCTTTCGGGGCCACCGCTCATCGCACGTCCCCCTGCGCGAGGTTACGGACCCAGCTGACGTGCCGGTGCACGGCGTCGGTGGCGGCGTCCGCATCCCCTGCGCGCAGGGCTTCGAGGATCTCCGCATGCTCGGTGATGTTCTTGGCGATCCGGTCCGGGTGGGCATGCATCACCGCGACGCCCATCCTCAACTGACGGTCGCGCAGCTGCTCGTAGAGCCGGTCCAGGATCTGATTGCCGGCGCTGCGCACAATGGCGGCGTGGAAGGCGCGGTCGGTGACGGAGACGGCGGCCAGATCACCGGATGCGGCCTGCTCCCGCATCGTCTCCAGCAGCTCGGTCAGCTCGCCGGTCAGTGCCTCGCTCACGGGCACCGCCTTGGCCGCGGCATGCTTCTCCACCAGCAGCCGGGTCTCGACGACATCGGCGATCTCCTGCGCGGAGACCGGCAGCACCAGCGCGCCCTTCTTCGGATAGAGCTTGATCAGCCCCTCGACCTCCAGCCGCAGCAGCGCCTCACGGACCGGCGTCCGTGACACCCCCACGGCGTCGGCCAGCTCACCTTCGGTGAGCAGCATCCCGCCCTCGTAGCGGCGGTCCAGGACGGCGTCCTTGATGTGCGCATAGACCCGCTCGGCGGCGGGCGGCTGCTTGGCGGCGGGCACTCTGGCAGGAGCGGTGGGCGTAGCGGCGGAGGGCATGCACACAGGATAGATACAACAGGTATGCACACGGCAGTCCATTCCGCGATGCGGACAACGGTGTGGGCATTTGCCCTGGTAGGGGCGCTATTGGCGGCGTCCCGACGGCTGAACGGCGGCCGGTCGGCGAGGCGAGCCCCGGCCGACCGCTGCCCGGCCGCGTGCTCAGGCCGGCATCCGCCCCTGGGCGATCAACCGGTTCACCACCTGTGCGTGGGCGGGGGCACAGCGCTCACGCGCCTCCCGGCGGTCGAACCAGGCGAACTCGGCGATCTCCCGGCCGGGCGCCGGTGCGATGTTCTGCGGCCCGCCGGTGAAGCAGGTCATATGCAGCCGCCGGCCGCTCTTGCCATGGGCGACGTCATGGATGACAAACGCCTCCGACAGCTCCTCGGCGGGCACCACCAGGCCGAGTTCCTCGTGGAGCTCACGCGACAGCGCCTCCCGTGCGGTCTCCCCGGGCTCGTACTTGCCGCCCGGGAGGTAGAACGTGTCATTCCCCCGTGTCCGTACGCTCAGCAGCCGCCCGTCGCGCAGATGCAGCCAGCTCACCGACTTCAGCGGCGCGGCACGCTCCAGGGCGATCAGCGGATGGCCGGTCTCCTCGTCCGTCCGCCGCCCCCGCTCCGTGAAGCCCAGGTGCGCGTAGAAGCGGCGGGCCCGGCCGTTGCCCTCGAAGACCTCCAGGGCCAGCGCTCCGTGCAGCGCCGCCGCATGCTCCAGCAACTCCCGCCCGGCGCCGCCCCCTTGGGCCTCCGGTGCCACGAACAGTCCGCCGACCTCGGCCCCGGGACCGCCCCCGTCGCCTTCCCCGGGGCCGCCGTGCAGCAGTCCGAGCAGCCCGATGACACTGCCCGCACGCTCGGCGACCCAGTTCTCCGCCTGGACGAGATACACCTCGCGGAGGACCCGGGCCCGTTCCCCCTCGCCCTCCCCGTCGACGAACGGGTGCGCCTGCCGCACGGCCCGGGACCACAGATCGGTGACCACGTCCTGGTCGGAGGCCCGATAACGCCGAATGATCATTTCGCTGCTCATTTCGCCGACCGTAAACAGCACGGCCGAGGGCGGCAAACCCTTTTCGCGCCGGGCCCGGACTCTGTCGAAAGGGGGACCGCAGAGGGATGTCGGGTCCGCCTCAAGTCTGACAAGAGTCCATACCTGCCGCGTACGGCCCGGCGCGGATCCCATGGGTGAATAGAGGCAGGGAGCCGGGGAGGCTCCCCCATCCAAGGGGAGTTGACCATGCAGCCCAGGACGAACGCCGGCCGCCGTACGCGGAACACCGTCGTGCTGGCATTGATCGTCGCCGGCCTGTGGGCGGGCGTCGCACTGACCCGCGGCGCCTCGCACCCCGACGATTCCGTCCCGGTCGGGCCGGTGGCACACTTCAGCCGCGCGGTGGAGCTCATCCGCGGCTGACCGGGGCGGCGGGCGCCGCGGTGCCCGCTACGCCTTCCGCGGCTCACCGCAATAGGTGCCGAACGACCAGCGGTTGCCCTCGGGATCGCGGGCGCCGAAGCCCCGCGAACCGTACTCGGTGTCGGTCAGCTCATCGGTGATCTCCGCGCCGGCCGCTCTGGCGCGGGCACACAGCTCGTCGGGGTGCTCGGTGACGACATAGGCCCCGAACGTCCCCGGCCGCAGCGGCCAGCGGTCCTCGTCCGCGTCCTTGACGGAGCCGAGCATGATCCCGCCACCTTCCGGCCAGGAGAGCTGGGCGTGCTCGACGCGCTCGCCCTCCCCGTAGACCACGGTCTCCTCGAAGCCGAACGCATCGACCAGGAAACGGATCAGCGCGCGGGCGTCGCGGGCCCGCAGCGTCGGCCAAACCTGGGGTGCGGGGGTGGTGTCGGACAGGTTCTCGGGCATGGTGGCCGGACCTCCTAGATCGGACAGGCGACCCCTGGTGAGCCGCTGACCTCAGCATTCCTCGATGGCATCCCCGGGAGCTTGGACGTTTCGGAACTCCTCGGCGAGCCATTGGCTGGGCGGGCAGCCGGCCAGCGAGCGGAACTCCCGGGCGAGATGGGCCTGGTCGAAGTAGCCGCAGCGCACGGCCAGATCGGACAGCCGCGGCGGGGTGTCCGAACGGGCCCGCGTCAGCGAGCGCCCGGCGTGCCCGGTCGAAGCGGATGACCCGCGCGGCGGTCTTGGGCGTCAGACCGGTTTCCTGCCGGAAACGGGCGGTCAGATGGCGGGTGCTCCAGCCGATGTCCTCGGCGAGCGTCGCCACCGGTGCGGCACCCCGTGACCGGGCCGGCAACCGCCAGGCACGGACGACCTCCGGCACCGGACCGGCGCCGGTGCCGCGCGGTTCCTGCGACAGGCAGCGCAGCAGATAGGCGTCCAGCAGCGCAAACCGCTCCGGCCAGCTGCGGGCCGTCCGCAGCCGTTCCCCGAGGTCCGTGCCCTGCTGCCCGAGCACCGCCTCCGCGGGAAGGTCGATGCTTGCCAGCTCTGCGACGGGCAGCCCCAGCAACGCGCGGGCGCCCAGCGGGTGCAGACCGACCTGGATGCCGGACTGACGGCCCTGGTGGGTGATCAGCGCGGGGCCGGTGTGCAGACCGCCGATGAGGGCGCCGTAGGTGCCGGGGGCCTGGCGGCTCGTCGAGAGTGAAGATCAGGGTCAGCCGTGGCGAGGGAAGCCCACGGTGCCGCCCCGGTGGGACCCCGGCCTGCCGGTATCCGGCGTACGAGCTGACGTACGGCCGGAGCGGCGGAGCGGGGCGGGTGAGCGGGTGCTCGTCCACGAGGCCGGGGCGGTCCCGAGGCGGCGTTTCACGTGAAACACCGCTCCGAACCGCCCGGCCCCGCATCCTGGCTCATCCCCAGGTGATCAGACGCTTGGGCCGTTCCAGCACGGCCGCGATGTCCGCGAGCAGCTTGGAGCCCAGCTCGCCGTCGATGAGCCGGTGGTCGAAGGACAGCGCGAGGGTGGTGACCTGGCGCGCCTTCACCTTGCCCTTGTGGACCCACGGC
The DNA here is from genome assembly GCF_000719605.1 of Streptomyces sp. NRRL S-1813. NCBI lineage: Bacteria > Bacillati > Actinomycetota > Actinomycetes > Kitasatosporales > Streptomycetaceae > Streptomyces > Streptomyces sp. NRRL S-1813. The sequence goes on from NZ_JOHB01000014.1 coordinate 140,361, forward strand.
TGGAGCTTGACCGCACCGAAGGCGAGGATCGCCGACTCCCCCGGGTTGAGGATCGGCGTACCGGTGTCGACGCCGAAGACGCCGACATTGGTGATGGTGACCGTGCCGCCGCTCATCGCGGCCGGGGAGGTCTTGCCCTCGCGGGCGGTGGCGACCAGCTCGCCCAGTTCCTCGGCGAGTCGGGGGAGTGTCTTGACTCCGGCGTCCTTGATGTTCGGGACGATCAGCCCGCGCGGGGTGGCCGCCGCGATCCCGAGGTTGACGTAGTCCTTGTAGACGATCTCCTGACGCGCCTCGTCCCAGGAAGCGTTGACCTCCGGGTGACGCTTGATGGCGACCAGGAAGGCCTTGGCGACGAGCAGCAGCGGGTTGACGCGCAGCCCCGCCATGTCCGGGTCCTGCTTGAGTTCCTGGACGAGCTTCATCGTGCGGGTCACATCGACGGTGATGAACTCCGTGACATGCGGCGCGGTGAAGGCGCTGTGGACCATCGCCTGCGCGGTGGCCTTGCGTACGCCCTTGACCGGCACCCGCCGCTCGCGGGCGGCCGCATCGACGAGGCCGGGCTCGGGGGCAGCCGCCGGGGCGGAGACCGGCGCGACGGCCTCGGTCGGGGCGGCCGCGGACGGCGCCGCTGCCGGGGCGGCGGCCGCATGGACGTCCTCGCGGGTGATGATGCCGTCCGGCCCGGTGGGGGCGATCGCCGCCAGGTCGATGCCGAGGTCCTTGGCGAGCTTGCGCACCGGCGGCTTGGCCAGCGGCCGCCCGGCGGCCCCGGCACCTGTGCCGTTCGCGACCGGGGCCACCGGAGCGGCCGCGGGCGCGGCGGAAGTGATTGCCGGGGCGGCCGTCGGTGCGGGGGCGACCCGCCCGTTCAGCTCCGCCTGGAGCGCGGCGCTCGCGGGCTCCGGCTGGGCCGGCACCGCCGCCTGGGGCTTGCGCGCCCGGCGCTTGGTCGAGGACGGCGCGGCGCCGTAGCCGACCAGCACCGCCTGCCGGCCCTGCGGCTCGGCGTCCTCCGCCTCGGACGCGGCGGCCTGCTGCGGCGCCTGCTGCGCCGCCGGCGCCGCTGCGGGCCCGGCTCCGGGATCGGTGTCCACGGAGATGATGACGGTGCCGACATCGACGGTGACGCCCTCGCCGAAGTTCAGCTCATGCACCACCCCGTCGTAGGGGATGGGCAGTTCCACGGCGGCCTTGGCGGTCTCGACCTCACAGACGACCTGGCCATCGGTGACGGTGTCGCCCGGCTTGACGTACCACTTGAGGATCTCGGCCTCGGTGAGCCCCTCGCCCACGTCGGGCATCTTGAACTCGCGGAAGCGCTGAGCATTGGCGGTACTTGCAGTCATGGTCACGAACTCTCCTCAAACCCTCAGTACGCCAACGCACGGTCGACGGCGTCGAGCACCCGGTCCAGCCCCGGAAGGTACTCGTCCTCCAGACGGGAGGGCGGATACGGGGAGTGGAAACCGCCGACCCGCAGGACCGGGGCCTCCAGCTGGTAGAAGCACCGCTCGGTGATCCGGGCGGCGATCTCCGCACCCGCACCGAAGAAGACCGGGGCCTCGTGGACGACGACCAGCCGGCCGGTCTTCTGCACCGACGACTGCACGGTGTCGAAGTCGATCGGGGAGAGCGAGCGCAGGTCGACGACCTCGAGCGACTTCCCCTCCTCGGCCGCGACATTGGCGACGTCCTGGCAGACCTTGACCATCGGGCCGTAGGCGGCCAGCGTGAGGTCGGAGCCGGTCCGGGCGACCCGGGCCTTGTGCAGCGGGTCGGGGATCGACTCGGTGTCCAGCCGCGACTTGTCGTGGTAGCGGCGCTTGGGCTCGAAGTAGATGACCGGGTCGTCACCCGCGATGGCCTGCTGGAGCATCCAGTAGGCGTCGGAGGAGTTCGAGGGGGAGACGATCTTGAGGCCCGCGACATGCGCGAACAGCGCCTCGGGGGACTCGGAGTGGTGCTCGACCGCGCCGATGCCGCCCGCGTACGGGATGCGGATGACGACCGGCACTTTGACCTTGCCCAGCGCACGGGCGTGCATCTTCGCGAGCTGGGTGACGATCTGGTCGTAGGCGGGGAAGACGAAGCCGTCGAACTGGATCTCGACGACCGGGCGGTAGCCGCGCAGCGCCATACCGATCGCGGTGCCGACGATGCCGGACTCGGCCAGCGGGGTGTCGATCACCCGCTCCTCGCCGAAGTCCTTCTGGAGGCCGTCGGTGACACGGAAGACTCCGCCGAGCTTGCCGACGTCCTCGCCCATGATGAGGACCTTGGGGTCTGCCTCCATGGAGGCACGCAGCGACTCGTTGATCGCCTTGGCAATGGTGATCTTCTCGAAGACGGCCATGGTCAGTTCCCCTCCGCGACGGCATCGGCGTCGGCGAACGACGCCTGGTACGCGGCGAACTGCGCGCGCTCCTCATCGACGAGCGCATGCCCGTCGGCATAGACATTCTCGAAGATCGCCATGTCGTCCGGGTCGGGCATGGCACGAACGGCGTCGCGGACCCGCTTGCCCAGGGCCTCGCTCTCCTCGTCGATCGAGGCGAGATACGCCTCGTCGACCAGGCCCTCGGCCTCCAGATACGTCCGCAGCCGCAGGATCGGGTCCTTGGCCTCCCAGGCCACCCGCTCCTCGTCCGCCCGGTACTTCGTCGGGTCGTCGGAGGTGGTGTGCGCGCCCATGCGGTAGGTGAACGCCTCGATGAGCATCGGGCCCTGGCCGGTGCGCGCCCGCTCCAGCGCCGCCTTGGTCACCGCCAGACAGGCCAGTACGTCATTGCCGTCGACCCGTACACCGGGGAATCCGTAACCGCGGGCGCGCTGGTAGAGCGGCACCCGGGTCTGCTTCTCGGTGGGTTCGGAAATCGCCCATTGGTTGTTCTGGCAGAAGAACACGACCGGGGCGTTGTAGACCGCGGAGAAGGTGAAGGATTCCGCGACATCTCCCTGGCTGGAGGCGCCGTCACCGAAATAGGCGATGACCGCGGAATCCGCGCCGTCCTTCTGCACTCCCATCGCATAGCCGGTCGCATGCAGTGTCTGCGAACCGATGACGATCGTGTAGAGGTGGAAGTTGTTGCTGTTGGGGTCCCAGCCGCCGTGATTGACACCGCGGAACATGCCCAGCAGATTCGTCGGGTCGACGCCACGACACCACGCCACACCGTGCTCGCGGTAGGTCGGGAAGACATAGTCGTCGTCGCGCAGCGCACGGCCGGAGCCGATCTGGGCGGCCTCCTGGCCCAGCAGCGAAGCCCACAGACCCAGTTCGCCCTGGCGCTGGAGAGTGGTCGCCTCGGCATCGAATTTCCGCGTCAGCACCATGTCGCGGTAGAGCCCGCGCAGCTCGTCGGCGGAAAGATCGATCGAGTAATCCGGGTGCTCGACCCGCTTGCCTTCAGGGGTCAGCAGTTGTACGAGCTGGTCCTGCTCCGCCTGCTCGGGCCCACCGGAGTTCCGGGTCTTGGCCGGGGACGCCTTCTTGGCCGACGTCGCCTTCTTGGCGGTGGTGCGCTTGCTGCTGCCGCGGGCGTTTTTCCGCTGCGCAGTGCCTTCCACGGTCACGTGCTGCTCCTCCGTCTGTCCGGCCCCCGGGGTCCGCCGGTGGCCGTATTGCGGCTCACCCGGTATCCGATACGGCGCACGGGGTGTGTGCGAACGCGGCCGGATCCGGGTGGAACAAAGCTCCCGGACAGTGGCCTGCTCATTGCACGTTACCCATTGTCAAAGCCGAAGTGGAAACGGCGCTGACCTGCGATTTTGCTTGGATTTCCAAGTAAATCGCTAAGGCTTGGAACAACTCCTGGTCACAGCGTTGCAGGCCGCCGGGACAACGGCACGTTATATCGCTGACCTGGAGCACGGGAAGGGTTGATGTGTGAGACTGGTGAGGTGCGCGAAGACGGAAAAATCACGGTATTCCTGCTCGATGACCACGAAGTTGTCCGGCGTGGCGTTCACGAAATGCTGTCGGTCGAGGACGACATCGAGGTGATCGGCGAGGCGGGTACCGCCGCAGATGCCCTGGTCAGGATCCCGGCGACGCGTCCCGACGTCGCGGTGCTCGACGTCCGGCTGCCGGATGGGAGCGGTGTCGAGGTCTGCCGCGAGATCCGTTCGCAGGACGAGGACATCAAATGTCTGATGCTCACCTCGTTCGCGGATGACGAGGCCCTTTTCGATGCGATCATGGCCGGTGCGGCCGGATATGTCCTCAAGGCCATTCGGGGCAACGAACTGCTCTCCGCGGTACGCGACGTGGCGGCCGGCAAGTCGCTGCTCGACCCCGTGGCCACCGCCCGGGTACTGGAGCGGCTGCGCGACGGCAACGCCCCGAAGGGCGACGACCGGCTGACGAGCCTCACCGACCAGGAGCGCAGGATCCTCGATCTGATCGGCGAGGGACTGACCAATCGCGCCATCGGCGAACGGCTCCATCTCGCCGAGAAAACGATCAAGAATTATGTCTCCAGCCTGCTGTCCAAGCTCGGCATGGAGCGCCGTTCCCAGGCCGCCGCGTATGTCGCGCGGATGCAGGCGGAACGCCACTGAAACACCAGGTCGGCAAAGAGACACCGGTAACACTCCGCCCGGCTCATGGTGATTCAGGACCATCGTCCCGGTTCCTCGGGGCTGCCGGCCCCTACTTGCGACCGGACCCACCCGGCAAGGTGGTGACATGCCCACCGACAATCACCGTGCCATCGAGCTGCTGAGCCGCACGCCCTACGGGCGCGTCTCGGCCAGTCGGCGGGCGCTGCCCTTCACCACCGTCACCCGCCATCTCATCCTGGACGGGCGACTGATGCTGCGGCTGCACCGCGGCTACGACTACCACCAGGCCCTGGACGGCAGCGTGGTCGCCTACGAGGCCGACAACGTCAACAGCGGTGAGCACGACACATGGTCGGTGCAGTTCACCGGCACCGCCCGGGTCGTCGAGCCCACCCCGGCCGAGCGCGAGCTCTTCGGCCGCACCCCCCTGCTGGCCGACGGCGTCCCCTTCGACCCGGTGTTCCTGCGCATCGAGCCGGAGTTCGTGACCCTGCACTACCTCACCGATGTACCGGTCTTCCGCTATGCGCACTCTCCGTAAATCCATGCGGTACACCCACTCCGACGGGCGTAGTTGATCTAACATCTGGCGCGTGCTGCGCTCATCTGTAGTCCGGACGGCGGCGACGCCCGACAAAGACACTCTCGGATCCCTGCTCCGCCACTACACCGGTGCCGGCGCGCCGCTCTCCTGCGAACCCGTCGCCGAGGGCCTGCTCAACCATGGCTACTTCCTCGCCACCACGCGCGGCCGCTACTTCCTCAAACACCACCTCGACGGCGACCGCGCCGCCCTCACCCGCCAGCACCGCGCCGGCCGTCGGCTCGCCGCGCTCGGTCTGCCGGTCGCCCCACCCGTCGCCGACGCGGACGGCCGGACCGTCACCGTCCTCGACGGCCGCTGCTACGCCCTGCACCCCTGGGTCGAAGGCCACCACCTGGGCGGCGCCGCACTGACCCGCGGCCAGTCCTGGCAGCTCGGCGCTCTGCTCGGGCTCGTCCACACCGCGCTGGAGCAGGTCATGGCCGACGAGCCGCATCCGCCCCGGCCACCGTGCGCGGACGCCGCCGCCGACCCCGAGCGGACCTTCGAGATGATCGACGAGCTGCTGGCGCTGGCCCGCGGCGCCCGCCCGCGCACCAGCTTCGACGAACTCGCCGAACACCGTCTGCTGGAGCGCCGCGCCCTGCTGACGCAGCATGCGCGCCATCGCCCGGCCCCGGGCGCGGAGCCCCCGGCGGGCTGGGTGCACGGCGACTTCCACCCGCTGAATGTGCTCTACCGCGACGCGGAGCCGACCGCGATCGTCGACTGGGACCGGCTGGGCGTCCAGCCCCGCGCCGAGGAGACGGTACGCGCCGCCGCGATCTTCTTCGTCCGCCCCTGCGGCACGCTGGACCTGGCGAAGGTGGCGGCGTACGCGGGCGCCTACCGCAGGGCCTGCGGAGCGGGAGCCGATGAGCTCGCGGCAGCCGTCCACCGGGTGTGGTGGGAGCGGCTGAACGACTTCTGGATGCTCACCTGGCGCTACCAGCTGGGTGACCGCCGCACCGATCCACAGTTCCCGGCGGCGGCCGCACTGGCCGTGTGGTGGACCCGCGAGTACCGGGCCGTACGGAACGCCTTCACCCGCTGAACCGGCGCGCGGGGCGCCGGTCAGCCGGTCAGCCGGTCATACCGCGTCCGGTCAGCCGGTCGTACCGAGTGAGGCGCCGCTGTCCGTGCCGCTGCCGGCGGTGGCCCCGCTGTCCGTACCGGTGCTCGTCCCGCCGTCGGCGGCGCCACCGTTCGCGGCACCCCCGTCATCGGTGCCACCGTCCGTGGGACCGCCGTCGGTCGTCCCACCGGAGGGGTCGGTCGACGGCTCAGGCGTCGAAGGCTCAGGCGTCGAAGGCTGCGAGCTGGGCGACTGCGAGGTCTCCGGCGTGCTGGGCTGCTCGGGCGGCGGCTGGCTGTAGGTGCTGTCGTCCTCGCCCGTGTCGCCGGGGTCGGTCTCCGGGACGCTGGGCTCCTCCGAAGGCGACTCGCTCGCCTTGTCGTCCTTCGTCGGCTTCGGCGACTGCGACGTGGGGGTCTCGTGCTTTTTGCCCTGACCATCGGTGTTCTGTATCGCGTAGGCCACACCCATGGCGATGGCGATCACCGCGAGCGCCGCGATCAGCCAGATCTTGCCGCGGCCACCCTTGGCCGACCGGGGACCGCCGTCGAAGCCGCCGTCGTCATCCCGCATTCCGGGCGTCAGAATCGGCTGCGCCGTGGTGCGGCCGGCGTCGGGGTGCGGCAACGCCGTGGTGGCCGCGGTCCCCATGGGGCTGTGACCGCCCTCGTGCAGGGCGACCGGGCCGGTGTTCCAGGTGCCGGTGTGGCCACCCTGCTCGTGCAGCATCTGGAGCGAGTACTGGACCAGGCCGCGCATCTCCTCGGCGGACTGGAACCGGTCGTCGGGGTCCTTGGCCAGCGACCGCATGACCAGGCCGTCCAGCTCCGGCGGCACCGCGTTGGCGACCCCGGAAGGCGCCACCGGCATGTCCTGGACGTGCTGGTAGACGACCGACAGCGGGGTCTCGCCGGTGAACGGCGGCCGCAACGTGAGGAGTTCGTAGAGCAGACAGCCGGTGGCGTACAGGTCGGAGCGGGTGTCGACGGTCTTGCCGAGCGCCTGCTCCGGGGAGAGGTACTGAGGGGTGCCCATGACCATGCCGGTCTGGGTCATGGTGGACGCGGCGCCGTGCAGGGCGCGGGCGATGCCGAAGTCCATGACCTTGACGGCGCCGCTGTTCGTGATGATCACGTTCGCGGGCTTGATGTCACGGTGCACGATGCCGTGCTGGTGGCTGTAGGCCAGCGCCTCCAGCACACCGGAGACGATGATCAGCGCCTGGTCCGGCGGCGGGGCATCGGCGTTGAGCAGCAGATCGCGGATGGTGTGGCCCTCGACCAGCTCCATCACGATGTACGGCACGGTGTTGCCGCCGACCAGGTCCTCGCCGGAGTCGTAGACCGCCACCACCGCGTGGTGGTTCAGCCCGGCCACGGACTGTGCCTCACGCGTGAAGCGGGCCTTGGAGACCGGGTCCTCGGCCAGGTCGGCGCGCAGCAGCTTCACGGCGACGGTCCGGCCGAGACGTACGTCCTCGGCCGCGAACACCTCCGCCATTCCACCGCGGCCGAGCCGATGCGTGAGCCGGTAGCGGCCATCGCCGACCAGCCCGCCATTGCCCCACATCTCCGGTGCGTCGGGGATATTGGAGCCGGTGGCGTCAGGATCGGACGGGCCCTGTGGGCTCTGCGTCGGTGCCATCGGTCCTCGCCGTCGAATCGATCCGCATGAGAGCGGTAGGGTCATCGGTCTTCGCTAGAGCACGCTACAGGTTCCGCGGCACCCGCCGGTCCGTCGTGGACCGGCCATCGAACCTGCCGAGAGCCAAGAGTCGCAAGTTCACCAGGGGTGACCGGGCGCGCAAAAGTCTCATGGCCGTGACGGGATCTTGCACATCTGGTCACGGAACGGGCACACGGCTTGACGTGTCCGAGGCCTGGGGCAGACTTGGCTGCGGAATTCCAGATTTTGATCGCTCTACGTATGTAGTGCGCCTAGGGGGAAGCGGACGATGAGCCAGGACGGCGCTCAAGGCCAATTCGAGGGCCGTTCGGTCGGCGGAGGACGTTACCAGCTTCGTGATCTTCTGGGCGCCGGTGGCATGGCCTCCGTGCACCTCGCCTACGACAGCGTGCTCGACCGCGAGGTCGCGATCAAGACCCTGCACACCGAGCTCGGTCGCGAGCAGGCCTTCCGTGAGCGCTTCCGCCGCGAGGCCCAGTCCGTGGCGAAACTCACGCACACCAATATCGTCTCGGTCTACGACTCCGGTGAGGACGAGCTCGACGGCGGCATGGTGCCGTACATCGTCATGGAGTACGTCGCGGGCCAGCCGCTGCGCTCCGATCTGGACAACGACATTGCGCAGATTGGCGCGATGCCGACGGAAAAGGCCTTGAAGATCACGGCCGATGTCCTGGCCGCGCTCGAGGTCAGCCATGAAATGGGCCTGGTCCACCGCGACATCAAGCCCGGGAACGTCATGCTGAACAAGCGTGGCGTCGTCAAGGTCATGGACTTCGGCATCGCCCGCGCCATGCAGTCCGGTGTGACGTCGATGACGCAGACCGGCATGGTCGTCGGCACTCCGCAGTACCTGTCGCCCGAGCAGGCCCTGGGCCGCGCTGTGGACGCCCGCTCCGACCTCTACTCCGTCGGCATCATGCTCTTCGAGCTGCTGACCGGTCAGCTGCCGTTCGACGCGGACTCCCCGCTCGCCATCGCCTACGCCCATGTCCAGGAAGAGCCCCCGGTCCCGTCGAGCATCAACAGCTCGCTGCCGCCGGCCGTGGACGCGCTGGTGGCCCGGGCGCTGAAGAAGAATCCCAACGAGCGGTTCCCCACCTCCGAGGCGATGCGGGACGAGTGCCTGCGGATCGTCGGTTCCGGGCAGTCCGGTGCGACGCCGCTGATCATCGGCGAGGGCCCGAAGGCGCGCACCAGCGGCTCGTCGGTCGCGTCCGCGGTGTTCCCCACCGCCTCCGGCAACCTTCAGACCCCGGCCCCGCCGAGCGTGCAGCAGCCGTATCAGCCGACGCAGGCGGTCGGGTTCGGCCCCTCGACGCCCCCGCCGCCGAACAACACCTACCCGACGCCGCCGCCGAACAACGCCTACCCGACGCCGGCGCCGGGTCCCATCCCGGGGCCGGCACCGTTCAACTCGGGTGGCTTCCAGCCCCCGCCGGCCTACACCCCGCCGCCCGTGACGGCCTCGATGCCGTCGGCCGGTGGCCCCGGCCCGCGGAAGAGCAACACCGCGGTGATCGTCGTCTCGGCGATAGTCGGCGTGGTCGTGGTCACCGCGATCGCGATCGGCATCGGTCTGAGTGCCGGCTCCAGCGACGCCAACGGCGGGGATGTCACCCCGACGTCGGCGTACTCCGACACCTCGTCGCCGTCGCCCACCGAGAGCGTCCGGCCCGAGGACAAGTCGGCGACGATCCTGGCGTCCGAGTGCACCAACCCCACCAAGAGCTACAGCGACAAGGGCAAGATCCTCATCCCGTCGTTCCGCTTCAAGAACCTCGACTCGGTGAAGAAGTGCATCGAGGCCGCGGGCTGGAAGTACAAGGTCGTCGGGCAGGAGGACAGCTCGATCTGGGGTAAGAACACCGTCACGAATCAGACCCCGGCCGCCATCAGCTGGTGGTACCCGAGCAAGTCCGACACCATCGAGCTGACCGTCTCGACCGGCCGCAGCGGCTGACGGCATACGGCCCACGGGCCTCCCGTGGACAGCGGAAGGGGCCGGCACGCGGAATGCGTGCCGGCCCCTTCTGTCTTTGTCAGCCGGTGCCGTATCCGCGCGCGGATGCGCCGGCTCGACGGTGCAGGCCCTGGGGACAACGCCAGGGGATGTCTCCCTGGAAGGTACGGGCTAGAGGTACGGGCCCGAGCGGGCGCCGCCCTGACCCGGGTGGCCGTCCTCGGCCTCCATCGGAACGGCGCCGGGCGGAAGGGCACGGCGCATCGATTCCAGCTGGGCGCGGGCGGCCATCTGCTGGGCGAACAATGCGGTCTGGATGCCGTGGAAGAGGCCCTCCAGCCAGCCCACCAGCTGGGCCTGGGCGATCCGCAGCTCCGCATCCGTCGGCACCGATTCATCGGTGAACGGAAGCGACAACCGCTCCAGCTCCTCGACCAGCTCGGGCGCCAGCCCGTCCTCCAGCTCCTTGACCGAGCTGGAGTGGATCTCCTTGAGCCGGACCCGGCTCGCCTCGTCCAGAGGAGCGGACTTCACCTCCTCCAGCAGCTGCTTGATCATGCTGCCGATGCGCATGACCTTCGCAGGCTGTTCGACCATGTCCGTCACGGGGGTCTCGCGGGACTCGTTGTCGTCGTCCCCGCCACCGGAGCCGGTGCTGCCGAGTGCCATGCCGTCCGGGCCGACGACCAGGACGTGCGAATTCTCCTGCGACCGTTCATTCATCGGCATATCCATGCCGCCATTCTCTCGTACGAGGGGTCATGAAGGGTGGTGCCCCTGAGAGAAGGTGATCCACCCTTCTGGGCGGCCTCGGCTGCCGTGGTTTCACGTGAAACAACGGATTCCCACCGTTTCACGTGAAACCACCGAAAAATCAGCTCCGACGCAGCCGAAGGGCGAAGAAGGCCAGACCCAGACCCGTCAGAGCAAGGCCGGCGCCCATCGGAAGGACCCGCTCGACCGGTGCGCCCGGGGCTTCCATCGCATAGGGACTCGCCGTCGCGGCCGATTCGCCATCCGCGCTGTCCGGTGCAGAGCGCGCCTCCTCCTGCGGGACGGCAGGGGTCGGGAGCGGCGGCAATGCCTCGTAGGGGTGCTGGATGAGCCGGTCCGCGGCCTGGAAGCGGTGCGAGGGGGACGGCCGTGCCGGGGCCCCGTCTCTCGCATGGGGTGTGGGCGCCGAGGGCTTGTGGCGCTTCGGTGACGGGGCGCGCCGGCCAGGCCGGGGGTGCGCACGGTCGGCGTCGGAAGAGCTCGCCCCGGCGGACGGCCCGTGATGGCCAGGCCTCCGGTAGTACACGTCGTCGTCGCGACCCGGGAAGGAGTACCGGGGCGCGTCCGGCCCGATGAAGGAAGGGTCGAACGGGTGATGCGGGCGGTGGTACCACCGCCCGGACCCACGAAGCCCGCCGAAGTGGTGGTGCGAAGGCCCGTGCGGGAAGCCCGGAACGGCGTCCGGCAGGCCGGGGAAGCGGGGCGGCAGCTCCGGGAGGTGCCCCGGGGCCCCCGGATGGCCGGAGTGACCATGGTGGCCCCGGCGCCCTCCGGCACCCCGCCCGTCGCCCGCGCGGGGGTCAGCCGCATAGTCGTCGGAGCCGTAGCCGTCGAAGTCGTCGCCGCCGGGCCCGGCCTCTTCCTGCGCATAGTCCTCGGGCTGATCGCCCGGCCGGGCGAGCTGCGGGGGGCGGTCGACCGGTGTGGCCCGCCGATCCGCAGCCGCCGCGGAGGCGGCTCCTATCGGTACGGGCAGCACGACGGCGGCCACCAACAGACCGGTGGCAATGCGCGAACGGAAACCTGGAGCGACCACAGTGCCCCTCCCGTGCCGAGCCGTCGAGTGACCACCCCAGCGTCACATGTGATGAGATTCACGGCATCTCGGGCATATCGCACGGGTTACTCGATGGGAACGCGGGAGGGCGGGCGCAGGCGGCGCGGGCTACGGGGCGGGGTGCTGGGCGGCTCAGACCGTCAGTACGACCTTGCCGATGTGCGTACTCGCCTCCACGATGCGATGCGCCTCGGCGGCCTCCGCCAGCGGGAGCGTACGGTCCACGATCGGCCGCACCTGACCGTTGCTGATCAGCGGCCAGACGTGCTCCCGTACGGCGGCGACGATGGCCGCCTTCTCGTTCAGCGGGCGGGCGCGCAGCCCGGCGCCGGTGATCGCGGCGCGCTTGGCCATCAGGGCGGCGAGATTCAGCTCCGCCTTCACCCCGCCCTGAAGCCCGATGATCGCCAGCCGTCCGCTGACCGCCAGCGCCTTGACGTTCCGCTGGAGATACTTCGCGCCGATGATGTCGAGGATGACGTCCGCGCCCTTGCCGTCGGTGGCCTTGCGGATCTCCTGGACGAAGTCCTGCTCGCGGTAGTCGATGAGGATGTCCGCGCCCAGCTCGGCACAGCGGGCCAGCTTCTCGGGTCCGCCCGCGGTGACCGCCACCCGCGCGCCGACCGCCTTGGCGAGCTGGATCGCCATGGTGCCGATGCCGCTGGCGCCGCCATGGACCAGCAGCGTCTCGCCGGGGCGCAGGTGCGCGATCATGAAGACGTTCGACCAGACCGTGCAGGTCACCTCGGGCAGCGCGGCAGCGGAGACCAGGTCCAGGCCGTCCGGCACCGGCAGCAGCTGCCCGGCCGGGACGGCCACCTTCTCCGCGTATCCGCCGCCCGACAGCAGCGCGCACACCTCGTCACCGACGGCCCAGCCGTGCACGCCGGGTCCGAGCTCGATGATCCGCCCCGAGCACTCCAGCCCCGGGTAGAGGGAGGACCCGGGCGGCGGATCGTAGAAGCCCTGGCGCTGGAGCAGGTCGGCGCGGTTCACAGCGCTGGCCGCGACCTCGATCAGGACCTCGCCCTCGGCGGGCTTCGGATCGGGCACGTCCGCCCAGACAAGTGCTTCGGGGCCACCGGGCTCGGGGATAGTGATCGCTCGCATGGGCGCGAGGCTACTCGCCGTCCGCGCACGGGGCGACGGTGCGGGGGCCGACGACTACCGCCGGGTCGGCCACCGGACCCCGCATGAAGTGCGGTTATCCGTCCGCCCGCCGGACCGGGGCGATGCCGCTGCGGGGGAATCGGGGGTCCGCGGCGGGTGCTGGACATACCGCGGTGCACGGGGTCGGCGGGCCTGGTGCGGTGCTTCGGGCAGGGCATCTCGTCGCTCCGCCACCACGTGCCACTCCACCGGGTGAGCACCCCGGCATTGCCCCACCACGGCTCCCCTGCCGGCGATATCAACGCTCCATGGTCAAGACGTCGGTTCGCATCTTCGCCGTTGCGGCAGAGCCCTGCCGCCGGTCCCCAATTCCTGCCGCAGTTGCGGGCGCACGGGCGCCCGCATGCCGGAGCATGGGAGGCATGTCCCCTACGCAGACCGTCGCAGCGCACACCGTTCCGGGAGGGTCGGCCGGATGAGTGACGCGCAGCAACCGCGCCGTGAGACCGGCAGATTCTCGATCCTCCGCTCCCTCTGGTCCCGCACACGGACCGAGGCCAAGGACGACACCGAGGCCGGCCGCTCCATCGTCCTGCCCGCCCAGGGCATGGCACCGCCGCTCCAACAGGTCCTGCGACGGCTGATCATGGCGCTCGGGGTACTCGCCGTCACCACGCTGCTCGTCTGGTTCGACCGCGACGGATACCGCGACCACGCCCATCAGCAGGTCGATTTTCTCGGCGCGGCCTACTACGCGACCGTCACCCTCTCGACCACCGGCTACGGCGACATCACTCCGGTCAGCGACAGCGCACGGCTGATCAACATCCTGGTCATCACACCGCTCCGCGTACTGTTCCTGATCATCTTGGTCGGCACCACGCTCGAAGTCCTCACCGCACGCACCCGGCACCAGGTACGCATTCACCGTTGGAGATCCCGTATGCGAGATCACGTCGTCGTCATCGGCTACGGGACGAAGGGCCGCCACGCCATCGAGACCCTGATCGTCCAGGGCATCTCCAAAGAGAAGATCGTCATCGTCGACCCCCAGCAGACGGTCGTGGACGCTGCCAGCAGCGACGGCTTCGTGGGCGTGCACGGAGACGCCACCCGCTCCGACACTCTCACTCGAGCCGAGTTGCAGCGCGCCGCGCGCGTGGTCGTGGCGACCCAGCGCGACGACACCGCCGCCCTGGTCACCCTGACGGCACGGCAGCTCAACAAGCACGCCTCCATCGTGGTGGCGGTCCGGGAGGACGAGAACGTACCGCTGCTGAAGCAGAGCGGCGCGGACCTGGTCATCACGAGTTCGAGCGCGGCGGGGCGACTGCTCGGTATGTCCATGGCCAGCCCGAACGTCGGCACGATCCTGGAGGACCTGCTGACCTACGGAAACGGTCTGGATCTCGACGAGCGGCCGGTGACGAGGAGCGAGGCAGGCCGCTCCCCCCGCGAGCTGGAGGATCTGGTGGTGGCGGTCGTACGGGGGCACCGGGTGCTGAACTACACCGACCCGCAGGCCGCAACGCTCGAACTCACCGACCGTGTGATCACCATCAGGCAGGCGGTACCGAGCAGCTGACAGGGGAGCAGCGGACGGGTACGCCTGGCGGACGGCCGGCTGAGGGGGCGGGCGGCGCCTACTAGGTGTTCTGTCCACGGAGGTTGGTGACGCAGGTCTCGGCTGAGTGATCTTGAAATGGGTGAGGGCCTTCTGGCCTGGTGTGGATTGCGACATCTGC
>NZ_JOHB01000015.1:0-154772 GCF_000719605.1 Streptomyces sp. NRRL S-1813
CGTCCCCACCACGCAGCCGCCCTCGGCTCACGGCCCCCTCCGCACCACCCAGCCGCCCCCCACCCCCGTTCCCGCTCCCTACCGCACCACCCGCCACCTCTCCCTCGGCACCCTGCCGTACGTCCGCGACCACTGCGTCTACCTCCAGCCCGACGACTGGCCCGAGCCCGCCGACCGCTTCCCGGTCGTCCCCATGACCACGCTGCTGGAACTGGCCGCCGAGGCGGCCCAGGAGGCGCGGCCCGGACACCTCGTCACCGGCTACTCCGACGTACGGGCCCTGCGCTGGCTGCCCGTCGCCCCGCCCGTCGACCTGGCCGTCACCGCAACGCCTGCCGACGACGGCGGGGTACGGGTGCGCCTCGGCGACCACGCCGCCGTCACCGTCCATCTCGCGGCCCGCCGCCCGGCTCCGCCGCCCCCCGACCCCTCGGCCCTGGCCTCCGGCCGGCCCGCGCCCGTCAGCGCCGAGGCGCTCTACCGGGACCGGTGGATGTTCCACGGCCCGGCGTTCGCCGGGGTCCACGAGGTCGGCACGCTCGCCGCCGACGGCATCCGCGGAACGCTGCGCGCCCTGCCCGCGCCCGGTGCCCTCCTGGACGCCGCGGGCCAGCTCCTCGGCCACTGGATGCAGCTGAAACTGACCGGCGACCGGCTGGTCTTCCCCGCGACCCTGGACCGCGTACGGCTCTACGGACCCCCGCCCCGCGCGGGCACACTGCTGACGGCCACCGCCCGGATCCGTGAGGTACGGCCCGGCTCGGTGCGCGGCGATGTGGAACTGCAAGGTCCCGACGGCGGCGTATGGGCGCGGCTGGAGGGCTGGACGTACCGGCGGTTCGGAGCGGACGAGCGGGTGTGGCCCATGAAGTTCACCCCGGAGGTCTGCGGCATCGGCGAACCCCGGCCGGGCGGCTGGTGCCTGGCCCGGCGCCGTTGGTCGGACCCGGCCTCGCAGGAGCTGGTCATGCGCCGCTATCTGGGCGCGGCCGAACGCGCCCGCTACGAACGGTGCGCACCGCGCGCCCGCGCGGCATGGCTGCTGGGCCGGATCGCCGCCAAGGACGCGGTCCGTGAGCTGCTGTGGGAGTCCGGAGCCGGGCCCGTCTTCCCAGCCGAGGTCCCCGTCGGCAACGACCACCACGGCCGCCCCCGGCCCGAAGGCCCGCTCGCCGGGGGAGTCCATCTCTCGCTCGCGCACAAGGACCATGTCGCTGTCGCCCTCGCCCACCGGTCGGGCCCCGTCGGCATCGACATCGAGTCCGTCACCGATGATCCGCGGGCCCTCGAACGGATCGCCCTCACCCCGGCCGAACGCCGCCTGGCGGACGGCCTCCACGCCCGGGA
Organism: Streptomyces sp. NRRL S-1813; assembly: GCF_000719605.1. Classification (NCBI taxonomy): domain Bacteria; kingdom Bacillati; phylum Actinomycetota; class Actinomycetes; order Kitasatosporales; family Streptomycetaceae; genus Streptomyces; species Streptomyces sp. NRRL S-1813. Next base: position 1,348 of record NZ_JOHB01000015.1, read on the forward strand.
GGCACCCGGCCCGGGCACCGGCCGCGCCTACTGGGTCACCGCCCTGTGGTGCGCCAAGGAGGCCGCGGCGAAGGCGGCGGGCAGCGGCCTCGGCGGCAGGCCGCTGGAGTGGTCCGTGACGTCCGCGCCGGGCGGCGCGCTCCGGGTGGTCTCCCCGGACGGCCGGAGCCACCTCGTCCACCTCGACTCCGTCCACGACCTGTCCGCGCGCCATGTCGTCGCCTGGACCGGGCCGCCGCCCGAGGACCGGACGGGCACCGACACCCCCACTCCCACGGAGGCCACCCATGGCAGCTGACCCGTTCCCCGAGCGCACCCGGACGATCCTGGCCGAGATCACCGACATGCTGGTGAGCGTCGTCGGCGACGAGCTGCTCGTCGTCGGCGAGATCACCCCCGCGACCACCTTCAACGACGATCTGGCGCTGGAGAGCATCGAGTTCGTCGCCCTGGCCGAGCTGCTCCAGCAGCGCTACGGCAGCTCGGTGGATCTCCTCGGCCTGCTCGCGGAGAAGGACATCGACCAGATCCTGGCCATGACGGTCGGCGAACTCGCCGTCCACATCGACCGGGCCACCGCCGCCGACCAGGCCTGCGCGGGCTGAGCGCACCATGGCCCTGACCCCCGCAGGCGGGCTGCGCCTGCACACCCAGCGGCTGCCGGGCCGCGGCGGCGGCCCCACGGTCGTCTTCCTCCACGGCCTCGTGATGGACAACCTGTCGAGCTTCTACTGCACCCTGGCGGGCCCCGTCTCCCGCGCCGGCCATGAGGTGCTCCTCTACGACCAGCGCGGGCACGGCCGCAGCGAACGCCCGCCCGGCGGCTACGACAGGGACACCGCGGTGGACGATCTCGCCGCCCTGCTCGCCTCCCTCGGCCTCGACCGGCGCCCGGTCCATCTGATCGGCAACAGCTACGGCGGTGCGCTCGCCCTGCACACCGCACTCGTCCGGCCCGATCTGGTCGCCTCACTCGTGCTGATCGACGCCCAGCTGACCGGTGACTGGGTCGAGGACATGACCGACACCCTCTCCGTCGCGGCCCTCGGCCTCGAACACCGCCGGCTGCCCGAGCAGCTCGCCGCGCTCGGGCGGCGCAAGCAGGCCCGGCTGACCGCCGGCGCCGACGCCCTGCTCAACCGCACCACCCTGATCGAGGACATCGCCGCGGGCAGCGCCTTCACCGCCCCCGATTTCGCCCGGCTGGCCTGCCCGGTCCTCGCCGTCTACGGAGAGCACTCCGAACTCCTGCCCGGAGCACGGGAACTGGCGGGTGCGGCGCCGGACTGCGAGCTGTGTGTGCTCCCCGGCGTGGGGCACACCGTGCTCAACGAAGCCACCGAAGGGCTGTGCGCCGCGGTGCTGGCACGGCTCGGTGCCCCGGCCGGGGCGGTGACCGGATGAGAGTGCTGTTCGTCGTCCCGCCGCTGGCCGGACACGTCAACCCCACGATCGCCGTCGCCGCCGAACTCACCGCACGCGGCCATCAGGTCGCCTGGACCGGCCCCGCCGCGGCCCTCGCGCCGCTGCTTCCCGCGGGCTCCCTCCTGTACGCGGCGGGAGACGGGGACGCGGCCGACAGCACGGACGTCCTGCACGGGCGGTGGCGCGACCTACGGGGCGTCGCGGCCCTGCGCTTCCTGTGGGCGGAGGTCCTCATCCCGCTCGCCCGCGCGATGCTGCCCGGCGTGCACGCCGCCGTCGAGGCCTTTGCGCCCGATGTGCTGGTGGCCGACCAACAGGCCCTGGCCGGACCGCTGGTGGCGCGCCGCCACGGTCTGCCCTGGGCGACCTCGGCGACCACCTCGGCCGAGTTCACCCGGCCCTTCGACGGTGTCCCCAAGGTGGGGGAGTGGGTGGCGCAGCGCATCGCGGCGCTGCTCGCCGAATCCGGGGCGCCCAGCGGCTGGGACCCACGCTTCTCCCCGCACCTCGTCCTGGTCTTCTCCACCCCCGCCCTCATCGGGGACGACGGGCCGTCCGGGGACGGGGCACGCGCGAGCGGGACGGCCGACGGCCCGCCCGGCGCTGCCGCCCGCCCCGGAGAGCGGAGGTACCCGCCCCACTACGCCTTCGTCGGGCCCGCCTTCGGCGCCCGCCCGTCCGCCCACGATTTCCCGTGGCACCGGCTCGACCCCGGACGCGCGCGGGTGCTGGTCTCCCTCGGCACCCTCAACCGCGAGGCGGGCGCCCGCTTCTACCCCGCGGTACTGCGCGCCGCGGACGCCCTCGCGGACCGGGCACAGCTGATCCTGGCCGCCCCCGTCGACCTTGCCGGCACCGTCCCGCACCACATGGTGCACCAGGAGTACGTCCCGCAGCTCGCCCTGCTGCCGCACCTCGACGCCGTGCTGTGCCACGGCGGCCACAACACCGTCTGCGAGGCGCTGGCCCACGGACTGCCGCTGGTCGTGGCGCCCGTCCGCGACGATCAGCCGATCGTCGCCCGGCAGGTGGCCGGGTCCGGCGCGGGAGTGCGGGTGCGCTTCGGCCGGGCCCGTGCGGACGAGCTGCACCGGGCGCTGGCAGCCGTACTGGACGAGCCGGCCCACCGCCGTGCGGCCCGCCGCATCCAGGCGTCCTTCGCCGCGGCGGGCGGCGCCCTCGCCGCGGCCGACCGCCTGGAGAAGCTGCCGCCCGGCGCCACGGGCCCCGGCCGGTCCGCCGTACGGCACCCCGCCCCGCCCGGGACCGGCACCGCCCCGACCGAGAACGAGAACGAGAAGGGACCGTGAGCCAGATGACGCGAGCGCACCGTTCGGGACGCCGTACGCGGTGGGTGGCGGCCGCCGCTGTGACCGCCCTGGGAGCGGGCACCGTGCGCGCCCGCCGCAGGCTCGCCGCGCTGCCCGTGCTCGCCCCCGCCGGGCCGTACGGCGCCCCGCGGCCACCCCTACCGGGCTGGCACCTGATCACCGCGCCCGGTGTCGCGGCCGACGAGGCGACCGTGCGTGCCGCGGCCGGCCACGCCGCACGCGAAGGGCTGGAGGTCGTGGACCTCATCCCGGCTCGCCTGGACGCCGAGAGCACCCTCGGTCTGCTCCGGCTGCTCGACCCCGCGGCCCACCGCACCGACCGGTGCGCCCCGGGACAGGGCGCGGGCCACGCCCTGCTGGTGTCCGAGGACGTCCACCGGCGGGCCGGGCTCGACACCGCCGTACCGCCGCGTTCGACGGCCGATCTGCTCCGTCTCGTCCGCACCCTCAAGGAGTACGCCCCCGACGCCACCGGCTGGGCCATTGCCCCCGGTCTGACGGTGCCGCCCCCCGACCCCGCGCGGCACGCCGAGGAGCTCCGCGCCCGCGGACTCCCGCCGGGCCTGTTGTCCGCCGCCCGGCTCGCCGGTCTCGCCCTGCTGGTGAAGTCCCTGGTTTCGGCGCCGCGTTGGGGCGCGGCGGCCACCGCCCTGTACTGGCTCCAGCCCGCCGTCGTCCTGGGCCCGGCCCGGGGACCGCGCCCCGCCGGCCTCGCCCGCCACACCGCCTCCCGTCCGCTGCGCGCCCTGTCCGGCGCGCTGCGGACCCTGGCCGCACCGGCCGCCGACACGCCCGACGCCGACGCCGCCGGCGACGCGACGCGCCGGGCCGCCTACACCGCCGAACTGGCGGCCGGCACGGACCGGTTCTTCGAGCGCCGCCGCCCGGACTGCCCCTGGTGCTCCGCACCCGAACCCGCCGTGCGGCTCCGCACACCCGACCTGCTCCAGGGCAAGCCCGGACGCTTCACCCTCGAAGAGTGCCGCCACTGCGGCCACATCTTCCAGAACCCCCGCCTCACCCAGGACGGCCTCGACTTCTACTACCGCGACTTCTACGAGGGCCTCGGCGGCGACGGCGCCGCCCTGGTCCTGGGCCGGATGAGCGACACCTACCGCGCCCGCGCCGAAATGCTCCGGCCCTTCACCACCCCCAGGGCCTGGCTCGACGTCGGCACCGCCGCGGCCCACTTCTGCAACGCGGCACGGGCCGTATGGCCCGACACCCGTTTCGACGGACTGGACATGGGCGAAGGGGTCCACGAGGCCGCACGCCGGGGCTGGATCGACACCGCCTACCAGGGCCAGTTTCCCGACCTCGCCGACCGGCTCGCCGGCCGCTACGACACGGTGAGCATGCACCACTACCTCGAACACACCCGGGACCCCTTCGCCGAACTCGACGCGGCCGTCAAGGTCCTGGCCCCCGGCGGCCATCTGCTCATCGAACTCCCCGACCCCCGGTCCCGGGCCGGCCGGCTGCTCGGCCGCTACTGGCTGCCCTGGTTCCAGCCCCAGCACCAGCACCTCATGCCGGCCAGAAACCTCGCAGACGCCCTGACCGCAAGGGGATTCACCCTCCTCGCCGAGCAGCACGGCGCGGCCCACCAGCCCAACGGCGACTTCCTCGGCGCCGTCGCCCTCGCCGCGAACGGACTCGCCCCCGACCCGGACGCCCCCTGGTCCACCGTCCCCGCCACCCCGGCCCGGCGTGCCGCCCGCAGCGCCGTACAGGCCATGGCGGTGCCCTGCTACGCCGCCGCGCTCGCCCTCGACTCCCTGCGCACCGTGGCGGCCCGCGCCACCGACGGCGGCAACGCCTACCGGCTGCTCGCCCGCAAGGAGCTGGGGTGAACGCGGGCGGCCTGGCGTACCGCACCACGGCGGACCCGCTGCTGCGCCTGCTCTCGCACGGCTTCGCGACGGCGTACCACCGCCCGCCCGACGCGGTGTGGCGGGCCCCGTACGCCTTCCGGGTCGCCGCGGCCGCCGTTCCGCCCGGCCCGCCGCACGCCGGGACCGCGCCACGGACCGACTGGTTCGCGGCGGCCGGGCACTACGTCGACGTGGCCGTCGCCCCGCGCGCCGACGGAGTGCTGCGCTGCGGCTCGCTCAACCACCCCGCCGAGACCGCCGAACTCCCCCTCACCGGACCGGCCGCCGGTGCCCCCGGCTGGGTGGCCCGCCCGTACGCCGTGCTGCGCGCCCTCGCCGCCGCCGGATGCGGACGGGGCGGCGCCGATCTCCAGCTGAACGCCCCGCTGCCCGAGGCCGTGGGGCTGCCCGTCGCCGAACCGCTGGAGTGCGCGGTCGCCCTGGCCGTCGCGGGCGCGCACGCCGGCCGGGGCGGATGCCCGCCGAACCGTGCCCAGTTGGCGCGTCTCCTGAGCGCCGCCGCACCCGGCGACGACGGGCTGCGTCGCGCCGTGCTCTTCGCCCGGGCCGGCCACCTCCTCGCGGCCGACGGCAGCACCCAGCAGCCGCTGCGCGCCCCTGACGGCAGCCCCGATCCCCGTCTGCTGCTCCTGACGGCCCGCCTCACCACCGGCGGGGACGCGGGGGCGGACGGCGGTGCCGCGGCCGGCGCCACCCCCTCCTCCGTGGCCACCGGCCTCGCCACCGCGGTCCGTGAAGCCCTGCGCGCCGGTGCGTGGTCCGCCTGGTGGCCCGGCGCCCGTCCGGGCCGCAGTGTGCTGCTGCTGGTGCCCCGGGACCGGCGCGCGGCAGTTCGGACCGCCGCTGCCGACGCCTTCCGCCGCTGCGGCCTGCCCGCTCCCCGCATCCTGCGCATCGCCGTCGCGGACGCGGCCCGCCGCGAGGACTGACGACCCCGACCCCGGCACCCTCAGGCAAGGAGGGAGACCTCATGCAACGCACAGCGGTCCATCTGCGCAGGGCACTCGTGGCGATGCTCGGCGCGCTCGGGCTGACCGTGGCCGCCACCGCCGCCGACGCGCACACCACCCCCACAGGCACGGCGGTCCACGCGAGCGGCACCGGCACCCGGGCGGCCCTGCCGTCCTACGACCACATCGTGATCGTCGTCTTCGAGAACAAGCAGTACGGCGAGATCATCGGCAGCTCCCAGGCGCCTTACCTCAACCAACTCGCCCAGGGAGGCGCCGAACTGACCGGTATGAAGGCGCTGACCCACCCCAGCCAGCCGAACTACTTCAACCTGTTCTCCGGCACCACCCAGGGCGTCACCGGCGACGGCTGTTACACCGCGCAGTCGATGACCGCCCCCAACCTCGGCCAGGAGCTGATCGCCGCCGGCAAGACCTTCGCGAGCTACAACGAGGGCCTGCCGGAGGAGGGCTCCACGACCTGCTCCGCCGGCCGGTACGCCCAGAAGCACAACCCCTGGTTCGCCTTCAAGAATGTGCCGCTGAACACCGGAAAGACCTTCGCCCAGTTCCCCAAGGACGACTTCACCCGGCTGCCCACCGTGTCGTTCGTCATCCCGGACATGTGCAACGACATGCACGACTGCGCCGTCGGCAGCGGCGACACCTGGATCAAGAACAACCTCGCCTCCTACGCCACGTGGGCCAAGGACCACAACAGCCTGCTGATGGTGACCTGGGACGAGGACAATTACCTCGGCTCCAACCGGATCGCGACCGTGTTCCACGGAGCCCATGTCACACGGGGCAGTGTCAGCGGCGCCTACAACCACTTCAGCCTGCTGCGCACGATCGAGGACATGTACGGCACCGGGCATGCGGGCAATGCCGCCACCGCCGCCCCCGTCACCGGAGTGTTCGACACCGACGGCACCGAGCCGCCCGACGGCGGCCTTCAGCTCACCGCCCCCGGCCCGCAGACCTGCCGCTTCGCACAGGAATGCACCGTCCAGCTGACCGCTACCGGCGGCACACCCCCGCTCACCTACCGCGCCACCGGTCTGCCGCTGGGCCTGGGCGCCGACGCCGCGGGCGGCCGGATCGGCGGCAGACCCTGGCAGACCGGCACCTTCCCGGTGACCGCCACCGCCACCGACTCCAAGGGCGCCACCGCCACCGCTGCCTTCCCGCTCACCGTCAACTGGTTCTGAGGACTCCGCGGAAGGATCTCCCCACGACATCCATGCCGTTCCCGGCGACCACGGCGCCGGCCTCCGGAAAGTGCCCGCGAACGGCGAAGGCCACCCCCGCAAGGAGGTGGCCTTCGCCGTCTCGCCCGCCGTGCAGGGCCGTCAGCGGCGCCGCACCAGCGGGAACGGCAGTGTCTCGCGGATCGACAGACCGGTGAGGAACATGACCAGCCGGTCCACGCCGATGCCCAGACCACCGGTCGGCGGCATCGCATACTCCAGGGCCTGGAGGAAGTCCTCGTCCAGCTCCATCGCCTCCGGGTCACCGCCGGCCGCCAGCAGCGACTGGGCGGTGAGCCGCCGCCGCTGCTCGACCGGGTCGGTCAGCTCCGAGTAGGCGGTGCCCAGTTCGGTGCCGAACGCGACCAGGTCCCAGCGCTCGGCGAGCCGCGGGTCCTTGCGGTGCTGCCGGGTCAGCGGCGAGACATCGGTGGGGAAGTCCTTGTAGAACGTGGGGAGCTGGGTCTTCTCCTCCACCAGCCGCTCGTACATCTCCAGCACGATGTCGCCGCGGCCCATCTCCGGCTTCACCGGCACCGCCGAGGCGGCGCACAGCCGGCGCAGCCGGTCCGGTGCGGTGTCCGCATCGACCTCTTCACCGAGCGCCTCGGAGATCGCGCCGTAGACGGTCTTGACCGGCCAGATCCCCGAGATGTCGTGCTCGACGAGCCGGCCGTTCGCGTCCGCCTTACGGGCCGTGGCGCTGCCGAACGCGGAGATCGCCGCGCCCTGGATCAGCTCCCGGGTCAGGTCGAGCATCACGTCGTAGTCGGCGAAGGCCTGGTAGGCCTCCAGCATCGTGAACTCGGGGTTGTGCTTGTAGGAGATGCCCTCGTTGCGGAAGGTCCGCCCCATCTCGAAGACCTTCTCCATACCGCCCACGCACAGCCGCTTGAGATACAGCTCCGGCGCGATCCGCAGATACAGATCGAGGTCGTAGGCGTTGATGTGGGTCTGGAACGGGCGGGCGTTGGCACCACCGTGGATCTGCTGGAGCATCGGCGTCTCGACCTCGAGATAGCCGCGGTCGATCAGTCCCTGGCGCAGCGCCTGTACGGCCGTGCTGCGGGCCCGTACGTTGTCCCGCGCGTCCGGCGACACGACCAGGTCCACATACCGCTGGCGGACCTTGGCCTCCGGGTCGGACAGCCCGCGCCGCTTGTCCGGCAGCGGACGCAGGCACTTGGCCGTCAGCCGCCACTGCGTCACGAACACCGTCAGCTCACCGCGGTCGCTGGTGCCGACCTCGCCCTCCGCCTCGACATGGTCACCGAGGTCGATGTCCGAACCGAAGCGGTCCAGCAGGTCCTTGCCGCTGCCTTCCCGGGTCAGCGCGATCTGTAGATCGCCCGACCAGTCCCGCAGCACCGCGAAGAGCACGCCACCGTGGTCACGGGTGAGCAGCACCCGCCCGGCGATGCTGACGGACTTGCCGCTGCGCGTGCCGGGCGTCAGGTCCGGGTACTCGTCGCGGACCTCGCCCAGGGTGTGCGTACGGTGCACGCCCACCGGATACGGGTCGGTGCCGGCCGCCCGCAGCCGCTCCAGCTTCCGGTGGCGCACCCGCACCTGCTCGGGCAGCGCGGCCAGTTCCTGCTCGTGCAGCTCCTCCTCGGTGGCCGGGCCGGTCTGCACCAGGCCGAGCTCGTCCAGCGACGGCAGGCCCGCGGTGCTGGCCGGGGCCAGCACCCGCTTCTTGTGGCCCTTGCCCCACAGCTTGCCCAGGCTCGGCACGGCCACGAAGCCCTCGGCGATGCCGGAGGCCAGACCGATACGGGCCAGCGCGCCGGTGTCCGCGTAGCACAGGAACCGCGGGTACCACTCCGGGTTGTACTTCGCGTTGGAACGGTAGAGGGCCTCCAGCTGCCACCACTTGGAGAAGAACAGCAGCAGCCTGCGCCAGAACTTCAGCACCGGCCCGGCACCGATACGGGCGCCTTCCTCGAAGGCGGACCGGAACACCGCGAAGTTCAGCGAGACCCGGCGCACGCCCATGGCACCGGCCTGGGTGCACAGCCGGGCCACCATGAACTCCATGACACCGTTGGGCGCGGAGCGGTCACGACGCATGACATCCAGCGAGATGCCGTCCTTGCCCCACGGCACGAACGACAGCAGCGCGATCATGTTGCCGTCGCCGTCGAACGCCTCGGCCAGCAGGCACGCGCCGTCCTCCGGGTCGCCCAGCCGGTCCAGTGCCATCGAGAACCCGCGCTCGGTCTCGGTGTCCCGCCAGGCGTCCGCCCGGTGGATGACCTCCTGCATCTCCTCGTCGGTCAGCTCGGAGTGGCGCCGTACGCGGAAGGTCGCGCCGGTGCGCTCGACCCGGTTGACGGCCTGGCGGGTCACCCGCATCTCCCGGCCGTCCAGGTCGAAGTCCTTCACATGCAAGATCGCTTCGTCGCCGAGCTGGAGCGCGCCGAGGCCGCAGCGGGCGAACGCCTTGGCGCCGCTCTCGCTGGCACCCATGACGGCGGGCTGCCAGCCGTACCGTCCGGCGACCTCCAGCCACGCCTCGATGGCCTGCGTCCACGCCTCGCGGTCACCGACCGGGTCACCACTGGCCAGACAGACACCGGCCTCGACGCGGTAGGTGACGGCGGCCTTGCCGCTGGGGGAGAAGACCACGGCCTTGTCGCGGCGGGAGGCGAAGTAGCCGAGCGAGTCCTGGCTGCCGTAGCGGTCCAGCAGCGCCCGGATCCGGGCCTCCTCGTCGCCGTGCAGCGCGGCCTCCATACGCTGCGAACGGAACAGCGTGAGCGCGGCGTTCAGCTCTGCCAGCGCGCCGAGCAGCCCCAGGACGGCGCTGGTCCAGTGCGCCGGATGGCCCTCGACCAGCCGGCCGCCGACCAGTCCGCCGCAGACGCGGTTGGCCGCCCACAGCAGCCGGTTGGCGCCGCCGGGCTCCAGCGTGCCGGGGGCCAGCGACACCAGTCCCCAGCCGATCAGCACCGCCGCCACGAGCCCGCCGATCAGCACCAGAATGGCGCGCAGGAACGCGCCGCGCCGGGTGATCGCATAGAACTCGCGGTGCGAGACGAGCAGCAGCACCAGCGCTCCGGCACACAGCACCAAGGAGAAGGCGTACTCCCAGTACCCCCTGGCGAGGAACAGTGCGTCCGCCAGGATGACCAGCACCATGTAGGCCACCACGAACCACAGCGCCACCCGTTTGCGAGCGGTCATCGCGGCGCCCAGGAGGAAGAGGAACACCGCATAGGCGAAGTTCGGCGTCACCGGGATGGTGAGGGCGTCCAACCAGTAGATCACCGGGTGGAGTCCGCGCCGGAGCGGCCCGATCAGTGCCGTCAGGGCACAAAAGAGCCCCAACAGACTGAAGATGATGGCGAAGCCATTGGGGACACGGCGCCGGAAGCGCCGCCACCCCGTGAGTTGATCCTGGTCCTGCACGGTGCTCATTCCGTCACACTAGGCTCTGAAAGGGGTCAGCTGCTCGACGCGTGGGCGCTGGTTCTCTGCCACGGGGATCAGCCGTCATGCCAGTCTCCGATCCCGGTGGTCCTGTTGTCTTCCCCTCGTTCGGAGGGTGCGGTGACCTCTACGGGGTCACCCACCTGGACCTTGCCACAATCCCGTCCCATGTCCGAGTCGGTGCAACTCCGGCCGATGGTGAAGTTCAGGTCATAGTCGTCGGCGAAGTAACGGCCGCCGCCGGAGTACACCCCGTCGAGGGCCGCTCGCAACGTGCCGTGGGTGCCCGGCTTCCACTGCTGCGCGGGACGCCAGTCCACCCGGTCCCTGCCGCTGCGGTCCTTCGCCCAGTGCCACGATCCGGCCGTGCGGCGGTCGCTGGTGACGCTCAGGCGCCGCTCGACCGCGGCCCGGTCGGTCACCGGGAAGTCGAAGGTGAGCGTGAGGGGCCGGCCGGGGCCGACCACGGTGCCCGGTGATCCGGGCCCGAGCGTCAGGGTGTTCAGCCTGGCCGCCTTCCCGGTGGTCAGCGACTCCTTGGCCGCGCCGACGCCGTCCTGTGCGTTCTTGGTCCTGGCGACGACGGAGTACTTGGTGTCCGGGGCGGCTTTCGCCCGGGACGTCCAGAGGGTTCCGCCGTTCCCGAGCCCGCCGGGCAGCTGCTGTCCCCTGGAGTCGGTGACCGTCACCTCGGTCAGCACCCCGCCCTTCGCGGTCACCCGGAGCCTGTCGCCGGCCTGCACGGCGCCGGTCCCGCTTGCCGCGCCCAGCGCCACCTTCACCGGGTCGCCCTGGGAAGCCGGCCCCTCGACGCTCCCGCACGCGGCGAGCGTGCCCACGCCGACCACCAGGGCCAGAGCGGGTACGGCACGCCGCGGCCGGAACGGCCGGCGGCGGCGGGAGGGGGGCTGGATCATGTCGGGGCTTCCGTCTGCGGTACGGGGAGGGCGGCGGTGTCGGCCGCTAAGACGGCAGATCGCCACACTTCGTTGCAGGGAGTGATGTGATCCACGACACAACGATGGGGCGGGGTGCGGCGTGGGGGTGAATGCCGGAGTGTCGCTTGGTGCTTGCGGGGATATGGGCGATTCCTTCCGCGGGGCCGGTCGATTGCAGGCGAGGGGGTGGATCGGTGGCCGGCCGGCCGGTCAACGGCATCGCGCGCCCCGCCTCCGGGTGGGTGAGCCGCGCGGCCCGGTCGGCTGCCGTCCACCGCGCCCCACCACCGGCCCCCGTGACCCGCAGTGATCACCTGATTGGAGCACCCGGACGAGAACCGGACATACTCTGAAATACGCCAAACTGGCCACCCCTTGCTGCCCGTTCGGGCGGCGGTTGAGGAGGTGTGCGTCCCATGGCCATTTCCATCTCGGTCGTACTGCTGCTGGTGATCCTGACCGTGATCTTCCTGCGCAGCGGCAAGCTCAAGATCTCGCACGCCTTGGTGTGCGCGCTGCTCGGCTTCTACCTGGCGAACAGCAGCCTCGCTCCGGACATCCACCAAGGACTGTCCGGCGCCGCCGACGTGGTGAGCAGTGTGCGTCCATGACGGTGGCGGCCTGCCGGAACCTCGTCCTCACCTCCTCGGTCTGACGGTCACCCTCTGGCCCTGGAACCTGCTCTCCCCCTGGGGCACGCCCTCGCGCTCGTCTCGCAGGTGACGCCGCAGTCGCAGCTCGGCAACGTCACCGGCATCGTCGGTGCCGCCGGGGGCCTCGGCGGCTTCAAATGCCGCCGCTCGCTCCGGGCGCGGTCCACCGCGGCAAGGCACCTGCGCCCTCGGCTTCATGCTCCTCGCCGGCCTGGCCCTGGCCGGCGTCGCCTACGCCCTGGCCCGGATGCGCACCGCGGGTGCCGCGACCGCCGGGAAGGCCTGAACAGAGGCAGGCGGGACTTTGAAGAAAGGCCCGGGGGCCGCCCGGGAGCCCGGGGCGCTCACCGGGAGGAGAACACTCCGACCGCATTGGGCACCGGCCGCTCCGCCCCGCCGGACGGGTGGTTGCGGACCGTCGCCCCGTACCTGTCGCCGGTGACCAGCGTGGAGGACCCGCCACCGTCCAGATCCATTGCGTCCCGCGCACCCAACTGCGCCATCAGGTCCGCCAGTTCATGCACCGTCAGCCCGGTCTGGCCAGGGGCCCCGTCCAGTGCCAGCAGATACAGCAGCCGTCCGCCGCCCCCGATCCCCGCGGACGTCCGCACCGCCACCGCGACGGTGTCCAGACCGGCCACGGGCGCGTCGTCCCGCACGATGGGGAAGCCGCCCACCGCGAACCGCAGGGGACCGGGCCCCCGGCCGACGAGGTGATGGGTGATCTGCACCGGCTCACCGATATGCAGCTTGCGCAGCTGCCGCGCCCCTTCCTCCCGGCCCACCAGCACCACGCTCCCCGCGGCCACCCCGCCGGCGCCCGGCACCTCGTCCAGCGCCGTCACCCGGCCGTGCCGGACGGTCACCTCCGCGGTGTCCGTCGTGCACGGCGCCGCCCGGTCGGTGTCCGTGCCGCAGGTGGCGCGCACCCGGGACGCCGGGCCCCACTGCGGCGTGTAGGCGCCGATTCCGTCGACCGGCAGGGCGTACTGGTTCAGCCCGCGCAGCGGCAGCGCCCCCTCGGCGGTCAGCGCCGCACCGCGCAGCGTGAGCCGGTCCAGCCGGGCCCGGCGGTCGTAGCCGATGCCGATGACGTCCTCGGTGGTCGCGCCCGGCGGCATGACCGGCCCGAACCGCTGGCCGTCGGGCACCGCGCCCTTCAGCTGCCGCCCCGAGGCCACCGCCGGGCCGACCGAGGCGCCGGTGGCCTCCACGCCCGGGTGCTGGGTCTCGGTGATATTGAAGAAGTCGCCGTTGACGGCCCCCACCGCGCCGCGGTCGGCCGCCAGTTGGGACACCGGCGACCGCGCGCCGACCGCCCCCGGGTACAGCAGATCCACCGAGACCCGCGGATCGGCCAGATCGACCGTCAGCAGATGCCCGTGCACGAGGCCGCGCGGCACCGTCATCCGGAATTCGCCGTATGCCACACCAGGCGCCACCGACCTGGCAGGGGAGCGGTGGAGAGTGCTGTCCGCGGCGGTGGCCGGCGCCCCGCCCGCCATCCCGCCGCCCGCCAGCACACCCCATGCCACCAGCACCGTCAGTACCGCACGCACTCGACCGAATCGCCGCTTCACGATCCCCCCTGACGTCGTGCCAACTGTCCCAGGTGCCGAAGACGCTCACTATGACCCGGAGATGTCATGAATCCGTACACCCGCAGAACGGCCGTCGTGTCGCTGGGCGCCGTCCTCGCCGCGGGCCTGACCGCGCCCGCCGCCGCCCGTGACACGGCCGTACGGCCCACCGGCCCCGTGCCGCTGCGCCGTGCCCATGCACACAACGACTACGAGCACGCCCGGCCCCTGCTCGACGCCCTCGACCACGGCTTCGGCAGCGTGGAGGCGGACATCTGGCTGGTGGACGGCCGTCTGCTGGTCGCCCACGAGGAGGGCGGTCTCGACCCGGCCCGCACCCTGGAGGCGCTCTATCTGGATCCGCTGCGCCGACGGATTCGCGCCAACGGCGGCACGGTCTACCGGGGCCATCGGCTCTCCCTCCAGCTGCTGATCGACCTCAAGACCGCGGGCGATCCCACCTACCGCGCGCTGGCCCGGGTCCTGCACGGCTACCGGGATCTGCTGAGCGTCTGCCGCGCGGGCCGGGTACACGGCGGTCCGGTCACCGCCGTGATCTCCGGGGACCGGGCCGCCCGTGCGCCCATGGAGGCCGAGCGGGTGCGCCACGCCTTCTACGACGGGCGCCCGGAGGACCTGGGGACCGCCGCCCCCGCTTCCTTCGCCCCGCTGGTCTCCGCCTCCTGGACGGACCTCTTCGGCTGGCAGGGCGTGGGCCCGATGCCGTCCGCCGAGCGGGAACGGCTGCGCCGGCTGGTGGCGGCCGCGCACGGTGAGGGGCGCCGGCTGCGCTTCTGGGCGTCACCGGATGCGGCCGGAGCGGCGCGCGAGGCGGTGTGGACGGAGCTGGTCGGCGCCGGCGTCGACCACCTCAACACCGATGACCTCGCGGGCCTGGCGCGCTTTCTGCGGTCGGCTCACTGACCGCCGCGCCGGGCGCCGTCGCCGGTGTACGCACGCCGTGCCGAGGCCTTTCGGGCACCCCGAAGGGCGCGGTACGGCGTGCCGTGTCATCCGGCGCCGTGCCAGGAGGCGTCGTTGACCAGCTGGAGATAGCGCGCCCAGTCCCAGAACTCACCGGGGTCGGTGTGGTCGGTGCCGGGGACCTCGACATGGCCGATGATGTGCTCGCGGTCCTTGGGGATCCGGTAGCGGTCACAGATGGCGGCGGTGAGCCGGGCGGACTGCTCGTAGAGCGGATCGGTGAACCACAGCGGGTCGTCGATCCAGCCCTCGTGCTCGATGCCGATGCTGCGGGTGTTGTAGCCCCAGTTCCCGGCGTGCCAGGCGACATTCCGCTCGCTGACGCACTGCGCGAGATAGCCGTCGGCGGACCGTACGACATAGTGTGCGGCCGCCTTGTGCGCGGGGTCCTGGAAGAGCGCGAGGGTGTCCGCGTAGGTCTCCTGGGTCACATGCACCACGACCATCTCGACGGGATACTGCGTCGGGCGGTTGGCGGCGGTGAAGTTGGCCGGACTGGCCGGCACCTGGTGGACAGGGGGGTAGGCGCCGCCGCGCGGCGACCGCCGGGCGGGAGCGGCACCGGCCGCGGTGAAGGGGACGAGTGCGGCGGACGCGGCGAGCGCGGCCGCACCGGTGAGCAGGCGCCGACGGGCCGGGCGATGGTGGTCGGGCTCCATGTGAACTCCTGACAAGGACCGAGGGGGAGTGGTCGCGTACATGTCACGCACACATGCGGTGCGTTCATGATGCGCAACAGGGCACGCCCTGCCAAGGGAATGGCCGTTCTGCCAATGGGCTCGACCAAAGGCAGAACGGCGCAGGTCAGGAGTGGCGAGATACCTGATCGGACGTCACTCGGGTGCCGCGCACACGGGCCTGACGGCCGACCGTGCGCGCGGACCCGGACCGGACCCCCCGCCGGTCAGTGACCGATCTCTACGTCCTCCAGGATGCCCAGCGCGTCCGGCACCAGCACCGCCGCCGAGTAATAGGCGCTGACCAGGTAATTGATGACGGCCTGGTCGTTGATGCCCATGAACCGCACCGACAGGCCGGGCCGGTACTCGTCCGGGATGCCGGTCTGGTGCAGTCCGACCACGCCCTGGTTCTCCTCGCCGACCCGCAGCGCCAGAATCGAGCTGGTCTGCTCCGGGGTGACGGGGATCTTGTTGCAGGGCAGCAGCGGAATGCCCCGCCAGGCGCGGACCGCCGTGCCCTCGAACTCCGCGGTGGTGGGGTAGATTCCCCGGGCGTTCCACTCCCGCCCGATCGCCGCGATGGTGCGCGGATGCGCCAGCAGGAACTGGGTCTTACGGCGCCGGGAGATCAGCTCGTCCAGGTCGTCGGGGGTCGGCGGCCCGCTGCGGGTGTGGATGCGCTGCTTGAGGTCGGCGTTGTGCAGCAGCCCGAACTCGGGGTTGTTGATCATCTCGTGTTCCTGGCGCTCGCGCAGCGCCTCCACGGTCAGCCGCAGCTGCTGGTCCAGCTGGTTCATCGGGTCGTTGTAGAGGTCGGCGACCCGTGAGTGCACCTTCAACACGGTCTGGGCGACGCCGAGTTCGTACTCCCGCGGCGCCAGCTCGTAGTCGGCGAAGGTGCCCGGCAGGGCCGGCTCGCCGACATGGCCGGCGGCCAGCTCGATGGCCGCCTCACCGTGCTTGTTCTGCGACGGCGCCAACGCCCCTCGGAACTCCTCCAGATGGGTGCGCAGCGACTCCGACCGGCCCAGCACCTCTTCGAGGTCGCTGCGGTACAGGGTCAGTGCGGTCACCCGGGTCACCGCCCGCACGGAGTGCTCCCACTCCGCGTCCCCTGTCAGCAGCACCGTGGCGCCGAGGGCGTCACCGTCGGCCAGCACCCCCAGTACCGTCTCGTCGCCGTACTTGCCGGTGCCGAGGCGGTCGAGCTTGCCGTGGGCGATCAGGATGACCCGGTCCGCCGGTCCGCCCGCACGGGCCAGCACATCGCCCGGTGCGAACTCCCGCTGGACGAAGCGGTCCGCCAGCGCCTCCAGCGTCCCGGCGTCGGTGTAGCCGCGCAGCGGCGCCAGCTCCCGCAGCTCCGCCGGAATCACCCGGACTTCGGAGCCGGTCGAGACGAAATCCACCCGGCCGTCACCAAGGGTGTGGGTAAGCCGGCGGTTGACGCGGTACGTACCGCCGGAAACCTGCGTCCAGGGCAGGATGCGCAGCAGCCAGCGGGACGAGATCCCCTGCATCTGCGGCACGGTCTTGGTCGTGGTCGCCAGCTTGCGGGCGGCCGCGGTGTCCAGGCTGGACCGGCTCTGCTCGATCGCGGACTGCTGCGGTCCGGACGTCGGATCCACCGATGTGGTCATGAAGAAGGCTCACCTGTTCTTGTCGGTGCTGTGCTGTGCGTGCGGCGCCTGCACGTGCGTACGGTCGGCGCGGCAGGGCAAGCGGAGGGACGCGGCCGTTCGCCGGGCGCTCCGGGTCCTTCCACGGGCCGTTCAGTGGCCGATCTGTACGTCGTCGAGAACGCCCAGGGCATCGGGCACGAGAATGGCCGCCGAATAGTAGGCGCTCACGAGATATTTGAGGACGGCCCGGTCGTCGAGACCCATATAACGCACCGAGAGGCTCGGCTCGTATTCATCAGGAATTCCGGTCTGGTGCAGGCCGACGACGCCCTGCTTTTCCTCGCCGGTGCGCAGCAGAAGAATCGAACTCGTCCGTTCCGGTGTCACCGGAATCTTGTTGCACGGGAAAATCGGCACCCCGCGCCAGGAGGGCAGCGAATGCCCCATGAAATCGACCGCGGTCGGATACAGCCCGCGGGCACTGCACTCCCGGCCGATCGCGGCGATCGTGAGGGGATGGGCGAGCAGAAAGCCCGGGTCCTTCCAGACCGTCGCCAGCAGGTCGTCGAGGTCGTTGGGGGTGGGCGGGCCGGTGCGGGTGTGGATGCGCTGCTTGAGGTCGGCGTTGTGCAGCAGCCCGAACCCGGGGTTGTTGATCATCTCGTGTTCCTGGCGCTCCCGCAGCGCCTGGACGGTCAGCTTCAGCTGCTCCTCGACCTGGTTCATCGGGTCGCTGTAGAGGTCGCCGACCCGGCTGTGGGCGCGCAGCACCGTCTGCGCGACGCTGAGTTCGTACTCCCGCGGCGCCAGGTCGTAGTCGACGAAGGTGCTGGGGAGGGGCGGCTCGCCATGGTGCCCCGAGGCGACGGAGACCGCCGACTCCCCGCTGGTGTTCGTCGGCTGCGCGGCGTCCTGCCCGGCCGCCGCCAGATGCTCGCGCAGCCCGGGGGAGCGGTCGGCGATCTCCTGTGCGGCCTGCCGGGGCAGCGCCATGACCGTCACCCGGGTCACCGCGCGATAGCTGAACTGCCAGGTCCCGTCGGGGTCGGTGAGTGGCGCGTCCCCCAGGTGGTCGCCGCCCGCCAGCGCTTCGAGCACCGCCTCTTCGCCGTATTTGCCGGTGCCGATACGGTCCACCCGGCCGTGCGCGATCAGCACCAGCCGGTCGCCCGGCGCGCCGGCTTCGGCGATGAGTTCACCGGGCGCGTATTCCTGCTGGGTGAACCGCTCGCCGAGCGCGGACAGCACCTCGGTATCGGTGAATTCCCGCAGCGCGGGCAGCTCGCGCAGCTCATCGGGGATGATCTCGACATCGCCGCCGCTGGTATGGAAATCGATGCGCCCGTCGCCGAGCGTGTACGTCAGCCGGCGGTTCACCCGGTAGGTGCCGCCGGACACCTGCACCCAGGGCAGCAGTCGCAGCAGCCAGCGGGAAGTGATGCCCTGCATCTGCGGCGCGGTCTTGGTGGTCGTCGCGAGATTCCGCGCGGCGGTGGTACTCAGACTGGAATTCTGGGCGTCTTCCGCACTGCCGTGCAGCGATTCACCGGCAATCGTCACAATGCCACCTGTCTCTTCGGAGGGTGCTGTGCGGACAGCCCAGGAACACCTTTTTCAAGGCCGTTCCGCGGCAACCCGCCGAACCGAAGGTAGTGGTGCTGTTTTTATCGGCACAATCGCTCGATGGGGTGGCATGGAATTCTCGTTCCCTGGAAAGGTTTAGCGGGTTCAATTCCGGGGAGAGTGTGCCGGGGCGCAGGAGTGGAGGGGATCGTCCAGTACGGCCTGGAGCGCCGCGTGCGCCGCCCCGAGCAGCGGCCCGTCCGCGCCCAGCCGGGAGACCGTCACCAACGGGCCGTCGGCCCGCCCGGGATCCGCCGCGACGGTTGTCCGCAGCGCCAACTCCCGTTCCAGGGACGGCAGGATCCAGGGCGCCAGCCCGGCGAGCGCACCGCCGAGGACCACCGCTTGCGGATCGAGCAGATTCACCGCCCCGGCGAGCGCGATCCCGAGCGCCGTCCCCGCCTCGTGCAGCGCCCGCACGACGGCCGCGTCCCCGTCGGCGGCACGGCGCGCCAGCAGGCCGATACGGGCCCCCGGGCCCGGATGCGCGGCCGCCGCCCGCCCGGGGGTGAGCCCGCCTGCGCGCAGCACGGCCTCTTCCCCCGCGTACCGCTCCAGACAGCCCCGGCCGCCGCAGTCGCACGCCGGGCCGTCCGGATACACCGGCACATGTCCCAGCTCCCCCGCGAACCCCCGTGCCCCCCGCAGCAGTTGACCGTCCACGACGACTGCGGCACCGATACCGATCTCGGCCGACACATGCACGAAGTCCGGCGGCGGGGCCGGCCGGCCGTCGTCCCGGCCCAGCCGGAGTTCGGCCAGCGCCCCGAGGTTGGCCTCGTTCTCGACGGTCAGCGGAAGGGGGAGGGAGCCGTCGCCCGGGGCCGTTGCCCCGGCGAGCCCCGGGGCCAGATCGGCCGCCCGCCAGCCGAGGTTGGGCGCGTGCACCACGGTCGTCGAACCGCGGGCCACCAGACCGGGCACGGCCACCGCCAGCCCGGCCGGCCGCAGTCCCTCGGCGGCGATCTCTTCGGTCACCTCCGCGAGCAGCGCGGACAGCCGCCGCAGCACCGGCCCCGGAGCGCTGTGCCGGTTCGCCGCACCGACCGCCGCCCTGGCCCGGACCCGCCCGCGCAGATCGACCGCGCACACCGCCAGATGATCGACGCCTATCTCGGCCCCGATCCCGGCCGGGCCACGGTCGCTGACCGTCAGTTCACTGCCCGGCCGCCCGCGGCCGCCGGTCGCCGCCCGCGCCGTCTCGACCAGCAGCCCGGCCCGCAGCAGCTCGTCGGCCAGCGGGGCCACACCCGCCCGGGTCAGCCCGATCCGCGCCGCGACCGCCGGCCGGGAGAGCGGACCCTGCATGGCCACGGTCCGGAGCACCCGGGCCAGATTGCGCCGCCGGATGCCGTGCTGGGTGTCGCCGCCGGGCGCGGTCACAGGGTTCTCCTCGGGGTGATGGCGAGGGTGCGGTCCCTCCTGGTGTACGGCTGCGGTGCTGCGGTCACCGTCGCAGCAGCGCCTCGCCGTCGGCGAGCGTCGTCGCCAGCCGGTCCCAGGCGGCGACGTCCCGCGGCTGAGCCTCGTACTCCGCGCCGCGCGCCGTGCCCCAACGACGGGCCACCGCCGCCGGGTCCTCCTCCAGCAGCAGTCCGGCCGCCTGCGCCGCCGCGCCGAGCGCCACCAGTTCCTGCGCCTCGGGCACCACCACCGGGCGGCCCGACAGCCGGCGTACCGTCTCCCGCCAGGCCCGGCCCTTCGCGCCGCCGCCGATCAGCAGCAGCGGCGTATCGGGCGCGGCATCCGCGTCCAGCACCCGGTCCAGGGCCTGGAGCAGCGCGAACACCGCACCGTCGTAGGCGGCCTGGAGCAGCTGACCGGCGGTGGTGTCGTGCCGCAGCCCGTGGACCAGGCCCGAGGCGCCGGGCAGGTTCGGGGTGCGCTCGCCGTCGAGGAACGGCAGCATCGCCACCTCACCGCCCGCCTCCACGGCCTCCCGGTCGCGCCCCAGCAGCGCCGCCACCCGGTCCACGGCGAGCGTGCAGTTCAGGGTGCAGGCCAGCGGCAGCCAGTCGCCGCGGGCATCGGCGAAGCCCGCCACGGTGCCGGTCGGATCGGCGGGCCGGTGGGCGGAGACCGCATAGACCGTCCCCGAGGTGCCCAGGCTCAGCACCGGCTGCCCGGGACGCAGGCCCAGCCCGAGCGCGGCCGCCATGTTGTCCCCCGTCCCGGCAGCCACCAACGCACCATGGGGCAGCGGCAGATCGTCGGCGTGCACGGTCCCGGCGGCCTCACCCGGGAGCGCCACCCGCGGCAGCGCCTCGGGGGACAGTCCGACGTGCTCCAGGATCTCCGCGTCGTAGGACTCGGTGGACGACGCCCACCACCCGGTCCCGGACGCGTCGCCGCGATCGGTGACGGACTCGCCGGTCAGACGCTCGGTGAGGTAGTCGTGCGGCAGTCGCACCGCGGCGGTGGCGGCGGCCGCGGCCGGCTCGGTCTCCCGCAGCCAGGCCCACTTGGCCACGGTGAACGCCGGACCCGGCACGCTGCCCACCCGCTGGGCCCAGGCCTTCGCGCCCCCCAGCTCCGCGATCAGCCGCTCGCTCTGCGGCGCCGGGCGTACGTCGTTCCACAGCAGGGCGGGGCGCACCGGCTCACCGGCCGCGTCCAGCGCGACCAGCCCGTGCTGCTGACCGCCGACGGACAGCGCCGAGGCCTGCCGCGCCGCGTCGCCGCACTGTGCCAGCGCCTCGCCCAGTGCCTGCCACCACCGGCCGGGGTCGCTCTCCTTGGCGTCGCCGCCGCTGACCGTGTGCGGGGCCTGCCCCCGGGCGATGACCACGCCGGTCGTGGCATCCACGACCAGCGCCTTGGTGGACTGCGTCGAGCTGTCCACCCCGACGACCAGCGGTCCGGCTGACTGTGCGCCCATCGTGCACTCTCCCTCGGCGGCCCGTATCCCATGGTGTCGGTCCAGGGGGTTCCCCGGTGTGCTGTCGCATATTAGTTTGGCCGCGGCGGAATTTGTAAAGTGCGTTGACTAAATGATCGAGGGAGTCACGATGAGCCGTCAGCCCGTGCCCGGGGACAAGTTCAGCTTCGGCCTGTGGACCGTCGGCTGGCAGGGCCGTGACCCCTTCGGGGACGCCACCCGCCGGGTCCTGGACCCCGTCGAGTCGGTCCACCGCCTCGCCGACCTCGGCGCGTACGGCGTCACCTTCCACGACGACGATCTGATCCCGTTCGGCGCCGGCGACATCGAGCGCGAGACGGCCGTCAAACGCTTCCGGCAGGCACTGGACGCCACCGGCCTGATCGTCCCGATGGCGACCACCAACCTCTTCACCCACCCCGTCTTCAAGGACGGCGCCTTCACCGCCAACGACCGTGGCGTCCGCCGCTACGCACTGCGCAAGACACTCCGCAACATCGACCTGGCCGCCGAGCTGGGCGCCCGCACCTATGTGGCCTGGGGCGGACGGGAAGGCGCGGAGTCCGGGGCCGCCAAGGACGTACGGGCCGCCCTGGACCGGATGAAGGAGGCCTTCGACCTCCTCGGCCAGTACGTCGTCGAGCAGGGCTACGACCTGAAGTTCGCCATCGAGCCCAAGCCCAACGAGCCGCGCGGCGACATTCTGCTGCCCACCGTCGGCCACGCCCTCGCCTTCATCGAGCGGCTGGAGCGCCCCGAGCTCTACGGCGTCAACCCCGAGGTCGGGCACGAGCAGATGGCCGGGCTGAACTTCCCGCACGGCATCGCCCAGGCGCTGTGGGCCGGCAAGCTCTTCCACATCGACCTCAACGGCCAGAGCGGGATCAAGTACGACCAGGACCTGCGCTTCGGCGCGGGCGACCTGCGGTCCGCGTTCTGGCTGGTCGACCTGCTGGAGACGGCCGGTTACGGCGGACCGCGGCACTTCGACTTCAAGCCGCCGCGCACCGAGGACCTGGACGGCGTCTGGACGTCGGCGGCCGGCTGCATGCGCAACTATCTGCTCCTCAAGGAGCGCGCCGCGGCCTTCCGGGCCGACCCGGCCGTCCAGGACGCGCTGCGCGCCGCGCGCCTGGACCAGCTGGCCCGGCCCACCGCCGAGGACGGCCTGGCCGGACTGCTCGCCGACGGCACCGCCTACGAAACCTTCGACGTCGAGGCGGCAGCCGCCCGCGGGATGGCCTTCGAGCATCTGGACCAGCTGGCGCTGGAACACCTGCTGGGGGCCGTCTGAGGGGTGCCAGGAAGGCGGGTGGCCGCTCAGCCGAACAGCTTGCGCACAAAGGCTATTTCGGCTGCCCGCTGCTCGCCGCCGCCCCCCTCGTGGGCGTTGAACCGCCACACCTTCAACTCCTTCTCGCCCCCGTAGTGGTGGTACGCGGCGAAGCCGGTCGAGGGCGGGACCACCTCGTCGCGCAGCGCCGTGCCGAAGAGGGCGGGGGCGGAGGACCGGGCCGCGAAATTGAGGCCGTCGAAGTGGTCCAGGGTGTGCAGCGCGGTGTCGATGTGGCCGCGCGCACCCGCGAAGTAGCGGGTGAGTTCGCCGTACGGCCCGGTGTCGGTGATCTCGACCGCGCGGCGGATGTGGGTTAGGAACGGGACATCGATCAACGCGCCCGCCAGGCCGGGGACCAGGCCCGTCACCGCCAGGGCGGCGGCACCGCCCTGGCTGCCGCCGGCGACCACGGTCCGGCCGGCGTCCACCGCCTGGTGTCCGCGTGCCACCTCCACGGCCCGTACCGCGTCGGTGAACAGCCGCCGGTAGTAGTAGTCATCGGGATCGAGCAGGCCCTGGGTCATCTTGCCGGGTACGCCCGGATTGCCGGAGCCGACCGGATCGGGGGTGTCGCCGGGCCGGTTGGGGCCGCTCTGTCCACGGGTGTCCATGACGAGGGTGGCGTACCCCGCGGACGGCCACAGCAGCCAGTCGTGCACCATGCCCCGGCCGCCGCCGTAGCCGAGGTACTGCACGATGCACGGCAGCGGCCCGTCGGCCGCCCGCGGGAACAGGAACCAGCCGCGGATGCGGTGCCCGCCGAAGCCGGAGAACGTCACGTCATAGGTGTGCAGCAGGGCCAGCCCCGCATCGGCCTCGGCGAAACGCGCGTCGAGGTCGTGGGCACCGGCCTCGTCGAGGGTGCGCCGCCAGAAGGCGTCGAAGCCGGCCGGCTCGGGGCGCGGCGGGCGGTAGGTGTGCAGCTCGTCCAGGGGCAGGTCGGTGAACACGAAGAACCTCCGAGCCGTAGGGTGGCTTGCTGCCTGTCGCCAACGGTGCCCATGGGCCGGACATTTCAGACCTGAAATGTTCCAGGTTGGTCACCGAGTCCCTGAAAACCGAGTAAAGAAGCGATCATTTCCACATGAGTTTTCCTCCGCCTCCGCCGCCGAACCAGCCGCCTCAGCCGCCTCAGGGCACCCCGGGCGGCTATGGCCCGCCGGCCGGTGGCTACGGCCCGAGCGGCCAGGGCCAGGGCGGGTTCGGCCCGGGCGGCTACGGCCCGCCCGCGGGCGGCAACCAGCCCCCCGGTGGCTTCGGACCGCCCGCAGGCGGCGGCTACGGCCCTCCCGGCCCGGGTGGCCCCGGCGGTTGGCAGCAGCCGCCCGGCCCGCCCGGCGGTGGCGGCAACGGCAAGACCATCGCGGCGATCATCGGCGGTGGTGTGGTCGTGCTGGCCGCCGTCATCACCTTCATCGTGATCAACAACAGCGACGACGGCGGCAGCAACAACCGTGCCCAGTCGCCCGCTTCGAGCACCAGCGCCACACCGTCCGCGACGCCCTCCTATGACGCCACCCCCACCGGGACGCCCACCGGCAGCGACTTCGAGAGCAGCACGCCGACGCCCGACGACGACAAGATCCCCTTCTACCTGATGAAGGCCGGCGACTGCTACGACCGTCCGGCCGGCGGTGGCGGCAACAACGACAAGGCCTCCTGCAACGGCCCGCACGATGCCGAGGTCGTCACCGTCCACCGCCTCGGATCCGGCCTGACGACCGAGACCGAGATCCGGGCCAAGGCGTCCTCGCTGTGCCGCAACGAGCTGCAGAGCAAGGCGGCCCGGCAGCCCAGGGGGACCGCCGAGGGCACCTACATCCAGTACCCCACCCTCGACGGCTACAAGATCGGCATCAAGTCCGTCAGCTGTAGCCTGGCGGGCAACAGCACTGCCACCAAGAAGCTGACCAAGCCGCTTTCCTGAGCCGGACGGTCACCGCCGTCGTCGGCACCCCGGCCGTCGACGAGACGGCCCTGAGCGTTGAACGCATCGGGGCCGTCCTTCCTGGCGACGCCGTGGCCGTTGACGAGCGGGCGGTGCGCGGCCCGCCGGCCGCGACGCCCTCGACCGGTCAGCGGTCGACCCGCTTGCCCGCCGCGCCGGTGTCCGTGACCTCCGCGGCCGCCGGGTCCAGCACCCGCGCCAGAAAGGTCCGGGTCCGCTCGTGCTGCGGGGCGCCCACCACCTGCTCCGGTGTGCCCTCCTCGACGATCACCCCGCCGTCCATGAACACCACCCGGTCGGCGACCTCCCGCGCAAAGCTCATCTCGTGGGTGACGACGAGCATCGTCATGCCTTCCTGCGCCAGCGCTCGCATCACCGCCAGCACATCGCCGACCAGCTCGGGGTCCAGCGCCGACGTCGGCTCGTCGAAGAGCATCAGCTCCGGTTCCATGGAGAGCGCACGGGCGATGGCCACCCGCTGCTGCTGTCCGCCCGACAACTGCGCGGGATAGGACCCCGCCTTGTCGCTCAGCCCGACCCGTTCGAGATTGGCGCGGGCGATCCGCTCCGCCTCGCCGCGGTCACGGCGCAGCACCCGGCGCTGGGCGATCGTCAGATTCTCCAGCGCGGTCAGATGCGGAAAGAGGTTGAAGGCCTGGAAGACCATCCCGATCCGCCGCCGGACCCGGTCGATGTCCACATCCGGGTCGGTGACCTCGGTGCCGGCCACCACGACCCGCCCCGCGCTCGGCTCCTCCAGCAGATTCACACAGCGCAACAAGGTCGACTTCCCCGACCCCGAGGGCCCGATGACACACACCACCTCGCCGCGCGCCACCGAGAAGTCGATCCCGCGCAGCACCTCCAGCTCACCGAACGCCTTGCGCAGGCCCTGTACGTCGATGGCCTTCGCATCCGCCGTCTCCGGTGCCGCCTGGTCGGTCGTCACGCCGCTCACCTGGCCTTCGCCGTACGGGCCTCCAGCCGACGGACCAGCTGGCCGAGCGGGAGGGTGATCACGAGATAGAGCAGCCCGGCGATCAGGATCGGGGTCAGGCTCTTGTGCTCATTGAGGGCATCCCGGCCGAAGTTGGCCAGCTCGAACTGGGTGAGGGAGAGTCCCAGCAGATACACCAGCGAGGAGTCCTTGGTCAGCAGGATCAATTCATTGGTCAGCGGTGGCAGCACGATACGGAACGCCTGGGGAATGACGATCGAGATCATTGCCCGGCCGTGCGACATCCCCAGGGAACGCGCCGCCTCGGTCTGGCCCTTGGGGACCGCCTGAATACCGGCCCGGATGGTCTCCGCCATATAGGCAGCGCCCACCAGTCCGAGCGACAGCATCACCGTGATGTTCATATCGAGCGCGACCTCGAAGGCCAGCGGCACACCGAAGCCGAGCGCGATGAACACCAGCAGACAGGGGATCCCGCGGAAGAACTCGATATAGGTGACGGCGATCCAGCGGTAGGGCGGCACCGACGAGAGCCGCATCAGTGCGAGCACCAGGCCGAGCGCCAGACCGAAACCGAAGCCGAGCAGGGTGTAGAGGACGGTGTTGACCAGCGCCGTGGTGATGATCTCCGGGAAGAGCGCCTTGGCGACCTCCACGTCGAAGAACGCCATCCGCAGCTGGTGCCAGTCGGCGACCAGCGCAAAGGCCACCACGGCGGCGACCAGCACGCCGTACTGCACGCCGCGGATCGCCCGCGCGCGCTGTCGTTTGGACAGTGACATGACGGCCGGCCTCAGCTCTGCGGGGTGGTGCCGAACCACTTCTTGTAGATCCGGTCGTAACTCCCGTCGGATTTCGCCTTCTTGATGACCGCGTTGATCTTCTTGCGCAGCGCGTCATTTCCGGTGCGTACGCCGATGCCGTAGTGCTCACCGGTGTTGAATTCCGCGGTGACCTCGGTGTCCGCGTTCTGCTTCACATAGTCGAAGAGCACGCCGTTGTCATTGATGCCGGCATCGACCTGCCCGGACTTCACGGCGGTCAGCAGCAGCCCCAGATCCTCGAACTCCACCAGCTCGACGCCCTTGCCGTGCTTCTTGGCGTAGATCCCGCCGGTGGTGGCCTTCTGGTATCCGAGCTTCTTGCCCTTGAGGTCCTCGACCTTCTTGAAGGGCTTGCCGGACTTCGTCAGCAGTGCCTGGGTGGCATTGAAATAGGGGTCGGAGAAATCCATGACCTTGTCCCGCGCGGACGTGATCGTCATGCCGGCCGCGGCAAGATCGCATTTGCGGATGGTGAAGTCCTGGCCGGTCTCGATGCCTTCGAAGGGCGTATTGACGATCTCCTGCTTGACGCCCAGGTCCTTGGCGACCAGGTCCACCAGATCCACATCGAACCCGACGACCTTGCCGTCCTTCTTCACCTGGAACGGCGCGTAGGGCAGGTGGGTGCAGGTCTTCAAGGTCCCGGAGGAGACCAGCTCCAGGCCACCGGAGCCCTTCTTCCCGTCGGACTTGGTGCTGCTGCACCCCGCCAGAACGACGATGGCCGCGGCAGCGGCTATGACAGGCAACGCGGAGCGAGCGGACACAGGCCCTCCAGGGGCAGGATGAACATCAACCAAGCCGTGCGTGCTGCGATGTGGCTGCATACTGCCATCGGCCCGGGGCCCTGTCGCCGCTGCTTCGGTTGCGTCTGTGTAACGCCTTCGGCCCGCATCCTGGCCCGTGGCGACCGCCGGCTCCGCTCCCGGGGTGGCCGTCGCGTCCGTGGCGGCCCGCCGGGCTCCCGCTACCGGGCCGTCCCGTCAGCGGCCGAGACCGGCCGCCAGCTCGGCGATGGCATCCGGGCCCACCCGGCAGCAGCCGCCGATGAGCCGGGCGCCGTCCGCGGCCCAGGCGGCGACCCGGTCCGCGCTGAACGCCGGGCTGCCGCACCAGGCCCGCGCCGCGGCGTCCCAGCTCTCCCCGCTGTTGGGGTAGACCACCACCGGCCTGCCGGTGACCTGCGCCGCCAGCCGCACCGCCCGGTCCGCATCGTCCGGCGCGCAGCAGTTGATCCCCACCGCGATCACCTCGTCCACGTCCGCCGCCACTGCGAACGCCTCCGCCAGCGGCTGCCCGGCCCGGGTGCGGTCGCCCGCGACGCTGTACGACAGATAGGCCGGCACACCCAGCCCGCGCACCGCCCGCAGCAGCGCACGGGCCTCCTCGGCGTCCGGCACCGTCTCCAGTGCCAGCACATCGGGGCCCGCCGCGGCCAGCACCTCCAGACGCGGCCGGTGGAACCGCTCCAGCTCGTCCACCGACAGGCCGTAGCGGCCGCGGTACTCGGAGCCGTCCGCCAGCATCGCCCCGTACGGACCCGCCGAAGCCGCCACATACAGCGGCCCGGCGACCCCGCCGGCCGACGCCCGCCCGGCCGCCTCGCGGGCCAGCTCCACGCTCCGGCCGAGCAGCGCCGCGGCCTGCTCCTCGCCGATACCGCGCCGCGCGAACCCCTCGAACGTCGCCTGATAGCTGGACGTGATCGCGACCTGCGCCCCGGCTTCGTAGTACGCCAGATGCGCCTGCACCACCGCCTCCGGCTCCTCGGCCAGCAGCCGGGCCGACCACAGCGCGTCGCTGAGGTCGTGCCCGGCTGCCTCCAGCTGGTTGGACAGCCCGCCGTCGAGGACGACCGGCCCCGCGGCGAGGGCGTCGGCGAGCGGCGGGGAGGTGCTGACCATGGTGCAAAGCCTCTCGGTGGTGCGGGACGCGTGGGTGCGCACGCCTCACCCCGGATCGTATCGCCGCAGGTGACAAGACCCCTGGCCGGAGGGGTGCGTCGCACGCACGGCGCGACGTATGGCACGGCGCGACGCGACGTACGGCACCGGCCGGCCGGCCACCCGGCGGCCGGCGCACGGTACGGCGCGGGATTCAGTGCAGCGACGAGAACACGAACGTGAACCGCGCCGGTGCCACCTCCAGCCGGTGCTGCGGCAGCACCCCCGGCCCGCACGACTGGCTGCCGATGCCGTGCTGCGCATGGTCGAGATGCAGCCACAGGCCGTCGCCGGGCCGCAGATCCGTGGTGTGGCGGGCCGCGGCCAGCTCCTCGACCGACCACCGGCGGGCGGTGAGGAAGAAGTCCGGATCGCCCTCGATCCGCAGGCCCGAGCCGTCCGTACGGGTCAGCTCCGCCCAGCGCACACCGGGCCGCGCACCGTTCTCCTGCGGCCGCACGTACGGCGTCTGGAGCGCATCCACCGGCATCGACCAGCGGCCGACCCGTGCGGCCGCCCGGGTGTCCGGATAGCCCTCCCCCGGCCCGCCGCCGAACCACTTCGCCAGCCCCAGGCTGCCGCACACCCGCATCCGCACCCCGAGCCGCGGCAGCGGAACCGGCCAGTCGCCCTCGGGCTCGACGCTCAACTCCAGTCGCAGCAGGTCCCGTTGAGCCGTCCAGCGGTAGACCGTGCGCAGCGCCAGCGGGGACCCGGCCGGGGCGACCCGGGACCGTACCACCACGGTGTCCGGGCCGGTCTCGACGGCATCGACGCGGTGCCGCATCCGGTGCAGGCCGATCCGCCGCCACTCGGTGGCCGGCCGCGGCCCCGGCTGCCAGGGGGCGGCCTCGTCGTTGTCGGTCGGCGCGCGCCAGACGTCCAGCCGGGGGCCGCCGATCCGGACGCCGTCCAGATAGGCCAGCGCCCCCGTGCCGGCGTCGAAGGTCCCCGGGCCGAGGACGATCACATTGCCCTCACCGCGGCGCGGTGCGGCGGTGGCCGCCGGGGGAGTGACGGCGGGGCGCGGTGCGGCCGGCAGCTGGCCCCAGGCGACCTCGTGCCCGGCCGCCGCCCATGCGCTGTCCTCGTCCAGCACGGCCCGGACCGTCCACAGCGCCTCCCCGTCGTCGCCCGGCTCGACCGGCGGCGTCGGCAACCGCACCACGGCCGACTCGCCGGGCGCCAACGGCGGCACCTCCAGCCGGCCGTGCCCGCGCAGCTCACCGTCCACCTCGTAGATCCAGCGGAAGCCGAGATGGCCGAGGCCGGCGAAGTCGTACAGATTGGTGATCCGGACCGCGCCCGCCGTGCCGTCCTCGTCGGTCCCGGCCTCGGTCTCGGCCTCGATCCGCACCGGTTCGACGACCTTCTTGAACTCCAGCAGGCCCGGGGAGGGCACCCGGTCGGGGAAGACCAGGCCGTCGCAGACGAAGTTCCCGTCGTGCAGCTCCTCGCCGAAGTCGCCGCCGTAGGCGTGGAAGACCTCGTCGGCGGGCGTCTGCTGCCGCAGCCCGTGGTCGATCCACTCCCAGACGAAACCGCCCTGGCAGCGCTCATAGCGCTCGAACAGCCGCTGGTACTCGCTCAGCCCGCCCGGACCGTTGCCCATCGCATGCGCGTACTCGCAGAGGAGGAAGGGGAGTTGGCGCCGCCGGGCGTCCAGCTCCGGGTCGGACAGCGGCGCCTCGGCGCGCTGCCCGATGCGCTCCACCTCGGCGTGGTCGGCATACATCCGGGAGTAGACATCGGTGTCGGCACAGCTGGGGTCGCCCTCGTAGTGCAGCGGCCGGGACGGGTCGCGTTCGCGCATCCAGGCGGCCATGGCGGACAGCCCGCGCCCCGTGCCGCACTCGTTGCCCAGTGACCACAGCACGATGCTGGGGTGGTTCTTGTCCCGCTCGACCATCCGCCGGGCCCGGTCGAGCAGCGCCGGCTCCCAGCGCGGGTCATCGACCGGATTGTCCCGCCAGCCCTGCCCGCCGAACCCGTGGGTCTCCAGATCGCACTCGTCGACGACCCACAGGCCCAACTCGTCACAGAGGTCGAGGAAGGCGGGGTGCGGCGGATAGTGGCTGGTGCGCACCGCGTTGATGTTGTGCTGCTTCATCAGCAGCAGATCGCGGCGCATCGTCCCGGGGTCCAGGGCGCGTCCGTAGCGCGGATGGAACTCATGGCGGTTGACGCCGCGCAGCAGGATCCGGCGGCCGTTGACCTTCAGCAGCCCGTCCTCGACGCGGACCGTACGGAACCCGATCCGCAGCGGGATCCGCTCCCCGGAGGTCACCAGCTCCCCGTCGTAGAGATGCGGCTGCTCGGCCGTCCAGGGGCGCACCGGAACGGTGGCGCTCTCGCCGGTCGCCAGATCGAGGCCGAGCGCCGGGACGGTCACCCGGCCGGCCGGTGCGCACTCCACCCGCAGGGTGCCGTGGCCGGTGACGTGATCGAACCCGGCGTGGACGAAGTGGTCGGCGACCGCACCCTCGGGACGGCGGTGGACCGCGACCTCCCGGAAGATACCGGGCAGCCACCACTGGTCCTGGTCCTCCAGATAGCTGCCCGACGACCACTGGTGGACACGTACCGCCAGTACATTGCCGCGCGGCCGCAGCAGCGCCCCCACCTCGAACTCGTGCGGCAGCCTGCTGCCCTTGAAGTGGCCCAGCTCCTGCCCGTTGAGCCAGACCCGGGCGCAGGACTCCACCCCGGCGAAGTGCAGCACCGCGGGCCCCTCACCCCACCCCTCGGGCAGATCGAAGACCTGCCGGTGATCGCCCGTCGGGTTCTCGTCCGGCACCCGCGGCGGATCGACCGGGAAGGGGTAGGCGGTGTTGGTGTACGCGGGCGCCCCGTTCGGCTGCGCCGTGCCGTTGCCCTCGTAGGAGCCTTCGGAAGCAAAGCGTCCCTGGAGCGCCCAGTGGCCGGGGACCCGCAGCTCCTCCCACTGTGCGTCGTCGAAGTCGGGCCGGGCGAACGACTCGTCCACGGCGGTGGCGCTCGCCGAGAGCCGGAACCGCCAACGGCCGTGCAGGGACAGCCGGGCGGCATCCGACCTCGGGTACCAGGCGCGCGGCGGCAGGACTCCGCTTCCCGGCGAGCGGTCCTCGTAGTACGGGGGGTTCCGGGGGCGGCCGGGGTGGTGCGATGCGCTGTCCGTCCCGTCGGCGGTCCGCGGGGGCTGTGCGTACGAGATGTGGTGCGGCGCGTGCTGCGAGGTGCCGGTCACTGGTCCTCCTGCTGCGGGCGGGGTGCCTGGCGGTGGGGGATCAGTTCAGCGAATCATGTGCGGCGGCAGGGCGCAGCCGGATGGGGAGGATTGGGCCAGGGCAGCGCGGCGGGCCGCCCGGCCCATGGCTCAGCGGCCCACCCGGTCGCTGCTTCAGCGGCCCACCCCGGCGGCGAACGGGACCTGCGCGGCAGCCCGGGAATCGTCGGCCCGCGCCGCCGGATGCCGCCACAGCCCGGCGTCCCGCAGCACCGGCAGCACCCCCTCCCCGAACCAGTACGCCTCCTCGACATGAGGGTGCCCGGAGAGGATGAACTCCTCGATGCCCAGCCGCTGGTACTCCACGATCCGCTCCGCCACCTCCGTGTGGCTGCCGACCAGCGCGGTGCCCGCCCCGCCCCGTACGAGCCCGATGCCGGCCCACAGATTGGGCGCGATCTCCAGCCCGTCGGTGCGGCCGCCGTGCAGCGCCAGCATCCGGCGCTGCCCCTCGGACTCGCTGCGGGCCAGCCCCGCCTGCACCGCACGTATCGCCTCCGGGCCGAAGCCGTCCAGCAGCCGCTGTGCCTCCGCCCAGGCCGCCTCCGCGGTGTCCCGGGTGATCACATGCAGCCGGATGCCGAACCGCACCCGGCGCCCGGCGCGGCCGGCCAGCTCCCGGATCCAGGCGGTCTTCCGCTCGACCTCGGCCGGCGGCTCGCCCCAGGTCAGATAGACGTCGGCGGCGCGCGCGGCCACCTCTCCGGCGGCCGGTGAGGACCCGCCGAAGTACACCGGCGGCACCGGATCGGGCACCCGGGCCAGCCGGGCGCCCGCCACCCGCAGCTGCTCCCCGGTGAAATCGACCGTCTTCCCGTCCCACAACTGCTTGACGATCTCCAGGAATTCGCCGGTGCGGGCGTAACGATCGTCCTTGTCCAGGAAGTCCCCGTAGGCGCGCTGTTCATGGCTCTCGCCACCGGTGACGACATTCAGCAGCAGCCGTCCGCCGGAGTGCCGCTGGAAGGTGGCGGCCATCTGGGCGGCCAGGGTCGGCGCGACGATCCCCGGCCGGAACGCCACCAGGAACTTCAGCCGTTCGGTCTCGCGGGCCAGCATGGCCGTGGTGAGCCAGGCGTCCTCGCACCACGCTCCGGTGGGGGTGAGCGCCCCTTCGAAGCCCAGGTCCTCGGCGGCGCGGGCGATCTGCGTCAGATAGCCGAGGGTGGCGGGCCGCTCGCCGCCGGCGGACCCGGTGGGGACGCCATGGCCACCGCCGACGACATGCCGGCTGTCGCCGTAGGTGGGCAGGAACCAGTGGAAGGTGAGGGAGGACATACGGGCTCCGAAGGGGAAGAGGGAGGAGGAGGGATGGGGGCGGGGCCGGTCGTCAGGGGCAGACCGGGGCGGGGTGGGGCCGGTCGTCAGAGCAGACCGTGCCGGGGCGGCCGGGTGCCGTTGAGGACGTACCGGCCGATGTGCTGCACCTTCCAGCGGACCGGGTCGTGCAGGGTGTGGGTGCGCGCGTCCCGCCAGTGCCGGTGAAGATTCAGCCCGTCCAGGGCGGACCGGGTCCCGGCCACCTCGAACAGCGCGCTGCCGGTCTCCACCGCTGCCTCCGCGGCCACCACCTTCGCCGCGGCCACCGCGATCGACGCCTCGGCGGCGGAGTCGTCGGTCAGCGCGAGCGCCGCGGCATCCACCGTCCGCGCCGCCGACGCCAGCAGCGACTCGGCGGCCCGCACCCGTACCGCCAGTTCCCCGAACCGCTGGATCAGCAGGGGATCCTCGGCCGCGCTGTCGAGACCGCTCTCGAACCACGGCCGGCTCTTGGTGCGGACGAAAGCGGCGGCCTCGGCCAGTGCGCCGCAGGCGATCCCGGTGTCGATCGCGGCATGCAGCAACTGGGCGACCGCACCGTGCAGTTGGGGGCCGCGAAAGGTGAGGTGATGCGGGACGACCCGGTCGGCCGGCACCGTCACGTCCTCCAGGTGCACGGTCCCGCTGGCCGTGGTCCGCTGGCCCATTCCGTCCCAGTCGTCGACGATCCGTACCCCCGGCGCCTCCCGTGGCACATACGCCACATAAAGCGCCTCATCCCGGCCGCGCGCCAGCACCGGGATCCAGTCGGCGAACAGCGCACCGGTCGCGTAGTGCTTCACCCCGCTCAGCACATACGAACCGTCCGCCGTGGACACCAGCCGGGTACGGATGTCCTGCGCATGCCGCGTCCCCGCCTCCGACTGGGCATTGCCCAGCCGCCGCCCCGCCAGCACCTCACCGAAGAAGAAGGCCTGCTGACCGGCGGTGCCCTGACGGCGCAGCACATTGAGGTACACGAAGTGGCTCTGCGGAATCTGGGACAGACTGGCGTCCCCGGTCGCCAGCAGGCGTACGACCTCGGCGAGCGTCTCGGTCCGCACCTGTGCGCCCCCGTGGGAGCGCGGCACGGTGATGGCCAGCAGTCCGCTCGCCGACAGCCGCGCCAGCTCGGCGTGCGGCAGTCGGCGAACGGCGTCCCGCTCCGCGGCACCGGCCCGGAACGCCTCGGCCAATTCGGCCGCGACCGCCAGGGCCTCGGCGTCATCGGAGATCACATGGGCGGTGGCGGGCCGCGCGGTAGCGGTCACGGTGCTGCCTCCAGGGGCGCGTCGAAAGGGCGGGGCGGTGGCGGGGGAGGCGGCGTCAGCTCGCGACGGACAGCAACCGGCTGCGCCCGAGCGCCCCGGAGAACTGGTCCAGAACCTGGTCGAGCCCTTCCCGCGCGCCGGGGTCCACGGTCAGGGAGCCGTCCTCCCGTACGACCAGATGCCGGTCGAGGACGAACCAGCCCTGGACGATGTGCGCGGCGCCCATGGACGACAGCACCGGCCGCAGCGCGTAGTCGATCGCCAGGACATGGGCGGTGCTGCCGCCGGTCGCCAGCGGCAGCACGGTCTTGCCCGTCAGCGCGTACTGCGGCAGCAGATCCAGCAGCGACTTGAGCAGACCGGAGTAGGCGGCCTTGTAGACGGGCGTGCCGATGATGACGCCGTCGGCACGGGCGAACAGTTCGGTGGCCTCGACAATCGCCGGATGGCCGAAATCGGCCCCCAGCAGGGCCTCGGCGGGCAGCTTGCGGACGTCCAGCGGAATGACGTGGTGCCCCTCGTCGGCGAGCCGGGCGTCCAGCTGACGCAGCAGACGGGCGGTACGCGAGGTCGCGGAGGGGCTTCCGGAGACGGACAGAACGGTGGCCATGAAGGGATCACCTCGAAGTGCAGGGGGAGAGAGGGAGAAGGGAGAGATGGGAGAGGGAGGCGATGAGCGCCGGGGGCGGGGCGGAGCGCAGGGAGCGGAGCCGGTCGTCAGGAGTACCAAGTCGGCTCGGGGAGTGCGCCGTCGAGCACGAACCGGCCGACCTCACGGCGCTTGTAGGCCACCGGGTCGTGCAGGGTGTGCGTGCGGACGTTGCGCCAGAAGCGGTCCAGGCCCTCGGCGGAGGCGGTGGACCGGGCCCCGGTCACCTCGAAGATCCGCTGGGTGACCTCCAGGGCCACCTCCGTGGCGCGCGCCTTGACGGCGGCGACCCTGACCTCGAACTCACCACGGTCCTGCTCCGTCACCGCGTCCGGATCGTCGTGCAGCCGCTGCCCCTCCTCGGACACCCGGTCGGCCAGCGCCTCGGCGGCCCACAGCTTGCCCGTCAGATCGCCGTAGATGTCGATGACGTACGGCTCGTCGGCCGCCCGCTCATGGCCGCCGTGCAGCCAGGAGCGCGCCTTGGTACGGGTGTAGACCGCTGCCGTCTCCAGGGCGCCCGCCGCGATACCGAGGTAGAAGTGGGCGAAGACCAGCTGGATGGTCGGTACGTTGAGGGTGTTGTAGACACGTGGCCGAAACGCCTTGTCGACGTACCCGGCGGCCGCGGACCACGGTGCCCGCACCCCGTCCAGGGTGACGCCGCCGCTCTCGGTGAGCCGCTGCCCGATGTTGTCCCAGTCGTCGTGGAACGTCAGCCCGGCGCTGTCGGACGGCACGATGGCGAAGACATGGTCGTCGGTGCCTTCCAGGACCCCTTCCAGCACGGTGACGTCGGAGACCTTGCTTCCGGTGGAGAACGACTTCCGGCCGGTGAAGACCAGGGTCTCGCCCTCGTCCCGTACCGCCACGTCCTTGTCACGCGGGTTGACCGCGCCACCGAAGAACCATCGTTGCCGGGCGGCCTCGGCCTCCACGTGTTCCCACTGCTCGCGGGTGCCGACCAGCCGCGCGGCCCAGTTCCACAGATAGTGGTAGCCGAGCAGCTGGCCGATGGACCCGTCCGCCTTGGCGACCTCCCGGATCACCCGGTACGCGGTCGGCCAGTCCTGGCCGGCGCCCCCGTGCGCGGTGGGCCCGAGAAGGGTGACCAGGCCGGAGTCCTTGAGCAGCTGGACCTCGGCATACGGGGTGGCGCCCGCGCGGTCACGGGCGACCGCGTCGGTGGCGAGGACGGCGGCGACCTCCGCGGCGCGCTCGATCCAGCCCTGCGGGCCTTCGGGTGCGGGCCGGGTGGCCCAGTCGGTCGGAGCGACGGTGCTCATATCAAGTCTCCCTGGATGGTGGGGTGGTAGGGGGGAGGGTGCGCTCGGGCGTTCAGGCGCTCGGACACCAGGGCGCTCGGGTTCAGGCGCTCACGCGCTCAGGGCCGGGCGGCTGCCGGAACCGGGCCGGACCACGGCGCCGCGCCCGCTCCCCGGGACGGCGCCTGCGCGCCCTCCTCCTGTGCCTCCAGCTCGCGCACCAGCGGCAGCACCCGCTCGCCGAAGTACTCGACCTCCTCCAGGTAGTGGAGGAACCCGAGCAGGAACAGATCGACGCCCAGCCGCTTGTAGGCCACGATCCGCTCGGCGATCTGCTCCGGTGTGCCGATCAGGCCCGTACGGAAGCCGTCGTTGTACTGGACCAGGTCCTCGAACGAGGAGTCCTGCCACATGCCCGTGCCGTCGGCCGTGGACTGTCCGGCCTGCTTGACCGCCGAGCCGAAGCCGTGCACCGCCTCGGTGTCCGCCTTGGCGATGATCTCCCGCAGCACGTCGCGGGCCTCGGCCTCGGTGTCCCGCGCGATCAGAAATCCGTTCAGCCCGAAGCGGGGGGCCGGCCGGCCTGCGGCTGCGGCCGACGCCCGGACGTCCGCGAGCTGCTCGGTGACGCCGTCGAAGTCCTTGCCGTTGCTGAAGTACCAGTCGGACACCCGGCCGGCCATCGCCCGCGCCGCGGTGGAGTTGCCGCCCTGGAAGATCTCCGGATGCGGGCGCTCGGCGGTGTTGAGCGGCTTCGGCTTGAGCGAGAAGTCCCGGATCCGGTAGAAATCCCCGGCCAGTTCCGCATGGTCCTCGGTCCAGATGGTGCGCAGCGCCCGGATGAACTCCTCCGCTCGCCGGTAGCGCTCGTCGTGCTCCAGCCACGGCTCCCCGAGCGCGCTGAACTCGCCCTTGAACCATCCGCTGACCACGTTCACCGCGAACCGGCCGCCGGAGAGCTGATCGGCGGTGGCACCGAGCTTCGCCAGCACACCCGGGTGCCACAGCCCCGGATGCACGGCCGCGATCACCTTCAGCCGCTCGGTGGCGAGCAGCAGCGCGAGGCTGAAACTCGTGGACTCGTGCTGGAATTCGGCGCCGTAGCTGGCCATATAGCGGACCTGGCTCAGCGCATACTCAAAACCGTTGTTCTCGGCCAGCACCGCCAGCTTGCGGTTGTAGTCGTACCCCCAATCGGTGCGCTGCTCGATGGTGCTGGTCACCAGGCCGCCACTGACATTGGGCACCCAATAGGCGAAGCGTGCGGGGCCGGGGGCGGGCAGGTCGGACATCAAGATCTCCAGGAGGTGAGGAAAACCGCGTGCAAGAACCACGCGCAGGAACTGCGTGCAGGAACCGTGTGCGGGAAGGCGGGCGTCATGAGATCGCGCGAGAAGCCGCGCGAGAAGCCGCGCAAGAAGGCGCATCTAAGTGAGTGCGCCCCTTCCGCACGGAATGGCGTGAGCAACTGCTGAATTCGGGTGCTGAATACAGGTGCTGAATGGGCAGAAGCGCACGGTCGGCGAGGTAGTGATCGCCGCGAAATGTCATTCCGGAAGGGAAGTCAACGACCGGTGCCGGCGCTCCCAGCCGTCAGCGGCAGCACTCTTCAGCGCTCGCTCCCGTCAGCACCAGCATTCGTCAGCGCTGCCGGCCGACACCGCGACAGAGCGAACTGGAGATCCGTGCGAGATCGACGTGACGCCGTCGGGTGAGCTGCTTTTGTTGCTGCTTCATGAACGTGCCACCTCCTCGCAAAAATTGCTCCGCGCCGGCCAATGGGCGACGGCTCCTGCGGTCTTTTCCGGTCCATGTGGCCGCCGCCCTGCCGAGTTTAGCGATCGAACTGCGAAGCGTCGATACGGCATAGGTGAAGTGGTGATAGGGTTCCCCTTGAACCGGAGGCAAGCTCCCCACCGAGAAGGCCTCAAAGGCGAGTGAATCCACCGAGGTTCACCATCGGTATCGGATCACCGGGGTGCGTATTCCGTGCGGATCGAACAACTCGAATACATAGCGACTGTCACCCGCCTCGGCTCACTGCGCAGAGCCGCCGAGGAACTCCATCTGTCCCAGCCCGCATTGAGCGAAACCGTCCGCAATCTGGAACGCGAACTCGGTGTGGACGTCCTCGACCGCAAGCGCTCCGGAGCGAAGATCAGCGAGGACGGCCGGGAGCTGCTGCCGCACATCATCGGAGTGCTCGACGCGGTCGACAAACTGCGCCGGGCCGCGGACGACCAGCACCACATCAGCCGGATGGTGCGCCTGGGCACGGTCAACGCCGCCACGGTTCCGCTGCTGGTCCCGGCCGTCCGCGAGTTCCGGACCGGGCACCCGCTGACCCAGGTCGAGGTGATCGGCGCCCAGCAGGCCGAGATCCACCGCGCGCTGCTGGAAGGCAGCCTCGACCTCGGCCTCGTCAACTACCTACGCGGTGACGACCTCCCACCGGACGTCCACACCACCGAACTCCTGCGGGGCCGCCCGGTGGTGTGCATCCGGCCGGACAGCCCGCTGGCCGGACTCACCGAGGTCTCGGTGACCGAACTGCTCGCCCAGCCGCTGATCGTGATGCGCTCCGGCTATGTCATGCACCGCTTCCTCCACCGGCTCCTCGAGGGACGTACACCCTCTTTCTCGTACTCCACCGACGGCGCCGAAATGGGCAAGCTGATGGTCGCCGAGGGCCTGGGCGCCACGGTCCTGCCTGACTTCAGCATCATCGGCGACCCGCTGGAACGCAGCGGCACCATCACTTACCGCCCGCTGGCGGCAGACCCCACCGACGTCCTGATGGTGATCCAGCGCCGCCGCTCCGGCTCGGTCCCGAAGGCCGCCCGCGATCTGCACGACCTCTTCGTACGACGAGCGGCCGCACACCCGGCGGCAGCCGAAGGCGGAAGCTGACCCGCCCCACCCCGTCACCCCGTCACCCTGCCGCTCACCCCTCCGCGGACAGGCCCGCCAACGCACCCGCCGGATCCTCCGTGGCCGGACCGGCGGGCACCCACCGCCCGCCCTCCCTGCGATACGGCCACCAGCGGCCGTCCCGCCCGTAGCGCAACTGGGCGGCGCCGCCGACCACCGTCCAGCGGTTGCGGGTGGCCCGCAGCCGCGGCCGGGCCTCGCCGTCCTCCCAGGCGGCCGCGAGCTTGCTGGTTGCCCGTGCCAGCGCCTCCGGCCCCGGCGTCCAGTCCTCCTCCAGGACCGCGAGCCCGGCCGTGCCGCCCAGCTCCCAGGCCCGTACGGCGGCCGCCAGACTCCGTGCCTCCCGGCCCGAACCGGCCGCCAGCCGCGCCGATATGACCTCTCCGGGGCCGGCGGCCGCCAGCCGCACCGCATCCTGGGCGGGAGTCAGCACCGCCGGCGGCGGACTGTCCGGTTGCCAGGCGGAGAGCGCATCCGCCAGCAGCCGCTGGGCGCGCGCCGCCGTGTCCGCGATCAGGAACTCCAGGGCGGCCACGTCCACCCCGGGCGCGGGCGGGGTGCCGCCACCGAGCACCGGCGGGGCACCCGGCGCGTCAACCGGCGGCGGTGCCGCGGGCAGCGGCGGCAGAATGTCGCGCGCCGCATAAGCCTCGGCCGCCGGCACCCCCGCGCCGGACCGTTCCGCCGCCAGGTCCTCGTCCGCCGGCCCCACCGCCCGCGCCGCGCTGCGCGCCTGCAACTCGTCGAGCAGCTCCCGCTCGCCCCGGCCGCGCAACAACAGCAGGACGAATGGGTCCTGGTCCAGCAGCCGCGCCAACTCGTAGCACAGTGCGGCCGAATGCGCGCAGTGGTCCCATGCGCCGCAGCCGCACTCCGACTCCAGGTCGCCGATGCCGGGGAGCAGCTCGATCCCGGCGGCGGCCGCGTCCTCGACGAGCACCGGGGGCATGTCCCGGTCCAGCAGTGCCGCGATATGCCCGGCCCGGTCCGCGACCATGTCCAGGAAGCGGTCCCAGTCCGCCGCGCTCAGCTGCTGTAGCAGGACGTCGGACCGGTGCCGCGTATGGTCGCGGTCCTGGACGACCGCCGTGATCCGGCCGGGGCGCACGGACACCGCGCCGACCGCCCCGGCCCGCGCATGCCGCCGGCCCAGCCTCAGCTGCTCACCGTCCAGTGCGGTGTCCTCCAGCGCCTTGAGCCACGCCTGCCCCCACCAGCTCCGCGCAAAGGCACGCCCACGCGCCACAGGCAGGGCGCCGAACGTCCGCGCACAGTCCGCCGAGCCCTCCTCGTCCGGACACCTCGAACCGTCCCGCTCCGGATGCCTCGGTTCTTCCCCTCCGAGCGCGTTCATCGCTCACTCCCTCGCAGTGCGACCAGGTCCGCCAGCTCGGCGTCGGTGAGTTCGGTCAGTGCGGCCTCGCCGGACCCCAGCACCGCATCGGCCAACTGCTGCTTACGGGAGAGCATTTCGGCGATCCGGTCCTCGATCGTGCCCTCCGTGATGAACCGGTGGACCTGCACCGGCCGGCTCTGCCCGATGCGGTAGGCCCGGTCGGTGGCCTGTGCCTCGACGGCCGGATTCCACCAGCGGTCGAAGTGCACGACATGCGCCGCCCGGGTGAGGTTCAGACCGGTACCCGCCGCCTTCAACGACAGCAGGAACACCGGCGCCGCGCCGTCCTGGAAGCGCCGCACCATCTCCTCGCGCCGGGCCACCGGTGTCCCGCCGTGCAGGAACTGTGTGGGCACCCCGCGCGCCGCCAGATGCCCCTCCAGCAGCCGCGCCATCTGCACATACTGCGTGAACACCAGCACGCTCGCGCCCTCGGCCAGGAGGGTGTCCAGCAGCTCGTCCAGCAGCTCGACCTTCCCCGAACGCCCCATGATCCGCACCGCTCCCGCCGCACGGCCGCCTTCCGCCCGGTCGTTCTCCTTCAGGTACTGCGCCGGGTGGTTGCAGATCTGCTTGAGCGAGGTGAGCAGCTTGACCACCAGCCCGCGGCGGGCGAATCCGTCGGTCCCGGCGATCTCGTCGAGCCCCTCGCGCACCACGGCCTCGTACAGCCCGGCCTGTTCCTTGGTCAGCGCCACCGCACGGTCGGTCTCCGTCTTGGGCGGCAGCTCCGGCGCGATCCCCGGATCGGACTTACGGCGGCGCAACAGGAACGGCCGCACCAGCCGGGCCAGTCGCCCGGCCGCCGCGCCCGCCTCGGGGGACGCCGCCGCGCCGCCCTCGATGGCCTGCGCATAGCGCGTACGGAACCGGCCCAGCGGCCCCAGCAGCCCCGGCGTCGTCCAGTCCAGGATCGCCCACAGCTCCGACAGGTTGTTCTCCACCGGGGTGCCGGTCAGTGCCACCCGGGCCTCGGCGGGGAGGGTCCGCAGCGCCCTGGCGGTCGCGGAGAAAGGATTCTTGATGTGCTGTGCCTCGTCCGCGACGACCAGACCCCAGCCCACCTCCGCCAGCTTCCCGGCATCGAGCCGCATCGTCCCGTAGGTGGTGAGCACGAACTCGCCGTCCGCCAGCTCCGTCAGGCTGCGCCGCCCGGCGTGGAAGCGGCGCACCGGCGTGCCCGGCGCGAACTTCTCGATCTCCCGCTGCCAGTTGCCCATGAGAGAGGTGGGGCAGACGACCAGCGTGGGGCCGGCGGACCCGGGACAGGTCTGCCGGTGCAGATGCAGGGAGATGAGCGTGATCGTCTTCCCCAGCCCCATGTCGTCGGCGAGACAGACGCCCAGCCCCAGCGACGTCATCCGGTGCAGCCAGCCGAGCCCGCGCACCTGGTAGTCGCGCAGCGTGGCGGCGAGCGCCGCCGGCTGCCGGAGGGGTACGGCGTCGCCGCCTTCCGGGTCGGCGAGCCGGTCGCGCAGCCGGGCGAGCGGGCCGGAGGCCTCCACTTCCACCCGGCTGCCGTCCGGGTCCTCGGCGGTGCCGGTGAGCGCGGCGCCGAGCGCATCGAGCGGCGTGATCTTACGGTCCTGACGGTCCCGGGCCGCCCGCAACGCCTCCGGGTCGATCAGCACCCACTGGTCGTGCAGCCGCACCAGCGGCCGTCCCGCCTCGGCGAGCCGGTCCAGCTCATTCCTGTCCACCTCCTGGCCGCCCACCGCGAACCGCCAGCTGAAGGAGAGCAGGGCATCCGCGGACAACAGCGAAGGCAGCCCCGACTCCGGCCTGTCCCACCCATTGGCGTCCCCGGCATCGGGCGGTCCCACCACAGCCCGGCTGGTCAGCGTGCGCGCCAGCTCTTTGGGCCAGTGCACCTGCACCCCGGCGGCGGCCAGCGCCCGCCCGGCCGGACCGAGCAGCTCGGCGATTTCCTCATCGGCGAGGTCCAGCGCCCCGGGGACCGCCGCGGACAGCAACGGGGTGAGCGGCGCCCAGGCTGCCGCCGCACGGCGCAACGTCAACAGCGTGTCCCTCCGCGCCCGCGACCCGAAGGCCTGCCCCGCGGGCGAAGTCCCCGCCCACACCTCGGCGGCATCCGCGACCAGCGTCGGATCGGTGAGGCTGTGCAACTGGAGCGCGGCAGTGAAGCCGGTGCGGGCACCCGAAGGCACCGCCCCGACATCACCGCCCCCCTGGCCACCGATTCCCTCCCCCGCCATGCCGTGCACTTCGACCCGCAGCGAGATCCGCACACCCGCGTCATGTCCCGCGGCCACCTCCGTGGCCCAGACACGCTGCTCGGGGATGTGCTGCGGGGCGAGCACCGCAAACGCCGGCGCCCCGGTGACGAGCGCCGCACCGGGGGAGCGCGGCAGCCCGTCCGCCACCGCGTCGAGAAAGGCCCGTACCTGCCCCTCGGGGTCCGGCAGCGCCAACGGGTCGGAATCCGGGAGCGGGGCGGCATGCGCGTACGGGGGAATCGCCGCGGCGAGATCGCGCAGCCGCTCCAGGTCCGCCGGGTCGAGCGGACCCATCCGCCAGGCGTCATATCCGGCGGGACTCACCCCGGGCAGCAGCCGGCCACGAGCCGCGAGCTGTAGTGCCAGTACGGCCGCGGCTCCCCAGAAGGCGGCAGCCGGATGGGTACCCCGCGCGGCCCGCGCACGGGTGAGCACCGGCACCGCCTCAGCAACCGTCAGGACCAGGGCCGGAACCTCGCACAGTGAAACCCCACCGTCCTCACCCGGCAGAGCCACCTCCAGCCGCTCCGTCGCCTCCCCGGCCCCGCCCCTCGCACCGTCCGCGCCGAGCACTTCTCCCAGGGGCTCGCCATCAGGCCGCCAGAAGGCGACCCGCCCTGCTCGTGGCGGATCCGACGGCAGGAAAACCGCTGCACAGCGGGAGAGCGCGGACAGCTGAGCGGGCGTGACCACGGCAAGGGATGTCACTGCTTCCCGAACTCCTCAAGTTTGACTACTGACGCCTGGAGCGCCCGAGAGTACAGGACAGCACGCGCCTTCCTGGAACCTGCGGCACGAAAACGGCGTTCAATGGAGTACACAGAGCGCGGCGCACGCCGCGGAAGGGGAGTGAAGGATGTCCACACAGGCGAAGGTCGCGGTCGGCGGCGTCGCGGTGGGAGTGATCCTGCTGTGGCTGCTGCCCTTCTGGGCGGCCCTCTTGGTCATGGTCGGGGTCCCGGCCGTCGCGTATCTGACGCTCGACTCCTCCCAACGACGCCGACTGCGCCGCGTCAGCCGCAAACAAATCGGCCGCTGACTGAGCAGACACCCGCCCTACCTGGACCCACGCCCTCGCCTGGCCCGCGCGCTGTACGGGCCACCACCCGCACGTACCGACGGCTGGCTCTCCCGACCCACGCTCGGTTCGAGCGAGCCGGGGCTGCGGGTGGGCACTTGCCGGGCAGGCGCCGTTGGCCACCACTCCGGCCACGTAACTCGGGTGACTCGGCCATCCCTGGCACGGGCGCGGCCGGCCCCATGGCCCGGCGTGCGATCGGTGACGGACAGCGCCGCCGGGCCGCTGACGGGAACGGGCGCAGGTCGGAGGGGAGGTACCGGGGACCGCCCGCAGGACCGGAGCACACGCCGGGGTACTCCCTCTCACGGACCAGATGCGCCCGCGCCGTGGGGGCACCTCCCGGCCGAAGGCTGGGGGAGGGCCCCGGTGCGTCCCCTCCGACCCCCGCGGCAACCCCAAGCGCCGCACGCACGGCCCCCACCGGCCGCACGCCTGATATGAAACGCACGGCAGAGCGCCGGCCCACCGGCCGCACGCCCGCCACGAACCGCACAGCAGGGGCGCCGGCCCACCACCCGCACGCCCGCCACGAACCGCACAGCCGAGGCACCACCCACTGCCCACCGAGCCTGCCACCCGCGAACCCCGCCCACACCCCCACGAACGCCCGCCTCAGGCCAACCCGCCTCAGGCCGCCCCGCTGAAAACCGCCCGCCCAAGACCGACCCGCCCAAGACCGGCCCACCTCAGACCGGCCGCGCCGCCAACTCATCAAGCGACGACAACAGCCCGGGAAGCGCAGGCCCCCGCCCCACCGGATGCACCTCACCCGGCTCGTCATCCAGCAGCACGAACGCAATGTCATCGGTACGAGCAACCAAGCTCCAGCCGGGCCCGTCAACCCGCAGCGTCCGCGCCTCGCCCGCCGCGAACGACGACCGCACCCGCCCCGGCGGCGGCGGCTCGTTCACATACCCGCGCGCCTCCTCCAGCACCCGCCGCACTCCCTTGTGCGCATGATCCCCCGGCTCGGCAAAGCTGTCGTCGTCATCCACCTGCTCGCGCCACGCCGCCCACTGCATGGCGATCTCGTCCGCGCCCAGCCGCCGTTGCGCCGGCCCCCACTCCTCGGCGTCCGGCGGCGCGAGCGGCGCCGGGTCGCCTTCCTGCGGTTCCGGATCGTGCGGCTGCGGTACCCCCGGCGTCGCGACGGCGAGTGCGAGCGGCCAGCCGGGCATCGCCC
Organism: Streptomyces sp. NRRL S-1813; assembly: GCF_000719605.1. NCBI lineage: Bacteria > Bacillati > Actinomycetota > Actinomycetes > Kitasatosporales > Streptomycetaceae > Streptomyces > Streptomyces sp. NRRL S-1813. Next base: position 46,175 of record NZ_JOHB01000015.1, read on the forward strand.
CGACGATGCTGCCCTCGCCGGGGGAGAGGTCGTACTCCATCCCGCAGTCCCAGGCCGCGATCGCACACGCGACCAGCGACACATCCTCCGTTGCCACGGTCCAGCGCGCGCCCTCACTGTCCTGACCGAGGACCAGCCCGTAGCCCTCCGCATACGGTTCGAGGCCGAGGCCCGCACACACCTCGGGGTAGTCGTCGCCGAGCACGCTCGGGAACTGCGCGGGCGTCAGCAGCACCGCCGTCAGCACGAACAACTGGTCGTTGTCGGCGCTCTCGGTCGTGGGCACGCGGGCCTCCCCATCCAATCCGTCGCGGAGTACGTCGGCGCACCTTAATTGGCTTGGGAGGGGCTTGTCACCAGCCGTACGCTGCGCAGATGTGTTTTTACAGCCGCCGCATGCACTTCGTGTGCCTGGCCTGCCGGGCCGCGTGGAAGAAGACGCCGGCCTCGTACGGCCCGGTCCGCTGCCCGCAATGCCGCGCCGAGCTGATCAACGCGGGCGCCGACCTGGCGGTCCCCAAGAGGCGCGACGAAGCCGGCTGGCGCGCCCTGGAGGCCGTACTGCGCGCGGGCCTGACCTTCCACGGCGGCTGCTGCGGTACGGGCCCCGGCTACCGTCCGCGCACCCCGCGCGAGGTCCAGGAGCGGCTGGCGCTCGCCGGCCGCACCGGCATGCCCGTCAAGAAGGCGCTGTCCGTAGTGGATCCGGCGCTCACGGACCGCTATGGCGCCGCCGCGCGCACTCCAGGACGCGGCACCCGCACCGCACCTCGCGCGACCGGGGTGCCCCAGCACTCACCGAAGACCGCCTGAACTACGGAATCCGGCCACCACACGGCCCGATCTGTCGCCCGTCACCCCCTCCAACTTCCCTCCGCCCCCCTAAAATCGGCACGTCGGCGAACGAAGGGACGGACGTCACGTGCGGCGCTACGACTGGTTGAGGGAGATCCGGCGGCTCGACCCGGAGCGCGACTTCCTGCGGATCTACCGCATCATCGCCACCCATGAATTCCCCTGGGACATCACCAGAGCCCTGGAGCTGGCGCTCTACCGCACCTACGCGGTGCCGAGCATCGGCCGGCTGCTCGCCGAGACCGCCGAGCTGACGGGCCGTACGCAAAAGCGCTATGACGACACCGCTCTCCTCCTGGACGCCGTCGTCGAGCACGGCTTCGACGGCGAGGACGGCCGGACGGCGATCCGCCGGATCAACCAGATGCACCGCAGCTATGACATCAGCAACGAGGACATGCGCTATGTCCTGTGCACGTTCGTGGTGGTGCCCAAACGCTGGCTCGACGCGTACGGCTGGCGGCGGCTGACCGCGCAGGAACAGCAGGCCGTCGCCGTCTATTACCGCACCCTCGGCCGTCATATGGGCATCACCGAACTCCCGCAGACCTACGAGGACTTCGAGCGGTGCCTCGATGCCTACGAGGAGGCGCACTTCGGCTGGGACGAGGGTGCGCGCAGGGTGTCGGACGCCACGCTGGACCTGATGGCGGGGTGGTATGGCCCGCTCGCTCCGGTGGTGCGCGGAGCGAGCATGGCCCTCCTGGACGACTCGCTGTTGGCGGCGTTCCGGTACGAGCGGCCCCGGCCGGCCGTCCAGAAGACAGTACGCACCGCCCTGAAGCTGCGTGCCAAGGCCGTGCGGCTGCTGCCGCCCCGTCGCACGCCCCACTACGCCCGCCAGAACCCCGAGATCAAGGGCTATCCGAACGGCTTCAAGGTGGCCGAACTCGGTACCTTCCCCACCGCCCGCCGCACGGGCAGCTGCCCGGTGCCCCACGTGGAGGGCCCGGCGGCGCCCTGAAACCCCGCACGCCGCCGGCCAGGTCAGGCCCGGCGTCCCGGTCAGGCCCGGCGGACCGCCAGCGCCAGGTAGCGGGAGTCTTCGTCCTCGTACCGGATCAGGTCCCAGCCGCAGTCGTCCAGGAGGGGCCGCAGATTCGGCTCCGCCCGCAGGTCGCCGGGGGTGAGCGGGCGGCCCTTGCGGGCGGCGAGGGCGGCCCGCCCGATGGGATGGAAGAGAGCCAGCCGGCCACCGGGGCGTACGGTCCTGGCGAGTTCGGCGAGGCCGCCCGCCGAGTCCGGCAGGTGCGAGAGGAGCCCGGCGGCGAAGACCGCGTCCAGTGCGGCGTCGGGCAGCGGCAGCCGCGTCACGTCCGCGAGCAGCAGCGCCGCGTCACGGTCGCGCCCGGCCCGCACGGCGGCCCGGAGCATCTCGGGCGTCAGATCCGCGCCCAGTACCGTCCCGCGCGGTCCCACGGCCGCCCGCAGCGCGGGCAGCGCGCGCCCCGTACCGCAGCCGGCGTCCAGGACCCGGTCGCCCTCCTGGAGGACCAGTTCGGCGACGCCCGCGGCATAGGCGGGACCGTCGTCGGGGAACTTCGTGTCCCAGTCGGCGGCGCGTGACGCGAAGAACGCACGGACCTCGTGCGGCCGGTCGGCGTGGTGGTCGGTCATCGGGTTCCTCCGGAGGTGGGACGGCCGGCGAGGGAGGCCGTGCAGGCGTACAGGGCCGCCGCGACGGCCAGGGCCACCACGACGCCGAGGTTCATGGCGCCCAGCGTGCCCCGGGCGGCGCCGTCGGTGAGCAGAAAGCCCACGGCCCGGGCGATATGGGGATCGCCGGAGGTGACCAGGCCGAGTCCGACCGCGGTCGCGACGGCGAGCGAGAGCATCGCCGGCCAGCCCAGGGCCCGTACGGACGTCAGCTCGAAGCCGGTGTGGCGGCGGCGCCACTGCTCCACCAGGAAGACGGCCGCCCAGGCGGCCATCGCCACCCCGATGACGGACAGGAACGCCTGGAAGGTGGCGAAGAAACTGGGGGAGACGAACAGCACGTACCAGCCGCCGAAGGCCATCAGCGCACCGTCCACCAGGACGGCGAGGTGCCGGCGGACGGGGATGCCCAGGGCCAGCATCGACATGCCCGAGCTGTAGATGTCCATGATCGCCCCGGAGGCGAAGCCCCCGATGGCGGCAAGCAGATACGGCACCAGGAACCAGGTCGGCAGCTCGGCCGCGAGGGCGCCTACGGGGTCGGCGGCCGCGGCCTCGGCGAGCTTAGGATCACCGGCGTTCAGCAGCACGCCGAAGACCAGCAGCGCCAGAGGGGGCAGCACCCCGCCCAGCGTGGTCCACCAGGTGACCGCCCGCCCGCTGCTCGTAGCCGGCAGATATCGGCTGTAGTCGGCGCCGCAGTTGACCCAGCCCAGGCCCAGGAGCGTCATCGCGAACACGACGCCCCCGATGCAGGTGCCGAGGCTGCCGGACGGGCCGTTCCCGAGGGCGGACGGATCGATGCGGTCGGCCATCAGCACCATGTACACCACGGTCAGGGCGGTGATCGCCGCGGTCAGATACTTCTGCACCTTCATGATCAGTGCGTGCCCGAAGATCCCGACGACCACGACCGAGACGGCGGTCACCACGAAGCACAGCGCCTGCGCCGCCGTGGTCGGTGTCTCCCCGTCGGCGCGGGCGAACGTGCCGGGCGCGACCCGGGCCAGGATCACGGACCCTCCGAGCGAGGAGAGCGCGACCAGTACGGTCTCCCAGCCCACGTTGGACACGTAACTGAACACGGTGGGCAGCTTGTTGCCCTGTGTCCCGAAGGCGGCCCGGCCGATGGCCATGGTGGGTGCGCCCGTGCGCGCCCCGGCGACCGAGACCAGACCGACCAGGAGGAAGGACAGCACATAGCCGAGGGCCCCGGTGACGATCGTCTGCCAGGGGCTGAGCCCGAGCCCCATGAGGTAGACGCCGTAGGCGATGGACAGCAAGGACAGCCCGGACGCGGCCCACGGCCAGAAAAGCGACCTGGGCGTGCCGTGCCGTTCGGCATCCGGCACCGGAATGATGCCGTTGCGCTCGACCGACCCCGTCGACGGGGTCGCCGCCGTCACCGGTGGGCCGACCGGCTTCTGTGACTGCTGCTGCGTCATGCGCTCATGATCCCGCACGGGCCCGGCCGGCCTCCGGGCGCACATATCCTGCCCGATATGGCCGCGCCCCCGGGACCCGTGGCGGTGCGCCGTGGAGGTCCAACTACCACGAATCCGGCGGTGGATGGGTTTCTTGATCCGAAGACGTGGCGGCTTTGGCGAATCCGGGGAAATCCCCCTCCACGGGGGGTACGGTCCTCGCCATGGATTTCGGACGGCCCTCCGCCGCCGAAGGCTCGCTCCCCGCCGAGCCATGGATCCGCATACCCCGTGACGCGCAGGACCCTGCATCCTGGAGGAGACGGCCGATGAACGCCGCACAAGGGGCCCCGGAGGACGCAGCCCCGGACCCCGACGCCGAATTGACCCTGAAGATCTTAGTCGCGGGCGGCTTCGGCGTGGGCAAGACGACCCTGGTGGGCTCGGTCAGCGAGATCCACCCGCTGCGCACGGAGGAACGGCTCAGCGAGGTGGGCGAGACCGTGGACGACACCGGGGGAGTGGACGACAAGGGCACCACCACGGTGGCGATGGACTTCGGCCGCATCACCATCAGGCAGGGCCTGTCCCTCTACCTCTTCGGCACCCCTGGACAGGACCGCTTCTGGTTCCTGTGGGACGACCTGTCGGAGGGCGCGCTGGGTGCCGTGGTGCTGGCCGATACCCGGCGGTTGCAGGACTGCTTTCCGGCCGTCGACTACTTCGAGCGCCGCGCGATCCCGTTCCTGGTGGCCGTCAACTGCTTTGCGGAGGCACGGTCCTACGGGGCCGACGAGGTGGCCCGCGCACTGGACCTGGACCGTGGCACACCGGTCGTGCTCTGTGACGCAAGGGACCGCGACTCCGGCAAGGAGGTGCTGGTCCGGCTCGTCGAGCACGCGGGACGGCGGCACTCCGCCCGGGTGCTCGATCCGGTGGGCTGACCGGCGTACGGCCGACGTGGCGCGGAGGTCGGGACGGCCCGCGCCATACATGTCTCGGCCGGCGCCACGCACGCCTCAGTCGGCGACAGCCGCGAGGGCGACGGCCTTGTCGATCTTGATCCGTACCACCAGCTCGCCCGGCACTCCGTTGCGGGCGCCGTACTCCTCCGCCCGGTCCTCGCCCATGTAGCGGGCCGCGATCCGGGCCGCCCAGTGACGTACGTCCGCCAGGTCGTCGCTCACCTCCGCCGTCCCCTGTACGACCACGAAGGCAAACGGCGGCCGTTCGTCGTCGACGCACAGTGCCACCCTGCCGTCGCGGGCGACATTGCGGCCCTTGACCGTGTCCTCGCCGGTGTTGAACACCAGCTCATCACCGTCCATGAGGAACCACACCGGGGCGAGGTGCGGGCTGCCGTCGGCCCGTACGGTCGCCAGCTTCCCGGTACGGGTGCCCTCGGAAAGGAACCTCTGCCACGCATCCTTCGTCATCTTGTGTGCCATGCCGACATCCTCAGCCATGCGGCACATCCGACCGCCGCGTGGCACGCCGGTCCGTGGGGCCGCTTGCCGAGACGGCGGAGGTGGGACAGGCTGGCACGGCAGGTCGCGGACGGGCCGCGGGCTGCCGTCCGGCCAGGAGCGCGGACGGGGACACGGGGAGGAAGCCGCAATGGCATTGAGCAGCGGACTCGACTGGCTGCTGGACGACCTGACCAAACGGGTGGAGAAGGTACGGCACGCGCTGGTGCTCTCCAACGACGGGCTGGTGACCGGGGCGAGCGAGGGACTGGAGCGGGGCGACGCCGAGCACCTCGCGGCGGTCGCCTCGGGAATGCACAGCCTCGCGAAAGGGTCGGCGCTCCACTTCGGCATCGGTCGGGTGCGCCAGACCATGGTCGAGTTCGACGACGGGGTGTTGTTCGTGACGGCGGCGGGGGACGGCAGCTGTCTGTGCGTGCTGGCGCGCGCCGACGCCGACATGGGCCAGGTCGCCTACGAAATGACGCTGCTGGTCAATCGCGTAGGGGAGCATCTGGGCGTTGCGGTCCGCCAGCCGGAGAGTTATCCACAGGTCTGAGGCGGGGCTTGACCCACTGTCACCACCTGCGGCTATCGTCGTCACTGTCAGTGATCGACCGAGTTGCGGGGGAAGCGGCATGACAGTGATGTGCGAGGGGCAGCAGACGCTCACGATGGGGCGGGCGGCCCGCGAACTGGAGCTGAGGACCGGCGAGTTCGAGCTCGCCACCCAGCTCGGAGAAGTGCGGACGGTCCCGGCCGGGACCGACGACCGGTCGGCCGGGACGGGATCGCTCGGCAGGCGCCGGGTCCCCGCGGAGGAGATCACCCGGCTACAGGCCGAGCCGGATTTCCCGGACGCGCTCCGCGACCGGATCCGCACGGTCAGCACGACCGAGGCCGCCGCACTCATGGGCATCGGCCCCGGCCGGGCCGGGCGTCTGACCCGGGCCGGCTGCTTCAGCCCCGTCCGTTTCTATGTGAACCGCTTCGGCGCGGTGGTCTGGTTCTATCTCGCGGCCGAGGTCGCCGACTTCGCCGACCGCGAACCCGACCTGATGCGGGGCAACACCCCGCCGGCGATGCGGGTGATGCTCGACAGCGGACAGGACTGGCGGGCACGCCAGTGGCGCAGCCGACGGGTCGCCCAGCTCATGGGGCAGACCGACGACCCCTGGGAAGCGGCAGCGGTGATCGCCGCCGTGCTGCCGCCGGAGGAGCTGGCCTCGGTGGCCGAGGAACCACTGGAGCGGTCCCTGCTGCGCCGGCTCAGGCCCACCCTGGCGTCCGTGATCACGGTGACCCCGGCCGCCCGGGAGTCCTACGAGCGGGTGCTGACGGCGGATGAGTTCGACGAAGTGCTGTGGTACCGCGTCCATCTCTCCCGGTGCCTGGAAAGGGCCCGCCGAGAAGATCCGGGGCGGCTGCGGACCCCTGCCGCCGTTCCCTCCAGCGCCCGCCCGGGTCAGTCCCCGAGCTTCCTGAACAGCCCTTCCTGGACGACCGAGACCAGCAGCCTGCCCTCCCGGTCGTAGATCCGCCCGCGGGCCAGGCCGCGGCCTCCGGTGGCGATCGGCGACTCCTGGTCGTAGAGGAACCACTCGTCCGCGCGGAACGGACGGTGGAACCACATCGCGTGGTCGAGCGAGGCCATGTCGAACCCGCGCGGACCCCAAAGCGGCTCGACGGGGATGCGGACGGCGTCCAGCAGCGTCATATCGCTGGCGTAGGTCAGCGCGCAGGTGTGCACGAGCGGATCGTCGCCCAGCGGCCCGACCGCGCGCATCCACACCGCGCTGCGGGGCTCCGCACCCTCGATCTCCTCCGGGGTCCAGCGCAGCCGGTCGGCATACCGGATCTCGAAGGGCATCCGGCGTTCCATCCGCTCCAGCGATACGGGCAGATCGTGCAGGCGCTCGCGGACCTCTTCCGCGACCGTCGGCAGCTCCTCCGGGTCGGGCACCACCCGACGCAACGGCAACTGATGATCGAAGCCGGATTCCGGCTTGTGGAAGGAGGCGGTCAGATTGAAGATCGTGCGTCCCTGCTGGACGGCGACGACCCGGCGGGTGGTGAAGGACCGCCCGTCGCGGACCCGCTCGACCAGGTACACGATCGGCACCCCGGGCCGGCCCGGCCGCAGAAAGTACGCATGGAGCGAGTGGACCGGGCGGTCACCTTCCGTGGTCCGCCCGGCCGCCACCAGCGCCTGGCCCGCTACCTGCCCGCCGAAGACCCGCTGCAACGATTCCTGCGGGCTGCGGCCCCGGAAGATGTTCACCTCGATCTGCTCGAGATCGAGCAGATCGACCAGCTTATCGGCGGGATTGGTCATGACCGGTGGCCCTCCGTCAGATCCTTCGGCGGCCTCGGTCGAAGCCGTCGCCTCACAACTGACCCACATCCGTGACCCGCACCACCGCACGGCCTTCTTCGTCGGAGGCGGCCAGATCCACCTCCGCGGAGATGCCCCAGTCGTGATCACCGTTCGGGTCGGCGAAAGTCTGCCGCACCTTCCACAGCCCGTGCTCGGCATCCTCCTGAATTTGCAGCAGCTTCGGGCCGCGTGCGTCCGGACCGGTGCCCAGGTCGTCGTATTCGTCCCAGTAGGCGTCCATCGCCTCGCCCCAGGCGTCCTCGTCCCAGCCGGATTCGGCATCCATCGCGCCGAGCTCCTCGACCTTGTCCAGTGCCGCGAGCTCCACCCGCCGGAACATCGCATTGCGCACCAGCACCCGGAACGCCCGCGCATTGGATGTGACCGGCCGGACCTGATCCGCCCGCTCCGCGGCCTGCTCCGCCGTCTCCACCTCCGGATTGGCGAGCTGTTCCCACTCGTCCAGCAGGCTGGAGTCGACCTGCCGCACCATCTCGCCCAGCCAGGCGATGATGTCCTGGAAGTCCTCGGACTTCAGATCGTCCGGCACGGTGTGGTCCAGGGCCTTGAACGCACTCGCCAGGTAGCGCAGCACGATCCCCTCGGTGCGCGCCAGCTCGTAGAAGGACGTGAACTCCGTGAAGGTCATGGCGCGTTCGTACATATCGCGGATGACCGACTTCGGCGACAGCGGATGGTCGCCGACCCACGGATGACTCTTGCGGTACAGGCCGTAGGCGTGGAAGAGCAGCTCCTCCAGCGGCTTGGGGTACTCGACGTCCATGAGCCGTTCCATGCGGTCTTCGTACTCGACGCCGTCGGCCTTCATCTGGGCGACCGCCTCGCCACGCGCCTTGTTCTGCTGCGCGGCCAGGATCTGGCGCGGATCGTCCAGCGTGGACTCCACGACCGAGACCATGTCCAGCGCGTAGGAGGGCGACTCGGGGTCGAGCAGATCGAACGCGGCGAGGGCGAATGTCGACAGCGGCTGGTTGAGCGCGAAGTCCTGCTGAAGATCCACGGTCAGCCGGACGATCCGGCCCGCGTCCGGCTCCGGCAGTCGCTCGACGATCCCGCCGTCCAGCAGCGAGCGATAGATCGCGATGGCCCGCCGGATGTGCCTGAGCTGATTCTTGCGCGGCTCATGGTTGTCCTCGAGGAGCTTGCGCATCGCCTCGAAGGCATTGCCCGGCCGGGCGATCACGGACAGCAGCATCGCGTGCGTCACCCGGAAACGGGAGTTCAGCGGCTCCGGATCGGAAGCGATCAGCTTCTCGAAGGTGTTCTCACCCCAGTTGACAAAGCCTTCCGGCGCCTTCTTGCGCACGACCTTCCGGCGCTTCTTGGGGTCGTCGCCCGCCTTGGCCAGCGCCTTCTCGTTCTCCACGACATGCTCGGGGGCCTGCGCGACCACAAAGCCCGCGGTGTCGAAGCCGGCCCGGCCGGCACGCCCGGCGATCTGGTGGAACTCCCGCGCCCGCAGCGTCCGCACCCGCGACCCGTCGTACTTGGTCAGTGCGGTGAACAGCACCGTACGGATGGGGACGTTGACACCCACGCCGAGGGTGTCCGTACCGCAGATGACCTTCAGCAAGCCCGCCTGCGCCAGTTTCTCGACGAGCCTGCGGTACTTCGGCAGCATGCCGGCGTGGTGCACGCCGATGCCATGGCGGACATACCGCGACAGGTTCTGGCCGAACTTGGTGGTGAACCGGAAGTTCCCGATGAGGTCGGCGATCTGGTCCTTCTCCGCACGTGTACACATATTGATGCTCATCAGGGCCTGTGCCCGCTCCACGGCGGCGGCCTGAGTGAAGTGCACGATGTACACGGGGGACTGGCGGGTCTCCAGCAGCTCGGTGAGCGTCTCCGTCATGGGCGTCGTGCGGTACTCGTACGACAGCGGCACCGGACGCGTCGCCGAGCGCACCACCGACGTCGGCTTCCCCGTGCGCCGGGTCAGGTCCTCCTCGAAGCGCGACATGTCGCCGAGCGTCGCCGACATCAGGATGAACTGCGCCTGCGGCAGTTCCAGCAGCGGAATCTGCCAGGCCCAGCCACGGTCCGGCTCGGCATAGAAATGGAACTCGTCCATCACGACCTGGCCGATGTCGGCGTCCTTGCCGTCCCGCAGCGCTATCGAGGCGAGGACCTCGGCGGTGCAGCAGATGACCGGTGCATCGGCGTTGACCGAGGCGTCACCGGTGAGCATGCCGACGTTCTCGGTGCCGAACAACTTGCACAGGTCGAAGAACTTCTCCGAGACCAGCGCCTTGATGGGCGCGGTGTAGAAGGTGACCTGGTCATTGGCGAGAGCGGTGAAGTGCGCACCGGCCGCCACCAGGCTCTTACCCGAGCCGGTGGGGGTGGAGAGGATGACGTTCGCCCCAGAGACCACCTCGATCAGCGCCTCCTCCTGGGCAGGGTAGAGCGAGATGCCCTGCTGCTCGGCCCAGCCCGAAAAGGCTTCGAAGAGGGCATCGGGGTCGGCGTCGTTCGGGAGATGATCGATGAGGGTCACGCCCCCATACTGCCTGCCTTCGGCCCGGATCAGGGAACCGGCGACCCGGACGGAGATCAGCTGATGATCGACAACGCCGAAACCCGCCCGGCCGGCGGACCCCCGGGCCCCGCCGTCCCACCCGCCGCGTCGGCCCAAGACGCCGCTTCGGCAGCCTTGACCTGCGGAATCTTGTTCCGCGCCAGCGCAGGCCGGAAAGGCGCATGGTGCAGCGCCATCACCCTCCGTACAAACTGCTGGGCGCGCTGTCGTCTCCGACGATCACCCTCTGCGCCGCGGCGCCGCCGGTACGTGTCAGAGATCACCCGCCTTACGCACCTCACGCACCGTGCGCGGCAAGCGCGGCAAGCAGAGCACGCACCTCGTCCGGTTCAAGAGCCCCGATCAAGAGACCCGGCTCAAGACCTGACCAAGAGGCCCGACCCCGAGGCCCGATCAAGGAACAGGATCGAGAAACGGGATCACAGCACCCGGTCGGGAGACCGAGCAAAGGTGCGCGATCAAGAAACCCGGAGTCGAGGCAGGCGGCTCGGGATCGTTCCGCCGGCGGTCGGTGGCCTCGGACGGCGAGTCCGGTCAGGCAGTCATGCGGGGGTGTTGGTCCCAGTGGGGATGTCCATACCAAGGGCGGTGTGTGCAGGCGGAGTTGGTGCAGAAGGTGGGGCGCGTTCCCCGGGCGCTTTCCGGGACAAAAGCCAGGAAGTCGCCTGTAGTGAGCAGTTGGCTCCGGCAGTCCGGCGCCGCTCCGGTGGTCGGTCCTGCTGATGTTCTGCCGACGCCCGCACACAGAGGTTGGCTCACCCCCTCCTCGTAGGGAGATCATCTGACGCTACGCTGAGTCGCCGACCGGGCGTCAGAGGCGCGGCTCAGCAGTGCGCGAGGCAGACGGCGCGCGCAGGAGAACAAGCGGCGCAAGAGAACAAGGGGTGGGGACAACCATGATGGGACCGGCGCACTCGCTGTCCGGGGCCGCGGCCTGGCTGGGGGTGGGCGCGGCAGCCGCTGCCGCCGGTCATCCGATGCCCTGGCCGGTAATCGTCTGCGGGGCTCTGATCTGTGCCGGTGCGGCGCTCGCCCCGGACCTCGACCACAAGTCCGCGACCATCTCGCGGGCCTTCGGACCGCTCTCGCGGCTGCTGTGCGAGGTGGTCGATGCGATCTCGCACGCGGTCTACAAGGCGACCAAGATGCGCGGTGACTCGACCCGCAACGGAGGTCACCGCACGCTCACCCACACCTGGGTATGGGCGGTGCTGGTCGGCGGCGGGATGTCGCTGCTGGCGATGCAGGGCGGTCGCTGGGCGGTGCTCGGCATCCTCTTCGTCCACATGGTGCTCGCCATCGAAGGGCTGCTGTGGCGGGCGGCACGGGTCTCCAGCGATGTACTGGTGTGGCTGCTGGGCGCGGCCTCGGCCTGGATCCTGGCCGGCATTCTCGACCAGCCGGGCAACGGGGCGAGCTGGCTGTTCGCCGAACCGGGGCAGCAGTACCTCTGGCTGGGTCTGCCGGTCGTCCTGGGTGCGCTGGTCCATGACATCGGCGATGCCCTGACCGTCTCCGGCTGCCCCGTCCTGTGGCCCATACCGATAGGCCGTAAGCGCTGGTATCCGCTCGGCCCGCCCAAGGGCATGCGCTTCAAGGCAGGCAGCTGGGTGGAGCTGAAGGTGCTGATGCCGGTCTTCATGGTGCTGGGCGGCCTCGGCGGTCTGGGCGCGCTCAATTACATCTGACGCGTACTCCTGACGCTCACCTCTGACGCGCGCGGCGCATCTGACGCGCACGGCGGGCGCAGGGGACCGAACCGGAGCTACCGGCGGGGCCCCGGGCACCGGAGCCCTCTGTCGGACCCCGGAACCCCCGTTTCCTCGGCCCCGAGCCCCGCCGCTCCCGTTCCGTGTCAGCCGTGTCGGAGGTGCTCAGCCGTTGTCAGCCGTGCTCAGCCGTGCCACGAGCGCCAGAGCGCCGCGTATGCGCCATCGGCGTCGACCAGTTCGTCGTGACTGCCCAGTTCGCTGATCCGGCCGTCCTCGACGACCGCGATCACATCGGCGTCATGCGCGGTGTGCAGCCGGTGCGCGATCGCCACGACCGTACGGCCGTCCAGCACCCTGCCCAGTGAGCGCTCCAGATGGCGGGCCGCCCGCGGGTCGAGCAGCGACGTCGCCTCGTCCAGCACCAGGGTGTGCGGATCGGCGAGCACCAGCCGGGCCAGGGCGATCTGCTGGGCCTGGGCGGGCGTCAGCGTGTGCCCGCCCGAGCCGACCTCGGTGTCCAGCCCCTTGCCGAGGGCCCGCGCCCAGTCACCGGCGTCCACCGCGCCGAGCGCGGCCCACAGTTCGGCATCGGCGGCACCCCCGCGCGCCAGCAGAAGATTGTCGCGGAGCGAGCCGACGAAGACATGGTGTTCCTGGTTGACCAGTGCCACCTGCTCACGGACCCGCTCCGCCGGCATCGCGGAGAGCTCGGCCCCGCCCAGGGTGACGGTGCCCACGCGGGGACCGTAGATTCCGGCCAGCAGCCGGCCCAGTGTCGATTTGCCGGCGCCGGACGGCCCGACGAGCGCCATCCGGGTTCCCGGAGGGACCCGCAACGAGACCTCACGCAGTACGTCGACGCCGGCACGGTAGCCGAAGCTCACCCCGTCGGCGCGGACGTCCCGGCCATCCGGGAGCCGCTCCGTGCCGGCGGCCTCCGGTTCGATCTCCCGGACGCCGACGAGCCGCGCGATGGACACCTGGGCCACCTGCAACTCGTCGTACCAGCGCAGGATCATGCCCACCGGCTCGATCATCATCTGCGCCAGCAGCGCCCCCGTCGTCAGCTGTCCCGGAGTGATCCAGCCCTGGATGACGAACGCTCCGCCGAGCAGCAACACCGATCCCAGGAGCAGCACATGGGTCAGATCGACGACGGGGAAGAGCACCGAGCGCAGGAAAAGCGTGTAGCGCTCCCATTGGGTCCACTCGCGGATCCGGCGCTCCGACAGGGCGATCCGGCGGGCGCCCAGCCGATGGGCCTCGACCGTGCGTCCCGCGTCCACGGACTCGGTGAGCACCGCGGACACCGCGGCATAACCGGCCGCCTCCGAGCGATAGGCGCCGGGCGCCCGCTTGAAGTACCAGCGGCAGCCGACGATCAGCAGTGGCAGCGCGACCAGTACGGACAGGGCGAGCGGCGGCGCGGTCACGGTCAGCCCGCCGAGCAGCAGCGCCACCCACCCCACGCCGATGGCCAGCTGTGGTACGGCCTCGCGCATCGCGCTGGAGAGCCGGTCGATGTCCGTGGTGATCCGCGACAGCAGATCGCCGGTACCGGCCCGCTCCAGGACGCCCGGCGGCAGCGCCACGGAGCGGACGAGGAAGTCCTCGCGCAGATCCGCCAGCATCTGTTCGCCGAGCATCGCCCCGCGCAGCCGTACCAGGCGGACGAACACCGTCTGGGCGGCCAGTGCGACGGCGAACAGCCCGATGGTGCGCTCCAGTTGGAGGTCCCGGGCGCCCGCGGCAAGCTTCTCGACGACGCCGCCGAGCAGATACGGGCCGGCCATGGAGGCGATCACCGCGAGCGCGTTCACGGCGACCAGCAGGGTGAACGCCGTGCGGTGTCGGCGGATCAGGCCCCCGACATAGCTGCGCACCGTTGCCGGTGAGCCGACGGGCAGGGTCGTGAGGATCTGCGGGGCGTCCGGATCGTGCTCGGGCGGCGCCAGGCCGATCATGCGCTCTCCTCGGTCTGGCCGGTCGACATCGCCGGCTCGGGGTCCGTTTCGCGGGTGACGACCGCGCGGTAGGCAGGGTGGCTGTGCAGCAGTTCGCGATGGGTGGCCTCGGCGACGGCCTTGCCCTCCTGGAGGAAGACCACCTGTTCGGCCCGGTCCAGCAGGAGCGGGCTGGAGGTGAGCACGACGGTGGTACGCCCCGTCCTGATCTCCCGCAGGCCGTCGGCGATCCGGGCCTCGGTGTGCGCATCGACGGCGCTGGTCGGCTCGTCGAGCACCAGCACCTCCGGGTCGGTGACCAGCGATCTGGCCAGTGCCAGCCGCTGCCGCTGCCCGCCGGACAGCGACCGGCCGCGCTCGGTGATGTGGGTGTGCATCGGGTCTCCCGCATCGTCGACGGACGCCTGTGCCAGTGCGGTCAGCACATCGCCGCACTGGGCGGCGGCCAGTGCCTTCGTCGCGCCCACCCGCCCGGAGGCCGGTACGTCGAGCAGTTCGCCGAGCGTGCCCGAGAGCAGCATCGGGTCCTTGTCCTGGACGAGTACTGCCTCCCGGGCGACGTCGCGCGGCAGCTCGTCCAGCGGGGTACCGCCGAGGACGACGGACAGCGGGCCGGTCCTGTCAGCACCGTCTTCGTCGTGCTGCGGCGGGTGTCCGCCGAGGCGTTCGGCGAGCCGGCCCGCGGTGTCGGGGTCGCCGCAGACCACCGCGGTCAGCCGGCCGGCCGCAAGGGTCAGGCCGCTGACCGGGTCGTGCAGATCGCCGGTGGGCGTCGCCCCCTGGCTCCTGGCCGGGCCGCCGGACGGCCGGGTCTGTGCCAGTACGCGGACGGTGCGCTTCGCCGACGGCTTGGCGAAGGAGTAGGCCTGGGCGATCTCTTCGAAGTGCCGGAGAGGGAAGAGCAGGAAGGCGACCGCGCCGTAGAGGGTGACGAGGTCGCCGACGGCGATCGTGCCGTCGAGGGCGAGCCGGGCGCCGTACCAGACCACCGCGATGAGCAGCAGGCCCGGCAGCAGTACCTGGACGGCCGAGATCAGCGACCACATCCGGGCGCTGCGGACGGCGGCCTTGCGCACCTCCTGGGAGGCGCTGCGGTAGCGGCCGAGGAAGAGTTCCTCGCCGCCGATGCCGCGCAGTACGCGCAGCCCGGCGACGGTGTCGGAGGCCAGCTCGGTGGCCCGGCCGGCCTTCTCGCGCTGTGCGTCGGCGCGCCGGGTGGCGGGCGGCAGCAACGGCAGCACGGCCAGCGCCATGACCGGTACGCCGACGGCTACCAGCACTCCCAGTTCCGGCTGGTAGACGGCCACGGCGATGGCGACGGCGACCGTGGTGACCGCGGAGGCGCCGAACCGGGAGACCGCCTCGACGAACCAGCCGATCTTCTCCAGGTCGCCGGTGCTTACGGCGACGATCTCACCGGCCGCCACCCGTCGGGTCATGGCCGACCCCAGTTCCGTGGTCTTGCGGGCGAGGAGCTGCTGCATCCGGGCGACGGCGGTGATCCAGTTGGTGACGGCCTCGCGGTGGAGCATGGTGCCGCCGAGGGCGATGAGTACGCCCAAGGCCATGATCAGGCCGCCGGCCAGGAGCAGCCGGCCGCCGTCGCGGTCCACGACGGCCTGCACGGCGAGCCCCACCGGCAGCGGTGAGGCGGCGATGGCGCCGACGTTCACCAGCCCCCAGGCGAGGGCCTTGAGCTGTCCGCCGAGCTGTTGTTTGTAGAGCCACAGCAGGAAGGCGCCGCCCGTACGGACGTCCGGGACGCCCGGGTCGGGATGCGGAAGATCGCGAATGTGCATGATGTCCCAGGCGAAGTCGTGGTGGGTGGTCGGCAACAGGACGTCCCGGCAGCCGAAATGCCCCTCTCGCCCGTCTCGCCTCCGGCCGAGGTCCTGGAAGATTGGCCCGCGCCCTGGGTTGATTTCAAACGGTTTTTCCGCTGTGGCCATGCGATTCGGACAATCGTGCGGCGGCCGGTGGGCGGTGGCCGGGTGCTGAACGGTCGTCAGCCGGACGGTGCGACCATGGGGGCATGCGAACAGCGGTCGGTGCGATGCGGACGGCGGCGATGGCCGCTGCGGGGCTGGTTCTTCTGGCGGGCTGCGGAGGCGGTGCGAGCGGCGGCCGCCACGGTGACGGCAAGGGTGACGGCGCGGGCAAGGGGGAGCGCCCAGGCGGTCCGGCACGCGGCTCGTCGGCCACCACCCACCTCAAGAACATCCCCGAGGTCGGTACCGCCCTGCGCTCGCGGCTCCCGGCCGGCTCCCGGCAGGTCGTGGCCGTCTACGGCAAGGACGTGAACTCCGCCGACGCCACCGTCGTCCTCTACGACAAGGGCCCCAAGGGCTGGGACCGCAAGGGGAGTTGGGACGCGCACAACGGCCGTCGCGGCTGGACGGCGGATCATCACGAAGGGGACAAGCGCAGCCCCGTCGGAGTCTTCCCCCTGACCGATGCGGGCGGCGTGCTGGCGGATCCCGGTGCCAAGCTGCCCTATACGCACTCATCGGCGTTCACCCCGCCGTCGTACTGGTCCAAGAACACCCGTCACGACTTCGACTACGTCGTCGCGATCAACTACAACCGCGTCAAGGGGACCTCCCCGCTGGACCCGACCCGCCCGCAGGGGCAGTCCAAGGGGGGCGGGGTCTGGTTGCACATGGACCACGGCAGCGGAACGTCCGCGTGCGTCAGCGTTCCGAAGTCCGGGATGCAGGCACTGCTGCGCGCCCTCGACCCGGCGCGGCACCCGGTGGTGGTCATGGGGGACAAGGCGCACCTGGCGGCCTGAGCGTACGGGCGCGGCGCGCAGACGAGGCGCGCGCGGGTCAACGGGTACGCGGGTGGCGGGGGCGCGCGGGCTCACGGGGCGCGGCGCCACGCGGCACGGCAAAGCAGGAGGAAGTGGACGCGGCGGTCACCCCTGCCCGAAAGTGGATGGCCCGTGCGCTGCCCCTTGGATCAAGCTCCAAGATTTCCCAGGAAGTTACACGGACCTCTTTCGTGGTGAACAACAAGCGACCATAGTGACGGATCGCGGAAGTCCACTTCCGCATCACAGAATCCGTCCATGGAGGAGTGCCCGTGCCGCACGCCACCGCAAGCCTCACCCGCCGCGCAGGCCGCTTCCTGCGCACCAGCCTGTTCACGCAGGTACTCGTCGCCCTGGTCCTCGGTGTGCTCGTCGGGCGCCTGTGGCCGCAGGCGGGGGCGTCGCTCCAGCCGCTCGGTGACGGCTTCGTCCGTCTGATCAAGGCGATGATCGCGCCGCTGGTCTTCTGCGTCGTCGTCGCCGGGATCACCAAGGCGGGTGATCTCAAGGCCTTTGGCCGGATCGGGGTCAAGGCCCTGATCTGGTTCGAGGTGGCGACCAGCATCGCGCTCGTCGTCGGTCTGCTGGCCGGCAATGTCTTCGCGCCCGGCGCCGGGATGCATATCGACCCGGCGTCCCTGGACAAGGGCGCGGTGGACGCCAAGACGGGAGGCGGCCAGCTGCCCTCCGCCGCCCAGTTCGTCCTGGAGTCGCTGCCGGACAGCGCGGTCGGCGCGTTCGCCGAGAACTCGCTGCTGCAAGTCCTGGTGCTGGCCTGCCTGGTGGGCGCCGCGCTGCTGCACCTCGGGCAGAAGAAGGTGCCGCAGATCCTGCCGGTGATCGAGCAGGCTCAGGACGTCGTGTTCACCATCGTCGGCTTCCTCATGAAGCTCGCCCCGCTCGCGGTCCTCGGTGCCACCGCCCACCTGGTGGGGGAGTACGGCCTGGGCGCGATGTCGACATACGGCAAGCTGATCGCGGTCTGTTACGGCGTCGCGCTGGTCTTCCTCGTGCTGCTCGGCTGCGCGCTCAAGGCCGTCACCGGACTGAGCCTGTGGAAGTTCGTCCGCTACACCCGCGAGGAGCTGCTGCTGGCGCTCGGCACCGGCTCCAGCGAGACCGTGATGCCGCGGATGATGCAGAAGCTGCGCGCCGCGGGCTGCCGGGACGATGCGGTGGGGCTGGTGCTGCCGACCGGCTACTCCTTCAACCTCGACGGCGCCTCGATCTATCTCTCCATCGGCACGCTCTTCATCGCCCAGGCGATCGGTGTCGATCTGTCGCTCGGCCAGCAGATCACCGTGGTGCTGGTACTGATGCTGACCAGCAAGGGCATGGCGGGCGTGCCGGGTTCGGCATTCCTCGCGCTGTCCGCGACGGCCTCCGCGCTGGGCGTCATCCCGGCCGCCGCGGTCGCCCTGCTGCTCGGTGTCGACCGGATCATGGACTCGATGCGGGTGGCGACCAATCTGCTCGGCAACTGTGTCGCGGTCTTCGCGGTGTCCCGCTGGGAGGGCGCACTGGACCGGGTGACGGCGAAGAAGGTCCTGAACGGCGAGCTGCCGGCCACCGCGCAGCCCGACCGCCCGGCGGAGCAGGAGCGGGCGGCGGAACCGGCGACGGCGGATGCGGCGAAGCCGCGGGAGGCGGCGGCCGGGCCGGGCGCCGCCTCCGTCACCACCCGCGACACCTGACGCGACGGGCCCGGCGGGCGCACAGCCGCCCGCCGGGCCCCACGGCGCCGGGGCCCTTACTCCTCCGGCTTCTGCGAATCCATCCCCGGCCGCGCCTTCTTCCACAGCCCACGGGTGAAGTCGGGAATCTCCTGCGGGGCGCCGTTCGCCTTGATCGAGAGATCGCTCAGCGGCACCGGCGCGGTCCAGGTTGCCGCGTCATAGACGTCGAAGTCCGGTACGAGGCCGAGCCGCATGCACTGCATCAGCCGGAAGACCAGCATGTAGTCCATGCCGCCGTGCCCGCCGGGCGGATTGGCGTGCTCCTTCCAGAGCCAGTGGTCCCACTCCGCGTACTTGGCGAAGTCGCCCCACTCGTCATTGCTCTGGTCCGGCTCCAGGTAGATCCGCTCGGGGTAGTCCTCGAAGACGCCCTTGGTGCCGCCGAGGCTGTTGATGCGGCTGTAGGGGTGCGGGGTGGAGACATCGTGCTCCAGCCGGATCACCCGGCCCTTGGCGGTCTGGACGAGGCTGATCGTCCGGTCGCTCTCGATGTACGACTCCTTCCAGCTCGGGTCGTTCGCCGGCATGTGCTCCTTGCGGTAGGCGGCGAGGCCGAGCGCGGGGGTGCCGAAGCTGGAGATCCGAACGGCGCGGTCGCCGCGGTTGACGTCCATGTAGTTGGCGACCGGACCGAACCCGTGGTTGGGGTAGAGGTCGCCGCGCAGCCGGGTGTGCCACAGCCGGCGCCATGGCCCCTCGTAGTACTTGGGATCGAACATCAGGCCGCGCAGATCGTGGTTGTACCCACCGGCGCCGTGCAGCAGATCGCCGAACAGCCCCGCGTGCGCCATCCGCAGCACCCGCATCTCGTTCTTGCCGTAACAGCAGTTCTCCAGCTGCATACAGTGTCTGCGGGTGCGCTCGGAGAGATGGACCAGCTCCCACAGCTGGTCCAGGCGCAGCGCGAGGGGGCATTCCACGCCCACATGCTTGCCGTTGAGCATGGCCGTCTTCGCCATCTCGAAGTGCCAGTCCCAGGGCGTGGCCGCGTAGACGAAGTCGATGTCGCCGCGCTTGCAGAGGTTCTCGAAGTCGTGGTCGCCGTTGGTGTAGACGGCGGGTGCGGGCTGTCCCGCGGCGGTGACCTTCTTGGCGGCCTTGGCGGTCTTTTCCTTCACCGGGTCGCACAGGGCGACGACGCGGACGCCCGGCATCGCGAGAAAGAGATCGATCATGCTGCCGCCGCGGTTGCCGAGCCCGACGATGCCGACGCGTACGGTGCTGCGCCGCTCGAACGGCACCCCGATCATGGTTCTGGCCTTGGTGTCGGAGGATGCGGCGGCGGCCGTCGCGGAGCCGGCCGCGGTGGGGGCGGCCGCCGCTGCCGTCCCGGACGCGAGGCCGCCGAGCCCCAGTCCGGCGCCCGCCGCACCGGCGGTCCACAGGACCGAACGGCGGCTCGGGCCCGCCTCGTTGTGGTCGTGGTTCTGCGATGGTGCCTCGTTCATCGGTCCTCCAGGGGAGCGCTGGCGTGCCGGGGCATACGTGAACCTCGGTCAGGACCCTGTCGGCCGACGGCCTGAGGCACAAGAGGGCCGATTGGACTCTTGATGCGGCACTCTTGGACTCTTTGCCGCAATACCGGACGGCTCATGGCAACACCGAGGGTGCCGCCGCCAGTACCTTTCGCAAGCCGCTGAAAACCCTTGCAGAAAGCCTTGACGTGTCCGCGAGGTAAACGGCAGGCTCCGAGGCGAATCCCCCCATGGCGGCCCGGCGCGTGGCTGCACTCGTGGGCGCGGTGTGCCCTGCCGTGCCCCATGACGAAGGAGCCGCAAGATGCAGCAACGTTCCCGTGTGCTGGGCGGGGCGCTGGCCGGAGTGCTGGCCGCGGCCGGCCTCGCCACCTTCGCGCCGTGGTCCTCCCAGGCCGCCCCGCCCGGTGAAAAGACCGTCACCGCCACGCTGTTCGAGTGGAAGTACGCGGATGTCGCCAAGGCCTGTGGCGATCAGCTGGGCCCGGCCGGCTACGGCTATGTCGAGGTCTCACCCGCCTCCGAGCACATCCAGGGCGACCAGTGGTGGACCTCGTACCAGCCTGTCAGCTACAAGATTGCCGGACGGCTGGGCGACCGGACCGCGTTCGCCTCGATGGTCAGCGCCTGCCACGGCGCGGGCGTCAAGGTCATCGCCGACGCCGTCATCAACCACATGGCGGCCGGATCCGGTACGGGCACCGGCGGCACCCAGTACACCAAGTACCACTACCCGGGCTACTACCAGGACCAGGACTTCCACGGCTGCCGCAAGAGCATCTCCGACTACACCGACCGCGACGACGTCCAGAACTGCGAACTCGTCGGGCTCGCCGACCTCGACACCGGCAGCGACCACGTCCGCACCACCCTCGCCAAGTACCTCGACGACCTGCGGTCGCTGGGCGTGGACGGGTTCCGGGTGGACGCCGCCAAGCACCTCTCCGCCACCGACCTCGCCGCCATCAAGGGCAAGATGCGCGACCCGGGTTACTGGGTGCAGGAGGTCATCTCCGGCGCCGGCGAAGCGGTCCGGCCCGAGGAGTACACCGGCACCGGCGATGTCGACGAATTCCGCTACGGCAGCCACCTCAAGAGCGCCTTCCAGGGCGGCAACCTCGCTCAGCTCAAGTCCGTCGCGGACGGCAAGCTCGGCAGCGACAGGGCCCGCACCTTCGTCGACAACTGGGACACCGAGCGCAACGGTTCCACGCTGACCTACAAGGACGGCGCCGCCCACACCCTCGCCAACGTCTTCATGCTCGCCTCGCCCTACGGCTCACCGAACGTCTACTCCGGCTACGAGTGGTCCGACAAGGACGCCGGACCGCCCAGCGGCAGCGGCGGCTGGACCAACCAGCATGCCAAGCAGGCCATCACGGGCATGGTGGGGTTCCGCAACGCGGTGGGCTCGGCAGAGCTGACGGACTGGTGGGACAACGGGGGCAGCGCCATCGCCTTCGGCCGGGGCGGCAAGGGGTTCGTGGCGCTCAACAACGGGGACTCCGAGCTGCCACGCACGTTTGCGACCTCGCTGCCCGCCGGCACGTACTGCAATGTCGTCGCGGCCGCACCGTCCTCGTGTGACGGCCACACGGTCACGGTCGGCGACGACGGGAAGGCGCAGCTCTCGGTTCCGGCCAAGGGAGCGGTGGCGCTGCACGTCACGCGTTGAGGTGCGCTCCGGAAGGAGGCTGAGGAACAGGCCGTGTGGCCCGCTCCAACGCCAGGAGGGCCGAGTAATAGCCTCGGCCCTCCGTCGCATGATCCAGGCCGATCTCGCACATCCGGTTCGCCGACAGATGCGCGTCGAAGTGCCGCGAGGTGACCTCGGCAGCCTCCTTCGCGGTGGCCGACTCCGTCAGCTGCCGGTGCAGCATCCCGCGGTCACCGGCGAAGGCACAGCAGCCCGTGTCGTCCGGCACCACCACCTCCCGCGCACACGCCTCGGCGACCCGGCGCAGCTGCGCCTCGTCCCCCAAGTGCTGCATGGAACAGGTGGGATGGAGCACCGCCGAGCCGACCGTGCGCAGAATCTCCAGCCGCGGCAGCAGCTCCTCGGCGGCCCAGACGACCGAGTCGACCACCGTCAGCTCGGCGTGCAGCGCGCGGTTGTCGGGCGTCAGATACGGCACGACCTCCCGGGCGAGGCCCAGGGTGCACGACGACGCGTCCACCACCAGCGGCAGTGTGCCGCCGGCCGTCCACCCCCAGGCCGCCTCGACGATGCGGTTGGCCATCACCACGTTGCCGCGCTCGTATCCCTTGGAGTGCCAGATCGTGGCGCAGCAGGTCCCGGCCACGTCCGACGGGATCCACACCGGCCGGCCCGCCCGCTGCGACACCGCCACCACCGCCTCCGGCAGCGACGGCCCCCGATACCCGGCGGGCTCACCGAAGATCCGGTTCACACACGCGGGGTAGTAGACCGCGGCCGCCCCGGCCCGCCGCGTCGCGGGCAGCGTACGGGCCGCCGCGCCAGGAATCCGCGGCAGCCACTCGGGCACCAGGTCGGGGCGTACGGCTCTGCGGGCGGCGCGGGTCAGCGACGCCGTCAGCCGGTCGCCGATCCGGTCGGCGGCGGCCACCGCCAGCCGCGCCGCCTTCTCGACGGCCTTGAACTGCCGGGCGGTCTGCGCGGCAGCCCACTCCTCGCGCGGTGAGTGGCGCCGGTGCCGGAAGTCCTTCATCAGTGCGCCGGTGTCGATCCCCACCGGGCAGGACAGCCGGCAGAGCGAGTCGCCGGCGCAGGTGTCCACCGCGTCATAGCCGTACGAGTCCAGCAGCTCGGTGGTGACGGGGGAGCCCGGCGGCTGGCGCAGCATTTCCCGGCGCAGCACGATCCGCTGGCGGGGCGTGGTGGTCAGATCTCCGCTGGGGCAGGCCGGTTCGCAGAAGCCGCATTCGATGCACGGGTCGGCGACGGCCTCGGTCTCCGGGATGGTCTTCAGCCCGCGCAGATGCGCCTGCGGATCACGGTCGAGCAGGATGCGCGGAGCCAGGATGCCGTGCGGATCCACGATCTGCTTGATCCGCCACATCAACTCCGTTGCCCGCGGGCCCCATTCGAGCTCCAGGAACGGTGCGATGTTCCGGCCGGTGGCATGCTCGGCCTTCAGCGATCCGTCGAAGCGCCGGACCGTCAGCCGGCAGAACTCGTCCATGAACGCGGCATAGCGCGCCACATCCGCCGGCTTCGCCGCGTCGAAGGCGAGCAGGAAATGCAGATTGCCGTGGGCGGCATGACCCGCGACCGCCGCGTCGAAGCCGTGCCGCACCTGGAGTTCCAGCAGGGCCGTACAGGCGTCCGCGAGCCGGTCCGGCGGCACCGCGAAGTCCTCCGTGATCAGCGTCGTACCGGACGGCCGGGTACCGCCCACCGCGGCCACGAACGCCTTGCGTGCCTTCCAGTAGCCGCCGATGACTGCCGGGTCGCGGGTGAAGGCGTTGGTGACGGACGCGACCGGCGCGACCGGCTCCAGCTCCGCCAGTACTTGTGCCGCGGCCCGTTCGTACGCCTCCTGAGCGGCCTCGTCGGGCGCCCGGAACTCCACCAGCAGCGCGGTGGTCTCCTTGGGCAGCGCCGCCCAGTCGGCCGGCACCCCGGCCACGCTCACCGAGGCGCGCAGCGTATTGCCGTCCATCAGCTCCACGGCCCGTGCACCCGCTTCGTTGAAGCGCGGGACGGCCGCGGCCGCGGCACTCAGCGTGGGGAAGAACAGCAGCGCGCTGGAGGTGCGCCGGTCCAGCGGCAGGGTGTCGAAGACGGTCTCGGCGAGGAAGCCGAGGGTGCCCTCGGAGCCGACCATCAGCCCGCGCAGGATCTGTACCGGTGTCGCGCCGTCGAGAAAGGCGTCCAGGCGGTAGCCGTTGGTGTTCTTGATCCGGTATTTGGCGCGGATCCTGGCCACCAGCTCCGCATCCGCCTCGATCTCCGCCTTCAGCGCCAGCAGGCCCGCGCACAGCGCCGGTTCGGCGTGCGCCAGCTCCGCGTCGGCGTCCGGTTCGGCGGTGTCCACGACCGTGCCCGACGGCAGGACGAGGGTGACCGAGGCCAGCGTCCGGTAGGAGTTACGGGTGGTGCCGGCCGTCATCCCGGAGGCGTTGTTGGCGACCACACCGCCCAGGGTGCAGGCGAGCGCGCTGGCCGGATCGGGCCCGAGCAGCCGGCCGTACCGGGCCAGGGCGGTGTTGGCGCGCAGCACGGTGGTGCCCGGCCGGATCCGGGCGCGGGCACCGTTGTCGAGCACCTGGATCCCGCTCCAGTGCCGGCGGACGTCGACGAGGATGTCCTCGCCCTGGGCCTGGCCGTTGAGCGAGGTCCCGGCGGCCCGGAAGACGACGTTGCGGCCCTTTCCGTGGGCGTAGGAGAAGACCGCGGAGATGTCGTCGAGGTCCTCGGCCACCACCACGACCTGCGGGACGAAGCGGTACGGGCTGGCGTCGGAGGCGTAGCGGACCAGGTCGGAGATCTTGTGGAGCACCTTGTCCGGGCCGAGCAGCGCGGTCAGGTCACCGCGCAGTGGCTCGGGGGTGCCCGACGCCAGGTGGCCGGCCACCCGGTCGTGCGCGGGGCTGCCGGGGGCGGTGGGGCGCAGGGTCTGGGGGTTCGGCTCCAGCAGGGGCATGCGGCACTCCTCCGGTTGACTCCGCGTCAGCTCAATGCGGTCGGTCCGGTCGGTCCGGTCGATGCGGCCGGTCCGGATCGTCGACCAGGGTGGACAGCAGGTCGCCGAACACCTCGCGCTGATCGGCGGTCAGTGGGGCCAGGATCTCCTCCGCCGCGGCCCGGCGCGCGCTGCGCAACGCGCGCAGCGTGGAACGGCCGGTGCCGGTCAGCTCGATCCGTACCACCCGGCGGTTGGCCGGATCGGGCACCCGGCGCACCGCGCCATGTGCCTCCAGCGCGTCCACCAGTGTCGTCACCGCCCGCGGTACGACCTCCAGCCGCTCGGCGAGGTCGGCCATCCGCGGCGGGGTGTCGCGGTAGTGGTCGACGATCCGCAGCAGCCGGGACTGTGCGGGGGTGAAGGCGATGTCCAGGTGCTCCAGGTGGTGTTTCTGGGCGCGGTGCATCCGGCGGGTCAGCCGTACCAGCTGCTCGGCGAGGTTGGTGGTGCTGACCGTCGGCTCGGGGGAGGGCATGGCGCGAGGATAGCGGATGACAGGACGTAATTCATTGTGAGCATAGGTAACAATGAGCTAGGCTCCACGTTGTTTGTCTCGGACTCTGCCTGTCCGTTGTCCTGCCCCGCGCAGCCACACCCCTCGAAGGAGCCCATGCGCAGCGACGAACCCCAGTGGACTCCACCGCCCAAGGATCCGGAAAAGCCGGTCCAGCTGCGGCGGATCCTCGCTCTCTTCCGCCCCTACCGCGCCCGGCTGGGCCTCGTCGGCCTGCTCGTCGGCGCCTCGTCGCTGGTCTCGGTCGCCTCCCCCTTCCTCCTCCGCGAGATCCTGGACGTGGCGATACCCGGCCGGCGCACGGGACTGCTGACCCTGCTCGCCCTCGGCATGATCGTCACCGCCGTCACCACCAGCGTCTTCGGCGTACTTCAGACCCTGCTGTCCACCACCGTCGGCCAGCGCGTCATGCACGATCTGCGCACCGCCGTCTACGCCAAACTCCAGCGGATGCCGCTGGCCTTCTTCACCCGCACCCGCACGGGCGAGGTCCAGTCCCGGATCGCCAACGACATCGGCGGAATGCAGGCGACGGTCACCACCACCGCCACCTCCCTGGTATCCAACCTGACCTCTGTCATCGCCACCGTCTGCGCGATGCTCGCCCTCGACTGGCGGCTGACCGTCGTCTCGCTGCTGCTGCTTCCGCTCTTCGTCTGGATCAGCCGCCGGGTCGGCAACGAACGCAAGAAGATCACCACCCAGCGGCAGAAGCAGATGGCCGCGATGTCCGCGATCGTCACCGAATCCCTCTCGGTCAGCGGCATCCTGCTCGGCCGCACGATGGGCCGCGCCGACTCCCTCACCAAGACCTTCGCCGACGAGTCCGAGCGCCTGGTCGACCTGGAGGTCCGCGCCAACATGGCCGGCCGCTGGCGGATGGCCACCATCGGCATCGTCATGGCCGCCATGCCCGCGCTGATCTACTGGGCGGCGGGCATGGTGCTCCGGCTCGGCGGCCCGGTCTTCTCGCTCGGCACCCTGGTCGCCTTCGTCTCGCTCCAGCAGGGCCTGCTGCGGCCCACCGTCTCCCTGCTGTCCACCGGCGTACAGATGCAGACCTCGCTCGCGCTCTTCCAGCGCATCTTCGAATACCTCGATCTGCCGGTCGCCATCACCGAGCCCGCCGAGCCGGTCCGCCTCCCGGCGCCGCGCGGCGAGATCCGCTTCGAGAACGTCCGCTTCCGCTACGACCCCGCGGCCGCCCCCACCCTCGACGGCATCGATCTGACCGTCCCCGCCGGCGGCAGCCTCGCCGTCGTCGGACCGACCGGCAGCGGCAAGAGCACCCTGAGCTATCTCGTGCCACGGCTCTACGACGTGACCGGCGGCCGGGTCACCCTCGACGGCACGGACGTCCGCGACCTCGACTTCGACAGCCTCGCCCGCTCGGTCGGTGTGGTCTCCCAGGAGACCTACCTCTTCCACGCCTCGGTCGCCGACAACCTGCGCTTCGCCAAGCCGGACGCCACCGACGACGAGATCGAACGCGCCGCCAGGGCCGCCCAGATCCACGACCACATCGCCGCCCTGCCCGACGGCTACGACACCCTCGTCGGCGAGCGCGGCTACCGCTTCTCCGGCGGCGAGAAACAGCGCCTCGCCCTCGCCCGCACCATCCTGCGCGATCCGCCCGTCCTCGTCCTGGACGAAGCGACCAGCGCTCTGGACACCCGCACCGAACGCGCCGTACAGCAGGCCATCGACGAGCTGTCCGAGGGCCGCACCACCCTCACCATCGCGCACCGGCTCTCCACGGTCCGCGACGCCGACCAGATCGTCGTGCTGGACGCCGGCCGGATCGCCGAGCGCGGCACCCATGACGAGCTGCTCGCCGCGGACGGGCGCTATGCGGCGCTGGTACGGCGTGACGCACACCTCACCCCGGCCGCCGATCAAGAGATGGCCCAGTAAGTGACCCGCGGGTAAGGTCGGAGTCGCGGCGGCCAGTTCACTGGTCGGGGTGGCCGCCGCACCCACTCCCCGGCCGCCCGGCCTGCGGGTTCCGGCACCCGTTGCCCTTCCTGCTCTGCCTCTGCCCGTCCGATCAGGGAGCTCTCCGTGACAGCTGACGACCGTTCCGCCCACGCGCTGGCCCGTCTGCTGGCGGGGATGGGGACCCTCCACTTCCTCGCCCCGAAGCCGTTCGACGCGATCGTGCCCCGGCAGCTGCCCGGCAGCCCCCGCACCTGGACGTACGCCAGCGGTGTCGCCGAACTCGCCGTCGCCGCCGCCGTCGCCCTGCCGCGCACCCGCCGGGCCGGTGCCCTGGCGGCGGCCGGCCTGTTCGCCGCCGTCTTCCCGGCCAACATCAAGATGGCGCACGACTGGCGGCACCGCCCTGCGCCGCTCAAGGCCCTGGCCTACGCGCGGCTGCCCGGCCAGCTCCCACTGATCGGCTGGGCCCTGCACACCGCCCACGCGGCCCGCCGGACCACGGGCGCCCCGCGGCGGTAGCGCCTACGCTGCGCGGTATGACCCCACCCCAGGACCGCCCGGAACTCCCGGAGTTCGCCCTCGGATTCCCCGGCCCGTTGCGCGACCGGCTTGTCGCCGCGGTGCTCTCCGGCACCAAGACCGCCACGACCGGGCTGCTGACCGAGTACGAGCGCTGTGCCGAGCCGGTGCCGTCCGTCGGCCACCGGTCGGTCATGCCCGATTCCGCCGGCCGGCCGGTGGCCGTGATCGAGGTGACCGGGGTGCGGGTGCTGCGCCTGGCGGAGGTCGACCGGGCGCATGCGCGGGCCGAGGGCGACGGCTGCCGGGATCAGAGCGCGACGAGGTCGACGGCGGCGGCCATGACCCGGTAGCCCGCATCGTTGGGGTGCTTGTGGTCGCCGCTGTCGTAGGCGGGCGCGAGCGCGTCCGGGTCCGCCGGATCGGCCAGCGCCGCGGCGAAGTCGGCCACCGCGTCGAACTCGCCCGCGTGGCGTATCCACTCATTGACCTCCCGGCGCTTCGCCTCGGCGGCCGGCGTGTGATACTCCGCCCCCTTGAACGGCATGATCGTCCCACCGGTGACCCGCACGCCCGCCGCGCGCGCCATGGCGATCAACTCGCGGTAACCGGCGATGAGTTCAGCCACCGACCGGTCCGGATTCGGCCGGTACGTCAGCAGCTCGACCTCGCTGAAGCCGATGTCGTTGAGGCCCACCAGCACCACCGCCGCGCACACCCCCGGCTGGCCGAGCACATCGCGGCGGAAGCGGCCCCCGGCCCGCTCGCCGAACCATGCCGAGTCGCTGAGCAGCAGATTCCCTCCGATGCCCTGATTGAGCACGGGGCGTGGAATGCCCCGGTCGGCCAGCCGCTCGGCCAGCGCGTCCGAGTAGCGGTGGTTGCCGTCGATGGTCGAGGCGAACCCGTCCGTGAGGGAGTCACCGAAGACCACCACCGTGTCGTCCCGCGCCGGAGTGCCGTCCGTCAGCTCCACGGCGGCGAGGTAGTACCAGGACACCGTCGTCTCACTGAACACGACCGGATCGGCCGCGGCGAGCCGGTCGCCCGCGGCCCGGTACGTGGTGGCGTACGCCTGGGCGTGGAACGAGGCGGGGCCGGTCGGCCGTGCGAAGTGGAGCGACACCGTCACCGAGTCGAACGGCGCCACGCTCAACTCCGCGGCGTCGCTGTAGATCTCGCCGCCTGCCGGAATCCGCACCGCATGGGCCCCGCCGAAGGTGAGCCGCCGAACCGTGCCGGCCTGCTCGGCCGCCCCCTGGCCCGTACGGGCGATCGTGGCACCGGACACCTCCAGCGGCGTGGTCCCGTAGCGGTGGGAGAGCTTGATACGGGCCGAGGTGCCGGAGCCGGTGACCCGCACGATCTGGCGCACGGTCTGGTCGGCGAACCCCTCCAGCGCCCAGTTCTTGTGGAACCCCTCGCTGGGGCGCTGTACGGCGGCGGACCAACCGGCCCTCCAGAAGGGGGAGTCGGCGTGGCCGGTGACGGTGCGGTTCATGCTGCTGCTGCCTCTCTGCCGTGCGCCCGGTGGCGATGACAGAGAGTCTGCGGGCGGCCGCGAGGGCTACCCAGACCTCTGGTCTTGGTACGCATCCGATGCCTACCAAGACCAGGGTCACCCTTGTCGCCTCACCGCTCTGCGGGCGGCAGGCCTCACGCGCGGCGCGATGTCGTGGCCTGGGCGCGGCGGGCCGTGCATGCACGTGCCGCCGCGATCCGGCCGGTCAGTCCTGGTCGATGAGGGCGTGCGTCAGCTTCATCAGGCGCTCCCGGGCCTCGGTGTCGTACGCCTGGGCGTGTGCCCGGGTGTCGGTGAACTGGTCGAAGTAGCGGCCCGTGGTGGCGGCGAGGTCCGGGTCGATGAGCAGCCGGACGGTGGGGCGTACGCCCTCGTCGATACCGGTGACCGGTGTCAGGCCGTACGCGCGCACACCGGCGGTGTCCATCAGATGGGCCGGATGGAGGGTGTTCACCGTGACGCCGGTGCCCTCCAGCTCGGCGGCCAGGTGGAAGGTCGCCATGATCAGGGCGAGCTTGCTCTTGCAGTAGGCGCGCAGTCCTTCGTAGTCCCGCTCCAGCATGAGGTCGTCGAAGTCGAGGGCCTCCTGCCCGATCGAGGCGACGTTGACCACGCGGGCGGGTGCCGAGGCGGTCAGCAGCGGCAGCAGATCGCGGGTGAGGGCGTACGGGGCGAGGTGGTTCACGGCGAACCGCAACTCGTGTCCCTGGTGGCTCAGTTCGCGCTTGAGCGGCTCGGTGCCACCGCCCGCGACGGCGTTGTTGATCAAGCCGTCGAGCCGGGGCTCCGCCGCACGGATCCGCGCCGCCATCGCGTGCACCTGGCCGAGGTCGGCCAGATCGGCAAGGTAGGTGCGGACAGTGGACCGAGGGGCGGCGGCCCGTACTTCGGCCGCCACGTGCTCCAGACGGCTGCGGTCGCGGCCGTGCAGCAGGACGGTGCCGCCGCGGGCGGCGAGGTCGAGCGCGAGGCCGCGGCCCAGCCCCTGGGTGGCGCCTGTGATCAAGGTGGTGCGTGGGTTCATGACAGCCAGCGTGACGGCACGGGGCGGTGACTGGGGAGTACGGGCCGAGCCTGGTGTCGTCACCACCAGGCTCGGGCCGTTCCGCGACGATGCGCGGAATCAGCGCGGGCGGCGGATCCGGGGCGCCCCCGTCACCGACATCACCAGTGAGTACAGCGTGGTCGTCGCCGTGATGAAGAGGCGGTTGTTCTTCGGGCCGCCGAAGGCGATGTTGGAGACCGCCTCGGGGACGCGGAGCCGCCCGATCAGGGTGCCGTCCGGGGCGTAGCAGTGCACCCCGCCGGCCATGGCGGCCGCCCACAGCCGGCCCTCGTCATCGAAGCGGATGTTGTCGAACCGGCTCTCGCCGTCGGTGGTTTCGGCGAAGACCCTGCCCTCCGAGAGCGACCGGTCCGCCCGTACGTCGAAGACCCGGATCTGACCGGCGCGGGTGTCCGAGACGTACAACTGCTCTTCGTCGGGGGAGAGGACCAGCCCGTTCGGCCCGCCGAAGCCGTCCGCGGCAAGGGTGACGGCGCCCGTCGACGGATCGATCCGATAGACATGGCAGGCGCCGATCTCGCTCTCGGCGCGGTGGCCCTCGTAGTCGCTGGTGATTCCGAAGTCCGGATCGGAGAACCAGAGGGTGCCGTCGGAGTGCACGACCGCATCGTTCGGGCTGTTGAGCCGCTTGCCTTCGAAGCGGTCGGCCAGCACCGTGAGGGTTCCGTCGTGCTCGGTGCGGGTGACGCGGCGGTTGCCCTGTTCGCAGCTGATCAGCCGGGACTGCCCGTCGAGGGTGTTGCCGTTGCTGTGTCCGGCCGGGGAACGGAAGACGCCGACCGTGCCGGTCGGTTCGTCCCAGCGCAGCATCCGGTCGTTGGGGATGTCGCTCCAGATCAACTGACGCCAGGCGGGCAGATAGACCGGGCCCTCGGCCCAGCGGCAGTTCTCGTGCAGCGTCTCCAGGCGTGCGTCGCCGTTCGCGCACCTTCCGGTCCGGAAGCGGTCGTCCAGTATCTCGTATGGCGAAGTCGCCAGGGAATCAGACACGTTAAGCCTCTCTGAGTGAGGACCTGAACCACATTCAGCAGTGTAGTGATATCTCGGAACGAGATATGGTGGCAAGCATGGATGACGTCGACCGTGAACTCGTTGCCCTGCTCCAACAGGACGCCACCCAGGCCTATGCGGCGCTCGGCAAGGCGGTCGGCCTCTCGGCCGGTGCCGCCCATGAGCGGGTCCGCAAGCTCAGGGAGCGCGGAGTGATCCGGCGTACGACCGTGGACGTGGACCCCGCTGCCCTCGGCCGCGGAGTCCTGGCGTTCGTCATGGTCGAGTCCTCGGCATGGATGGGCGATTCGGCCGCCGCCTTCCTTGCCGTCCCCGAGATCCAGGAGGCACATGTGATCGCGGGCAGCGCCTCCGTCCTGGTGAAGGTGCGAACCGCCACCACCGAGGGGCTTCAGGACGTCCTGCGCAGGCTGTATGCGATCGAGGGGGTCAGCGGAACCCAGGCGATCATCTCGTTGGAGACCTTCTTCGAGCGCCCGGTTTCCCCGCGGGGGTAGCCGCCTCACGGTGCTCCGGCGGGTGCCCCGGAACCGGCCCGTAGCTGCGTCATCGTCGGTACGGTGGACCTCCGCCACGGGCCTGTGCCCGTCTCTTCGGATTGCGAGATGTCCGATGAACCAGATTGCAGCCGATACCCATCTGGCCGCGGCGGTGGTGGTGCACGAGGCCTGTGTGCTGATCGTGCGCCGCAGCTACCGCGAGCGCTTTCTGCCCGGCGCGTGGGGCGTGCCGTGCGGGAAGCTCGATCGCGGGGAGTCCGCCGAGAGCGGTGCCCTGCGGGAGCTGAAGGAAGAGACCGGAATCCTCGGCACCATCGTCGCGCACACCGGCTCGTCCAGCTTCCTGAGCGACTATCGGGGCCGCCGTGTCCACAACCACCAGGAGAACTTCATCGTCCGGCCGCTGACGCTGGATGTCGTCCTGCCCAGCCCGGATCAGGCCTATCTGTGGGCACGGCCCGCCGAACTGGCGGAGATCGGGGTGGACGCCTACAACCTCGAGGTGATCCGCCAGGCGCTCGCCGGCCGGCTGGACGCGGCCGGGCTCCACGCCATGACGGCCCGCATCCGCTACCCGGCGCCACCGGCCTTCAGTAGCCCAAAGACCTTGCCAGCGCGTCGAGTTCGGCAAGATAGACGGCCGGCGGCAGCGGAGTCTTGGGCGGCGGACCGGCCCGCTCGGCGCCGCCGGTCCTGATATCGCCGACGGTCCGGCTGTCGCCACCGCTTCGGTCGTCGCCGCTGCTTCGGTCGTGGTCGGTGATCCGGTCATCGCCGATGTCCGTGACGGAACCGGTGTCCGTGACGGAACCTCCGGCGGTGGCGGAAGTTCTGTACGTGGCGGGGCCGCCGTCCGAGGCGGAGTCGCTGCGCCCGGTCCCGGTGCTCGTGACGTGGCTGCTGTTCCTGACGTACACATCGGTCACCGACCTTTGTGGGGCGGTCTCCAGGAACAGCGTCACCGTCGGCCCCTCGCTCACCACCCGGTGCAGCGTACGGGCGGCCAGGCCGTAGCTCCGGCCGGGGCCGTACTGCTCCGTGCACAGGAGCCGCAGGCGTGCGTCCCCGACCCGCTGGAGCCGCCAGGCGCCGCCGGGGCCGTCGATCGTCTCCTGGTAGGCGGTCGCGGGTACGCCGTCCGCGGCCGGCTCGTAGCACTCCATCCGGACGCTTCCGCGCAGCACCGCCGAGGCGATCGCGCACCGGTGGTTGTGAATGTCCTCGGGGGCCGGGCCGGTCCTGCCGTGCCAGAAATGGACCCGCAGCATGAACCGCGGGGCGCCGGCCAGCAGCAACAGCTTGTCGAAGCCCAGCACATGGCGGTACGAGAGCCGGGTGCACTCCGCCAGGTCCAGATCGCCGGCGGATAATCGGCGCACCAGCGGACCGAGCGTATCGGGGTGTGCCAGCCGGGCGGTCACCGCGCGTGCCGACTCGGGCGACGGCGGCGCCGGCCCGCCGCCCAGCCGTTCCGCCAACAGCCGCCGGGCTTCCTCGACCTGCATGAGACCGCCTTCCCTTCGCCGACCCCCTGACCGCCCCGACCCTGACCGCCCCGGCACTGATCACACTCGCGCTGATCACACCGGCCCTCATCATCCGCCCGACAGCCCTCGTGCCCCTGACCGTCCCGTCCTGACCCGTCCTGACCTGACCTGACCCGATCCGAACCGACCCGATCCGAACCGACCCGCCCCTGGCCTTCACCGGGCGGGAGCACCACCAGGCCTGGCCCCGCCCCCTCGGAACCCTGCCGTCCGCCTCACGGCCGGTAGACCATCAGCGCATGCCGCCGCAGTACCGACAGGCCCTGGTACGCCATCCACACCGGGTGACCCATGGGCCCGTCGTCCCACCGCCACACCCCGCCCCGCTGCATGCCGCGGACCCGCGCCACGGCGGCGGTCAGCTGCGCCTCCCACGCCGCCGGCCCCACTCCCTCGGCGGCGACCTTCCGGGCACCGTCCGTCATCAGCGCACGGGCCACCCATGCGGCCGCGAAATGCCGTACGGACAGCAGCTCCTGATGCAGTGGATCCTCCTGGTCCGGTCGGCGTACCTCCTCCTGGCAGTTCTGTAGATCGGCCACCCCGCCCGCCGGCGTCGCGGGGGCGGCCAGCAGCCAGCGCAGCCCCTCCTCGCGTACTGTGCGCTGCCGCTCGTCCTCGCCCAGTACCCGTGCGGCCCGGTCCAGCGCCACCACCGCCCGCGCGGTGTGCGCCGCGGACGGCGCCGGATTGCCGCGGCCGGTGGCCAGCGCCGCGCCCCAGCAGCGGTGGTTGCCGCGCGCCGGGTCGGCCGTGGCGCCGTTCACCAGCACCTCGCGCAGTCCGTCCAGCGCGGTGGAGCCGGGCGCGGCACGCAGCAGCCCGCGCAGCACATTCGTCACCACATAAGTGTTTGCCAGCCCCGACGCGTCATGGTCGGGGTTCCACAGCACCTCGCAGGAGCGTATTTCCGCCTCCAGCAGCCGCGGATCGGCACCGGCCCGCGCCAGCGCACCCAGCACGACCGCGGTCACCTCGGGCCGCGCTCCGCTGCCCTGGGAGCGGGCGGCCCACCCGCCGCCGGGAAGGCGCAGCCGCCACAGCGTCTCGGCCACCTGCCCCGCCCGTATGCGGCCGTCGTACGGCGCGATGTCGAGCAGCAGATGCAGCCCGTACGCCGTGCCGAACGCCGTCGGGTGCACCGGCGGATCGCTCTCCGCGAGGGAGTGCGGCCAGCCGGTGAGCGGTCCGCGTCCGGACACCTCGATCACCGAGAGACCGCGCCGCAGTGCCTGGTACGTGCCGTCCATCAGCTCGGGCAGCGATCCGGCGGGTGAGGGCGCGGGGTCGGGCGGCGACGCGGCGAGGGCGGCCGCGGCGCGCGTCCGCAGCAGGGCCGCCGCCAGCCACACCACGGCGCCGACCCCGCATCCGGCGGTCGCCGCCACGAAGTACCGTGCCGCCTCGCCCGCGAGGTTCTGCGGCAGGATCCCCAGCAGCGTCTGGAACACGGCGAACGCGGCGGCCGGGACGCCCAGCCGCCCCAGCCATGTCAGCAGCCGGGACGGTGCGGAGGCGGGCGCGTCGGCAGCGGGCGGCGGTCCGGGATCCGGTGCGGGCGAGCGGCCTGTCGCGCCGGAACGCCGTGGTGGTAAGACCTGCCGCAGCACCATGTGCTCCCTCCCCACCCCGGGCGCGCGCCCCCGCACCGCGTGTGCGCAGGGCATCCCGATCAGTGTAGGAATCCCCACTGACAGCGGGGTCGCACACCTGTCGCAGTCACTCCCCGCCCGCGCCTTCGCTCAGTCCGCCTCCGGCTCCACCTCTGCCTCCGACGCCGCTGCCAGCAGAATCACCTCCAGTGTCCGCGGCCCGTGCACCCCCTCCACCCGGTCGAGTTCGATGTCGCTGGTCGCGGACGGCCCGGAGATCCAGGTGAGCGGGCGGTCCGGCGCCAGCCGCGGCAGCGCCTGGGGCACCGAGCCGACCACCTGGCCGGGGACGCGTACGACACAGAGATGATGGTCCGGCACCAGTGTGATCCGGCGTCTGCCCTGGTCGGGACCGGCGTCCAGGACCAGGGTGCCGGTCTCCGCGATGGCCACCGCACAGCCCGTCAGCACACTGTCCACGGCGTCGAGTTCACGGGGAGTGCTCGATGCGCGGTCCCCGACGAGGGTGACATCGCTGCCGGCCGTCCATGAGGCGTCCAGGCCCGGCGGCACCAGCACCGTCCGCGCCCCGCGCTCCGCCAGCAGCCGGCCGATCAGCCGCGGCAGCTCCTCGGCATCACTGCGGTGTACGACCGCCCGGTAGTCCGCGAGATTCTCCGCGAGCAGATCGACGTTCTGCGCGCTCGTACGGGACCCGTGCACCCGGTGGTAGTCACGCGCCACCGGCGAACCGCCCGGTCCCTCCCCGCGCGGCACATCCACCAGCGCCCGGCGCACCCGCGCCAACACCACGTCCCGGCTGCTCACTCGGCGCCTCCTCGCTGCTCCGACGACGTCCCGCGCTCCGAAGCCGTACCGTGCTCCCACGCCGTCCCGTGCTCCGATGCCGTCCCTCGGGTGCGCTGCCACCAGTCGCGGAAGGACTCGGCCGGCACCGCAGGCAGATCGCGCGTCCGTGACCAGGCGCGGCCCGGGCCCGGCAGCCGCTGTGGATGCAGCCGACGGGTACGGGCCGCCAGGCGCATTCCGCTGCGCAGCGCGCCCGGGTGGTCGAACGCCCAGGCCGCCGCGCGCATCGCGGCCCGCTCCGCGGCGTGGCCCTTGGCCGGTTTGAGGACGGTGCGCGCCCCGCCCCGGGTGACCGGCCCGCCCTCCACGACCCGCTCCCGCAGATGCACCAGCACCTCGGGGATGTCGATGGCCACCGGACACACCTCGTAGCAGGCCCCGCACAGCGACGAGGCATACGGCAGCGACGCCTCCAACGACCCTTCCGTTCCCCGTAGTTGGGGAGTGAGGATGGCGCCGATCGGGCCGGGGTACGGCGAGCCGTATGCATGCCCGCCGGCCCGTTCGTACACCGGGCAGACGTTCAGACAGGCCGAGCAGCGGATACAGCGCAGGGCCTGCCGCCCGACGGTGTCGGCGAGGGTGTCGGTGCGCCCGTTGTCGAGCAGCACCAGATGGAAGGTCCGCGGCCCGTCCCCGTCCGTCGTGCCCGTCCACATGGAGGTGTACGGATTCATCCGCTCGGCGGTGGAGGAACGGGGCAGCAACTGGAGAAAGACCTCCAGGTCCTGCCAGCTCGGCACCACCTTCTCGATGCCGACGACGGAGATCAGCGTCTCGGGGAGGGTCAGACACATCCGGCCGTTGCCCTCGGACTCCACGACGACCAGGGTGCCGGTCTCCGCGACCATGAAGTTGGCGCCGGAGATCCCGACCTTCGCGGTCAGGAACTTCTCCCGCAGATGCAGCCGCGCCGCCTCGGCCAGCTCGGCGGGGGAGTCGGTCAGCCCCTCGGGTGCCGGGCGCCCCCAACTGCCCATCTCCCGGCGGAAGATGTCGCGGATCTCGGAGCGGTTGCGGTGGATCGCCGGGACCAGGATGTGGGACGGCAGATCGTGGCCCAGTTGCACGATCAGCTCGGCGAGATCCGTCTCGTACGCGCGGATACCGGCCTCGGCCAGGGCCTCGTTCAGCCCGATCTCCTGAGTCGCCATCGACTTGACCTTGACGACCTCCGTCTCGCCGGTCTCCCGTACCAGCCGGGTGACGATCCGGTTGGCCTCGTCGGCGTCCACGGCCCAGTGGACCTGCCCGCCCGCGGCGGTGACCGCGGCCTCCAGCCGCTCCAGATAGTGGTCGAGATGGCGCAGCGTACGGTCCTTCACCGCGGCGCCCGCGGCTCGCAGCTGCGCCCAGTCGTCCAGCTCCGCAACGGCCTTGGCCCGCTTGTCACGGATGGTGTGCGTGGCGTGGGTGAGGTTGGCGCGCAGCTGGCTGTCGCGGGTGGACATGGCGGCGGCCCGGGGGAAGGCCGGCATGCCCAGGTAGGTGCCGCTCACCGCACGCTCCCTTCCGTACTGGCCAGGATCTCGGCGATATGGACCGGGCGGACCGCCGAGCCCTGGCGGGTGAGGGTGCCGCCGATGTGCAGCAGACAGGAGTTGTCGACTGCGCAGACCGCCTCGGCGCCGGTCCCGACGATGTTGCGGACCTTGTCGGCGCCCATCGCCGCCGAGACGGCCGGGTTCTTCACCGCGAAGGTGCCGCCGAAGCCGCAGCACTCCTCGGCGCCCGGCAGTTCCCGCAGCTCCAGCCCCTTGACGTGCTCCAGCAGCCGCCGCGGCCGGTCGCCCAGTCCCAGCAGCCGCAGTCCGTGGCAGGTGGGGTGATAGGTGACGGTATGCGGGTAATAGGCGCCGACATCCTCCACCTTCAGCACATCCACCAGAAATTCGGTGAGCTCGTACGTCTTGGGCACCGCGACCGCCGCCGCGTCGATGAGCCCCCGGCCCCGTCCCTCGGCGGCCGCCTTCGCCCCGATCCGCGAGTAGTTGTCACGCACCATCGCCGCACAGGAGCCGGACGGCGTGACCACGTACTCGTAGTCCCGGAACGCCCGGTCGAAGCGGCGCACCAGCGGCTCGGTGGCATGCCGGTAGCCGGTGTTGAACTGCGGCTGGCCGCAGCAGCTCTGCTCGGCGGGGAAATCGACCTCCACCCCCAGCCGCTCCAGCAGCGCCACCACCGCCTGCCCCGTCCGCGGATGGAGCAAGTCGTTGATACAGGTGACGAACAGTGCTACCCGCACGTTGCCATCTCCTTTCGGCCGCCCCCGGCCTCTGGCGGTCATCCGCTTCCGCGGTACATGATCACCTGTCGGCTCATCCTGCCCCAGCAGCAGGCCAAGGAGAAGAACCAGGAGCGGAGGACCATGTCGAGTGCCGAACACATAGCCAAGGACCAGGCGCCGGACGG
The DNA here is from genome assembly GCF_000719605.1 of Streptomyces sp. NRRL S-1813. NCBI lineage: Bacteria > Bacillati > Actinomycetota > Actinomycetes > Kitasatosporales > Streptomycetaceae > Streptomyces > Streptomyces sp. NRRL S-1813. The sequence goes on from NZ_JOHB01000015.1 coordinate 84,379, forward strand.
TGCCCGCCCGCCGTCACGGCTGCGGCAGCTGGCCGCCGCCTCCATCGGCAACGCCGTCGAGTGGTACGACTGGTACGCGTACTCCTTCCTCGCGGTCTACTTCGCCGGGCAGATCTTCCCGGAGGGCGCCGGGAACTCCCTGGTGCCGCTCCTCTCCACCTTCGCCGTCTTCGCGGTCGGCTTCTTCATGCGGCCGGTCGGCGGACTGCTGATGGGTGCGGTCGCCGACCGCCGCGGCCGGCGGACCGCACTGACCCTGACCATCCTGCTGATGGGCGGTGGCAGCCTGCTGGTGGCACTCACCCCCACCTACGCGGCCACCGGCGTACTGGCGCCCCTCACCCTGGTCGTCGCACGCCTGGTGCAGGGCCTGTCGGTGGGCGGCGAATTCGCGGCCTCCACGACCTTCCTCGTCGAATCGGCGGGGCCCGGCCGGCGTGGGCTGTTCTCCAGCTTCCAGTACGTGTCCACGACCGCCGGCCAGCTGCTGGCCTCCGGGACGGCGGCGCTGCTCGCGGCCCTGCTCAACGAACAGCAGATGGGGGAGTGGGGCTGGCGGGTGGCGTTCCTCGTCGGCGCGCTGCTGAGCCTGCTGGGCCTGTGGATCCGGCGCGGCGCCCAAGAGACGCGCAGTTCCGAGCAGCAGGCGGCCGACCGCCCCGGGATCTTCGAGGCGCTGCGCCGCCACCCCCGGCAGTCCCTGCTCATCTGCGGCATCACCGCGGGCGGCACCATCGCCTACTACACGTGGACGACCTATCTGCCCACCTACGCACAGGTCAACGCGGGCTTCGACAAGGGCGATTCACTCACCGTCGGCACCCTCTCGCTCGCCTTCTTCGCCCTGCTCCAGCCGCTCGGCGGCATGCTCTCGGACCGCATCGGCCGCAAACCGCTGCTGCTCGGCTTCTCGCTGGGCTTCGCCGTCCTGGCCGTACCGCTCCTGCACCTGGTGACCGACTCGTTCGCCTCCTTGCTGCTGGTGCAGTGCGCGGGCATGGTGCTGCTCACCGGCTACACCGCGATCGCCGCGGCGGTGAACGCCGAAGTGTTCCCCGCGCGGGTACGTGCCGCCGGCATCGGCTTCCCGTACTCGCTCACCGTCGCCCTCTTCGGTGGCACCGCCCCCTACGTCGGCACCTGGTTCAAGCAGGCCGGCCACGCCGACCTCTTCCCCTGGTACGTGTCCGCGCTCTGCCTCGTCTCGTTCCTCGTCTATCTGACGCTTCCGGAGACCTCCCGGCAGAAGCTGGAGAAATAGCCCGGAGGGTGAGCGCGGGGACCAGGCCCGGCGGACCGCGCTCTGCGGAACACATGAAGGCGCCGCCCGTCCCGGGACAGGGAGGGGCGGCGCCTTCGGAGCGCGGTCTGTCAGACGAGCCAGCCCACGAGGTGGAGTACGTGGGCGAGGAGGGCGGTGAGGATGTCCATCGGAATCTTCTCCTTGAAGTTGGGGGACTCAACTCTCCGGCCCAGCAAGGGGTATCGGCCGGAGACGCGGTAACGGACTGCATTCCGCCGCTCGCGCCCCGTCATCATTGCCGGTCGCAATGAGTCAATTGAAGCCCTCACCTCTTCGATCATGCTTACTGGGGAACGGGTGATCCCGGGGTCGTTCGTTCGCATGGCGAGTCACATGGCGAGTCGCCTGGGGGGTGCGTAGGGGGTGCGTACGGGACGGGCGCGGGCTGCGTACGGGACACGCGCGGGTTGCGTACGGGGCGCGAAGGGGACTCGTGGCCGGGGGGCTCGCGGTGCCTCGCCGCGCGGACGGTTCGTCGGCGTTGCCGGACTTCGGGACCGCCGCCCGGTCGAGCGCGCGGACCCGCCCTACGAGACGAAGCTGCCCGCCAACCCCGCCTGCCCGTCCGCCGGTTGAGGGTCTTCGGCGAGCAGCCGGCGGATTTCGCCGACCGCGGCACGGCCCGCGCGGTTGGCGCCGATGGTGCTCGCCGACGGCCCGTAACCGACGAGATGGACCCGCGCATCACGCAGCGTGCGGGTGCCGTCCATCCGGATACCGCCGCCCGGCTCGCGCAGCCGCAGCGGGGCCAGATGGTCGATGGCGGCGCGGAACCCTGTCGCGTACAGGATCACATCGGCCTCGACGACGCGTCCGTCGTCCCAGACCACGCCCGTGGGCGTGATGCGTTCGAAGAGCGGCAGCCGCTCCAGCGCGCCGCTCTCGCGGGCCTGCCGGATCGCCTCGGTCATGGGCAGCCCGGTCACGCTCACCACGCTCCGCGGCGGCAGCCCCTGCCTGACCCGCTCCGCCACCAGGGCGACCGCGGCCCGGCCCTGCGCCTCACCGAACGGCCCCTCGCGGAACACCGGCGGCCGGCGGGTCACCCAGGTCGTGGCGGCCGCGACCGGCGCGATCTCCATCAGTTGCTGAACGGCCGACGTGCCGCCGCCCACCACCACGACCCGTGCATCGCGGAAGTCCTCCGGCCCTGGGTACCGGGAACTGTGCAGCTGACGGCCGCGGAACGTCTCCTGCCCGGGAAACCGCGGCCAGAACGGCCGGTCCCAGGTCCCGGTGGCATTGATCAGCGCCCGCGTCGCATAGTCCCCCACCGACGTCTCGACCAGCAGACGTCCTCTCCCAAGGACTCCGACAGGCTCCGTCCGTCCACCAGTGCCCGCCCATCCGACGGGCTCTGTCCCTCCACCAGTCCCCGTCCATCCGGCAGTCCCCGTCCATCCGGCAGGCTCCGCCCACGGGGGAACCCCACCGCCCTCGCGCACCGCCGTCACGCTCACCGGCCGGTGCACCCGCAGCCCGAAGGTCTGCTCGTAGCTGTCGAAGTACGCGCCGATCACTTCGGACGAGGGGCGCTGCGGGTCGGCGCCGGTCAGCTCCATGCCCGGCAGCGCATGCATCCCGTGCACCTTGTCGTACGTCAGCGTGGGCCACCGGAACTGCCAGGCCCCGCCGGGGCGCGGAGAGTGATCGAGCACCACGAAGTCCCGGTCCGGTACTCCACCCACCCGCCGCAGATGAAAGGCGGCGGCCAGGCCGGCCTGCCCGGCGCCGATCACCACGACATCGACTTCGCGCACCCCGGTGTAGTTCATGTTTCACCTAACTCGGGGTGGGCTGGATCTCTTCCCGGGGGACGCGGCCGGCTTCCGCGACGCGCGCCGCGCGCCGCTGCGGTTCTGTGGGACGCCCCGGCGGGGCGCAGGCCGGCCGGGCCGACCTGCGGACCTGCTCGCCGGCAACGACGGCCGGGGCGCCCCACAGAACTCGCTCGCCGACAGCGATGGCCGGGCGCGCCCCACGGATCCCGCCCGGCGGCAACCTCTGCCGGGCGCAGCGCACGGATCCCGCTCAGCGGCCGCCGGCGACCAGCAGCGGCGCCCCGCCCGGTGCGGATGCCGGTCGGCCATGGGCGGCCGGCACGCCGTCCAGCGGAGCGGGCCCCGCATCCAGCAGCCCACGGGCGGCAAGCTCCGGCCTTACCCCCTCGCCGAACCAGTAAGCCTCCTCCAGGTGCGGATAGCCGGAGAGCACGAAGTGCTCGATGCCCAGCGAGTGGTATTCCTCGATCCGGTCGGCCACCTCGGCATGGCTGCCCACCAGCGCGGTGCCGGCGCCACCGCGTACCAGGCCGACACCCGCCCACAGATTGGGCGAGATCTCCAGCTTGTCGCGCGAGCCGCCGTGCAGCGCCAGCATCCGCTGCTGCCCCACCGACTCGCTCCTGCCCAGTGCCTGTTGCGCGGCCGCGACCGTCTCCGGATCGAGGTCGTCGAGCAGCCGGTCCGCGGTCGCCCAGGCCTCCTTCGAGGAGTCCCGGGAGATGGTGTGCAGCCGGATGCCGAACCGGACGGTACGCCCCTCCTTCTCCGCCAGCCCGCGGATCCAGTCGATCTTCTGCCTGACCTCCTCGGGCGGCTCGCCCCAGGTGAGGTACACATCCACGTTCCGGGCGGCGACCGGCCCCGCGGCGGCGGACGAGCCGCCGAAGAAGATCTGCGGCAGGGGGTCCGGCGGCAGCGCCGTGAGGCCGCCCTCGACCTGATAGTGCTCGCCCCGGAAGTCGAACGGCTTGCCGCCCCACACACCCCGTACGACCTGTAGGAACTCATCCGTACGGGCATACCGCCGGTCATGGCCGAGATGATCGCCGAACCGCTTCTGCTCGGTCGAATCGCCCCCGGTCACCACATTCAGCAGCAGCCGTCCACGCGAGATCCGCTGATAGGTCGCCGCCATCTGCGCCGCCAGCACCGGCGAGATCACCCCTGGCCGGAACGCGACCAGGAACTTCAGCCGCTCGGTGACCTGGGCGAGCGCGACCGTCGTCAGCCAGGCGTCCTCGCACCACGTACCGGTCGGCGTGAGCACCGCCTCGAACCCCAACTGCTCGGCAGCCTTGGCGATCTGGGCCAGATATTCGATGTCCGGGGCGCGTACCCCGCTGACCGGAGTGATGCGGTCACGCCGGATGCCGCCGTCGGTGTAGGCATGCCGGTCGACGAGGGTCCGCCCGTCGCCGCCGGTGGGCAGAAACCAATGCAGGTGTACGGACATCTCACTGAGCCTTTCCATAGGTACGCGGCGCCGTGCTCGAAGGCGGCAGGCCACCGTTGAAACGGGGATCGACGAATTCCCCGAAGTCGAAGGAGCGGGGAATCAGCTTCAGCGCCGCGAACGAGTCGACGATCTGCTGCTCGGAGGCGATGGCGTCCTTGTCCACGGCGACCGCGACCGCCGTTCCCCGGGTGCGCTTGACCGCGTCCAGCGCTACCTTTTCCGGCAGCCCGGTCTCCTTCGCCCAGGCCTTCGACCAGACGTCGGGGTGCTTGAACACCCAGTTCTGCGCCCGCCGCACCCGGCCCGTGTAGTCCTTCAGCGCCGCCGCCTTCTTCTTGTCGTCCAACGCGGCAGGCGCCGCGACCTGGAAGCCCAGTCCGTTGACGACGCCCTGCCCGCTGGTCAGCACCCGGGCATCGGCCTGGTCCAGGGCCTGCGAGGTGTACGGGTCCCACACCGCCCAGGCATCCACCTTCCCCCGGGTGAAAGCGGCGAGCGCATCGGCCGGCTGAAGGTAGTTGAGCGTGACGTCCTTCGGCGTCAGCCCGGCCTTCTTCAGCGTGGCAATGAGCTGGTAGTGCGCGGAGCTGCCCTGGGCAACGGCGATCGACTTGCCCTTCAGCTGCGCAGGCCGCTTGAGCGGGGAGCCCTTCTTCACCAGGACCGCCTCGCCGTCCGAGCTGCTGTGCGTCCCGGCGATCACCTTGATCTTCGACTTCGCCGCGGCGGCGAACACGGGCGGGGTGTTGCCGACCCCACCGACGTCCACGGCCCCGGCGTTGACCGCCTCCAACAGCGGCGGTCCCGAGGTGAAGGTAGACCACTTGATCTTGTACGGAAGGTCGTCCAGCTCGCCGGCCGCCCGCAGCAACGCCTCGTAACCACCCTTCTGGTCACCGACGTTGAGGGTCAACGACCCCTCGCCGTCCGTCCCGCTACCGGCGCCCCCGCCGGCTCCCGCGGCCCCCGACGAACCACCGCAGGCGGCCAGCAGCAGGGTGAGCGGGAGCAACAGGGCGGCTGGGGCGATGGGGCGTGCTCTCATGGGGCGTCCGTTTCGTTCTTGGGGTGGGACTGGGGTGAGGTTGGGGGAAGGCGGTGGGGTGAGTAGGTGGCTTGCGGTCGGGGGCTGATCTGGGTGGGGGATGTGGAGGGGTGCGCGCCGGCTGTCAGCTCTCAGTTCCGCCCGCGGTCGTCAGATGGGCACCGGGCGCCGGGCGACCTGCCGCGCAACGCCCGCGCAATGCACTGCCGAACAATGCACTGCCGCGCAATGCAACTGCCGTGCAATCCGCTCAGGTGTCAGGCGGCGGCAGGGGAGGTCTCGGTCGTGCCGGGAGAGGCGGCCACCGGCGCGCCCTCCGCATCCGCTCCGGAACCTCCACCGCCGTCCGCGGCCTCCACACCGAGCCGGTCGAGCAATCGGGCACGCAACGCGCCGAAGTGCGGATCAGCGATATCGCGCGGTCGCGGCAGGTCCACCGTGGTCTCGTACGCGATCCGGCCGCCCTCCATCACCAGCGCCCGGTCCGCCAGCAGCAGGGCCTCCTCCACGTCATGGGTGACCAGCAGCACCGCGCAGCCACGCTCCTGCCACAGCTCGGACACCAGGCGCTGGGCCTTGATCCGGGTCAGCGCATCGAGGGCACCGAACGGCTCGTCGAGCAGCAGCAGATCCGGCTCACGCACCAGGGCACGGGCGAGCGACGCCCGCTGGGCTTCCCCGCCGGACAGCGTCTTGGGCCAGGCGTCCGACCGATGACCGAGCCCGACCTCCTCCAACGCCCGTACGGCGGCGTCGCGTTCCGGCCGTCCCGGCAGCCCCAGCAGCACATTCCGCCAGACCCGCTTCCAGGGCATCAACCGTGGGGCCTGGAACGCCACGGCCTTGCGGCGCGGCACCAGCACCTCGCCCTCGATCTCCCGGTCGAGGCCGGCCAGCACACGCAGCAAGGTCGACTTTCCGCAGCCGCTGCGCCCGAGCAGCGCCACGAACTCGCCCGGCCGGATGGACAGTTGGAGGTCGTCGATGACGGCCCGCTCGCCGAAGGCGCGCACCAGCCCGCTCACCTGCACAGCGGAACCGGAGGCTGCGGAGTCCGGCCGCTCCTCGTGCCGGGTGTCGGTCACTGACCCGTGAACGTCGGTCGCCATTGCAGCAGCAGCCTTTCGAGGGTACGGACGAGAAAGTCGGCGATGAGCCCGAGGATCGCGTAGACCACGAGGCACACCACGATCACGTCGGTGCGGAAGAATTCCCTGGCCTGGTTCATCAGAAAGCCGAGGCCGTCATCGGCGTTGACCTGCTCGCCGAAGACCAACGCGAGCCATGCGGTGGCCAGCGAATAGCGCAGCCCGGTCATGGCACCCGGCAGCGCGCCGGGCAGCACCACATGGCGGATCAGGCCCCATCGGCTCAGCCCGAGCGAGTTCCCCGCCTCCACCAACTGCGCATCCACACCACGAATCCCGGCATAGACGTTCAGATAAAGATGGAAGGCAACGCCCAACGAGATCAGGGCAATCTTGGGTGCCTCGCCGATGCCCAGCCAGATGATGAACAGCGGAATCACGCCCACCCAGGGGACGGACCGCAGCATCTGCACCGTCGCGTCGACCAGATCCTCGCCGAGCCGCGAAAGCCCCGACGCGAGCGCCAGCGCCACGCCGGTCACGCCACCCAACAACAGCCCGACCGCGACCCGTTGGAGCGACACCAACATCGCCGACGGCAGCGTGCCGTCCGCAACCAGGTCCCCGGCGGTGGCGGCGATGGTCCCGGGCGACGCCAGAATGTCGGCCTCCAGCACACCGCCCGCACTGAGCACCTGCCACAGCACCAGCAGCGCGAGGGGCCCCACCGTACGACGCAACCACCGCGGCACCGACCACCGACGCCCGGAAACCGGAACCACCCGAGCAAGCTCCAGCCCCTCGGTGCCGGACGCGGATGTCACCGCCGCCTCCACGACGTCCTTCGCAAGGGACGGTTGCTCTGCATCAGCAGCTATATCGGGTGGCGCGTCGCGGGCCACGGCCTGATCGAGAGTCATCAATGCTCCACAGGGAGGTGAGGGAGGAAGAATGCGAGAACAGCGGGGGCGGGGGAGGGGACGACGAACAGCGGGGCCGGGGAGCAGCGGGACGGGAACCGAAGGCACATGTCACGCCCGAACGTCCGAACGCCCGACGCCACAACGCACAGGCGAAGCCGGCCGGCCCAACAAAGGCACCAACAAGCGACAAAGGGCCAGGCCGACAAGGCGACAAACCGCGCAAGCCGGCCGCGCAAGCCGGAAGCCCGGAACCCGGCGAAATGACAACAGAGAACCGACTACCGACAACCGGAAAACCGACCACGAGCGAACCCAAATCGATCCACGACAGTCCCTGAAAACCACCCCCGAAAGGCAGCCAGAGCCAGAGCCAGAGCCGGACCAGAAAGCCGAAGCCTCGAAACAGCCGCGAAGAGCCGCAAGGAAACCGACGAAGAGCCCCGCCGCAACGCGCACAAAACCTAGAACGGCATGAGCAACGGCGTCAGCAACGACAACGACAACGGCGCTGCAACGACATCAACAGCAACGCGGCATCAACAACAACAGCCGCCGCGGCGACACGCGGCAGAGGCCACCCGCAGCAGGTCGATGTGACCGCGCGTGGTGAGCAGGGCTGATGTAGACATGTCGCTGAACGTAGCGGTGCGCTGTAAGGGGGGTCAAACGTCATCTCGGCTGGTGGACCTTTGTTGCCGGAGCATTGAGGCAGCATTGCGGGAGACGCCCGCGGGGTGGCGAACCAGGGCGGGATGTCCGTACCAAAATGAAGGCATGAGCACCGCATTCACCACCCGCACCCTTGACCTCACCACGGGGGCGACCGAGACCGTCGCCGACCTCACCGCCGACTGCGCCGCCTTCCTCCGAGAGGCAGCAGACGGCCGTGACGGCCTGCTGAATATTTTCGTCCCCCACGCCACCGCCGGCATCGCCGTACTGGAAACCGGCGCAGGCAGCGACGAAGACCTCCTGGCCGCCCTGCACGACCTCCTCCCCGCCGACAACCGCTGGCGCCACCGCCACGGCAGCCCCGGCCACGGCCGCGACCACGTCCTCCCCGCCCTCGTCCCACCCCACGCCACCCTCCCCGTCGTCGGAGGCCGGATGGAGCTCGGCACGTGGCAGTCCGTCTGCCTGGTCGATACGAACGTGGACAATCCGCACCGGCAGGTACGGGTGAGCTTCCTGGGGTGACCTTGAGCCGGGCCCCTGCCAGGCCTGTTCCGGTTGCCGGCTCTCGCGCGCTCCCGGGAGGCAGGGCTGCAGGGCCCGGTGCCCGCCGCGCCGGTTCGTTCGGTGGGGCCGACGTCGACGGTGTCACGCCTTCCCAGACGTAGGCCTGTGGCGGCACCCGGAGGAAGCGCGCAACTGGGGTGCTCTGATCCATATGTCATAGGCTGGATGCACAGCGTGAGGGGAAGGCTTCGCTGAAATGCCATGGGGCGAACTGGCCTTGGGGGAGTGCGGGTGGAAACCGACGGCGTGGACGGCCCTGTGCCGGGGCAGCAGGGACCAGCGGCCGTTTCCGTGCCGTGCAGGCCCATGGCACCGCCACGAACCGGCAGGCTCGACGACCAAGTTCCGTTCCTGGCCCGGTTGGAACACCAGGAACGTGTCGCGCTGCTGGAGCTGGGCCGGCCCATGAAGTACAGCCCGCGGTCCGTACTGGTGCGTCAGGACGAACCGTCCACCCACGTGGTGGTCATCCTCGCCGGCTGGACCAAGGTCACCCGCTCCACAGCCAATGGTTACGAAGCGCTGCTTGCCCTGCGGGGTCCGGGCGACGTCATCGGGGAGGCCTCCGCAGTCAGCGGCCGCCCGCGCTCGGCGACGGTTACCGCGCTCGGGAAGGTTGAGGCCGTCACGATCGAGAGGGACCGGTTCCTGGGCCATCTCGCGGAATTCCCGGCCTCGTCCCTCCAGCTGCTCAGCCTTATCGGAGACCGGACACAGGCCAGCGATCGGCGACGCGTGGAGCAAGGCGCACTCGGAGCCCGTCAGCGGTTGTCGCTCCTGCTCCTGGAGCTGTCGCGCACACACGGGGTGCAGGACGCGGAGGGAGTGCGCCTGACCAGCGGCCTCAGCCAGCACGAGCTGGCAGGCGCGGTCGGAGCCTCTCGCGAGGCGGTGGCCAGGCTTCTGAAGGAACTGAGGGAACGCGACGTCGTCCGGACCAGCCGCAGGGGACTGGTCATCGTCCGCCCGGACCAGCTGCGCCGGATAGCGGGCGGCGAATAGCCGACGGCCGTGCAGCCGGGGCGAGTTGTGTGCCATCGGTTACAGACGCTGTGTGCAGGTGTTCCTTCTCCATTGTCAGACCCCCACGAGATAGTGCTCCGGACCGAGCCCGACCGTCCGAGAGGCACCCATGACCCTGGTCCTGACGGAACCCGTCAACCGCACCATTCTGCTGCTGGACATCGAGGACTTCAGCCGACGGGACGATGTGGTGCAGGCCTGCCTGCGCCGGGAACTGCACAACGTGGTGGAGGACACTCTGGCCGCGGCGGGTGTCGAGCGGAACATGCAGTACCGAGAGGACCGCGGGGACGGTCTGATCATGTTGGTCAGTGCCGACATCCCGAAAACGGTGCTGCTCCGGGCCCTGTTGACGACCGTCCCGGATGCGTTGTGCCAGTACAACCGGCTGGCATCGAGCAGCGCGCAGATGCGGCTGCGGATGGTGCTGGCCGCAGGGGAGGTCGCCTTCGACCCGAAGCAGGGCACGGTGGGCGGGCTCGTCGGCCACGACCTCAACCAGTCCTGCCGGCTGCTCGATGCCGACGCCCTGCGCGAAGCGCTCGCGCAGGGGGAAGCGGACTGTGTGCTGGGGGTCTCGTCCCCCGTCTACGAAGGCGTGGTTCGCCACGGACACCGCGGGCTGCGCCCGGAGGAGTTCCACCACGCGGCGGTGTCCGTGAAGAAGGACCGGCTTGACCTGTGGTTGCACGGGTCCCTGCCGGACGGCACCACCACCCCTGTACCGGAGCCGGCGTCCGCGGGGCGCGGCGGCAGGGGTGCGCACGAGGGTGCCGCCGGGCAGTCTCCGGCGGCACCTGCCGGGGCGCCTGTGAGCAGTGGGGCAGCATTCGCCTTCAACGGCGGAACGGTGTCGGTCGGCGGCAGCCAGGTCAACGGCGGTCAGACCGGGGTCAGGGGCGGCAACGTCACGGGCGACGTGATCATGGGCACGGTCCGGCATGAGGGCCGGAGCGAGCAGGCATGAGCGAGCAGCCCGGTGACAAGCCATCGGACCGTCCTCAGGACGACACCGACCCGGCGGACGGCAAACAGGAGCAGACGAACGACGAGCACACTGAAACGGAGGATGACCGCCCGCAGGACGCCTGGGCGGCCCGGCGTGATCTGTACGAACACGTCCCGGCCGCCGTCGGCGGCAGCCTCGTCGGCGGCGATCAGACCGGGGTCAGCGGGGGCAGCGTAGGAGGCGACGTTGTCCTCGGCACGAAGGTGGAGCACCACTACCGCTTCGGCGCCACCACCCACATCTCCGGAAACATTCCCTCTGCCGAACTCGACCAGCTGGCCCTGGAGTTCGCCGGATACGAGGAACTTGTGCACCCCCTGCGCGACCGGTTGCGGGAGGAGCGGGTCCTCGTGCTGTACGGCGCGCCCTTCACCGGCCGTCGCAGCGCCGCCCTGATGCTGCTGCGCTCCCTGGATGCCGTGCCCGTACGCGCCATCGATCCCAACACCCGGCCGACCGCGCTGATGGACGAGGTCAACGGCGATCAGCACGGCTACCTCGTCAGCGATCTGGTGACGGGCAGGGAGAACCCGCTGCGCGACATCGACCTGTGGGCCATGCGGGATGTTCTCCGGAAGAAGGATGCCTATCTGGTCATCACCGTCGACCTGCTCGCGATCCTGCGGGGCATCGACGCCGTCTCGTGGCAACCGCCGTCGCCTCAGGCGGTGCTCCGGTCACATCTGCACGCCCTGGTGGATGACCCGCGGAGAGAGCGCGATCTGCTGGCGCTGGACCTCTCCCGGGAGTTCCTCGACCGGGACGACCACCAGCTGCGGGAGGCGGCGCAGTTCGCGAAGGCCCTGGCCGGGCACGCGGACGGCACGATCACTCGGGAGAAGCTGGCGGACGTCGGCCCGGAGCTGGTCCGTGAGCAGGTCAGGGAATGGTTCGGGGACGACGAGACCCTTCTCCGGGACAGGGCTTTCCTCATCTCCCTGTCGGCGTTCGACGAAGCCGCCTACGCCCTGACCGCGGAGCTCAGCGACACCCTGTACGCAGAGTTCCAGAGAACCGAGGACGCCGGGAGGGAGCCCCAGGTCGGCATCTTTGGGACGTCCATCACCAAACGCCTGCGCCTGGCCCGAGCCGTCGAGTACCGGAAGGAGGAGCACACCGAGTGGGGCCCCGTGTTCCAGCGCATGGCCCGATTCCAGGAGCCCAGAGCCTCTGTAGAAGTCCTCCGCGAGGTCTGGACGAGTCACCCCTCCGCGCGGCCTGCTCTGCTCGCGTGGCTCCGGAAGCTCGCACAGGACGGCCGGCCGCTGGTACGTACCCGCGCGGCAGTGACGGCCGCGGTGCTCGCCCAGACCGACCTGCCGTCGGCGATGGCACTGCTCATCGAGGGCTGGGCGAAGTCGAAGGCGTATCGCGACTGCCTCGTCGCCGCCAACGCCCTCGCGGCGGCGCATGCCATCGGTGCGCCGAACATCCCGCAGATCCTCCGCTCCTGGTGCGACGAGGAAGCCGGACCACGGCTTCGCTGGACAGCCATCCGGGCCTACGCCCTGGTGGGCGCCAGGATGCCCGACGAAGCCCTGAAGGCGTTGGCGGAAGCCGCTCGCACTGGGGACGACGAGCAGGAGGCGCAGCACATCGCCGAGTCCGTCGCGCTGCTGCTGAGCGACGAATCGGCGCAGGTGCGCAGCCGGCTGCTGCGGGGTCTCCTCGAAATCCTCCGGGACGGGCCTTCCGGCCGCCGACTGGCGCTGCACGCATTCGTCCTGGCCTGCACGCGCGCCGACAGCCGGCTGATGCTTCGGTGGTACGCGGCCGCCGCCTCAGAGGGCCCGGCCGAGGACGCGCAACAGCTGTCCCTGCTGTGGCGGACCGCCATGGGCGATCTGGGGTACACCGCCGATGCGTTGAAGGCGCTGGCCGGCTGGGCTCGTGAGGCGGACGGCGATCCGCAGGCCGAGCGGGAACTGGCGATGCTGCTTCCGACGCTGGTCGGTTCCGACGAGGACCGCAAGCGCCTCGATCACATGCTCCTGACGCTGCGCGGTCGCCGCGGGAGTGCGGATGCCCCACCCGCGGTGGCCGACCGTCTGCGGGGCGTGCTGTGAGGTGCCGCCTCTCGTCTGCGGCCACGGGCCGCGAAGTTTCGGAACACCACTGAGTGAGGAGAGAGGCACCATGGCGGACTTCCGTCGCGAACCCGACTGGGACCAGGGCGCAGACCGGCACAGCGAGCTGATCGACCCGGTATTGACCGTGCGTCAATTGTCCCGGTTCGACCACCGCAGGGGTTACAGCCGGATCGACAACGCGCTGGTATTCACCACGGACAAAGGGGAGTTCGAGGTCTACCTGCCACCCCATCGGCCGACGCGCTCCCTGTTCGCCGCGACGCGGTACACGGCGGTCTACGAAGTCGACATGGGGGTGCACGCCTGCAGCGTGTCCCTGCTGCTGCCCAGCGACAACGACGCCTTCGACTTCACTGCCGAGGTGGAGCTGACCTGGCAGGTGACCCGGCCGCAACGGTTCGTGGCCGGCGGAGAACGGGACGTGCCCGCTCTCCTGAGGCGCCGGCTGGGAAAGCTGATGTACCCGGTAAGCCGCGGTTTCCCGCTCGACCGGAGCGCGGACGCCGAACGCGCCGTGTACCAAGTTCTCGCCAGAGCGGGCAATTTGGGGGATGAGGCGGGGCTGCGCACGTCGTACGCCGTGCGGCTCAGACTGGACGACGCGGCGATCGGCCACCAGCGGGAGCTCCGCCGGATCCGGTACAGCGACGAACAGCTGGGACTGTCGCACGACGTGGCGATGCGGGAGGACCGGCTCAGGGCGGAGCGGAATGTGGAGCAGGCCCGGCGTGATCACGAACTGGTCATGCTGCAGGGCCGTCAGGATGAGGAAGCCAAGGAGCTGGAGGCGAAGAAGGTCCGCTACTACGAGTATCACCTCCAGCACGGCGGCGTGGCGATGTGGGCCCTGCACCTGGCACAGCACCCGGAGGATTCCCGGCTGGTCATGGACAACCTGCAGAGGGACCAACTGCAGCTGATCCGGAGTCAGTCAGAGGTCGCCCTGCAGGTGCTGAAGGAAGGGAACCCGGAGGACTACCAGCGTGCGGGACTGAACAAGCAGGCCGTGGAGATCCTGGAGGGGCTCCTCGCACGTAACTTGCCCGGTATCGCTTCTGCTCCTCCCGCACCGGGCTCCCTGCCCTGGGCCGGGTCCCCCGGCACCTCGGTGCATTTCCACAAGCAGCGGGGCGGGACGTCCGCCGACAGCACCGAGGAGGGGCGATGAGCAGTGGTGGTGTGCTAACTCCGACGGTGGGAGCCCGTCTGCTCACGGAGCTGCGCTCCGAGACAGCTCGTGCGGACAGCAAGGCGTCGCTGCTCCTGGGGGCCATGAGCATGACGGTGAGCCTGCTCGGTGGCCTGCTCGCGGCTCGGGGATGGTCATTATCCGGGCTCTCCGCCCCCGGGAGCGTGCTGTTGTGGGTGGCCATGGCCGCTCTGGCCGGCGCACTGGGATGCCTGCTCCTCGCCGTCCTGCCCCGGTACGGCACCAGCCGGTGGTCTCCGGGGCGGCCGTTGACGTACTTCGACGACATCCGCCGTGCCGCGGAGGGCGGCCGGCTCGCCGAGGCCCTCGCCGTCACCGAGGCACACCAGGCCGACGGAGTACTGGAGGCGCTGGCCCAGAACAGCCGCATCGTCGGTGCCAAACACCGGTGGATCCGCGTCGGTCTGGCCGCCTACTGCGCGGGCGTGGTGCTTCTGCCCATCGCGCGGCTCGTCGGCTGAACGCACCGCGCCGGCCTGCCTCTTACCGCGTCGTCATGATCCGGCCGTATGCCGAGACAGGAATCTCTCATGACCACTCCCTTCGACTCCGCCCACCCCGGCCGCATTTCCCTGCCCGAAGCTCCGGCTTATCCGGCTGCTGTTCCCTTTCCATCCCCGCGCTGTCCGGACGAGACGATTCCGCCTCCACCGCCCTACCCGGGCAGCGCGACGCCGTCCGAGGCCGCTCACCCCGCCGGGAAGCCGGAACAGCAGTCCGGTTCCGAGAAGCGCGCGCCGCAAGAGGGTCTCGGCCGTCGTGGGCGTGTGCACCTCGCCAAGCGGCAGCGGGGCATCGACGCCACGGCCGTGGGCCAACTGCTGCTGCAGTTGCCCTCGTTCCTCGCCGGCCTGGTGATCGTGGCGACACTCTCCCACCTCCTGTTCCCCGGCATGGGCTGGTTGGGGGTTCTGCTCTGGCTCGCTTCAGGTGCCATGGCGTTTCACCGGCCCACCGAAAGAGCCCTGGCCCGTCATCTGCTTCACCTCCGTCACCCCACCCCGGGGGAATTGAACCGGCTGGAACCGCTGTGGCGGGAAGTGACGGCGCGGACGGGTGTAGAGGGCCGCGCCTACGAGCTGTGGATCGAGGACAGCGATCACCTCAACGCCCTGGCCGCGGCGGTTCACATCGTGGGCATCACCCGGTTTTCACTGGAGCGTCTGTCTGATGGCCAGTTGGCCGCCGTCCTCGCTCATGAGCTGGGGCACCACGTCCGCGGTCACGCGTGGTCCTTGATCCTGGGGCAGTGGTATGCGGTTCCGGGGCGATTTGCGTGGGCCGCTGTGCGGAGGCTGATCCGGCTCGTCACCGTCGTGGGCTGTGGGCGCATGAGCTTCTGGGCGGCAGTGCTGCTTCTTGCGGTGGGCGCCATCGTGCTGGCGGTCGCGTGGGAGTACTGGTTCCTCACCCTGACGCTGGTGGCCGCTCCGTATCTCCTCGCCGCCGTGACCCGTCGGACCGAACTGAGGGCGGATCACCATGCGGTAGCGGCTGGTTTCGGGCCGATGCTCGCCGAGGTGTTGCACCTGATGCAGGCGGCGGAACGGGAGGGCGGGCATGCGACGGGTTCCGCTCTGTCCGGGTGCGGCAAGACGGCTGCGATTGACCCGGGAACCGCTGCTCGCGGCGGTAGGCGGAGCCTTTCGGGCAAGCTTCTGTCCTCGCACCCCGACTATTACACGCGCCTGCACCACCTGGCGCCGTATCTGGAGCGGCGATGAATCTGCTCCAAGTCGGATCCTGGGGCTGCGCTGCCGCCGCACCCTTGCGGGCCCTGGTAACCACGAACCATGGTCCGTCGGATTCGGCGCGCGGTCGCCAGCCCGGCCCGGCGAGCTCGGACATCGGCCGGTACGGGGGCCGAAGGTGTTCCAGGGCACGGCGCGTAGCGTCTGAGGTCCTCGCCGGTCCAGGCCAAGGCATGGCCTCTGCGCCGCCCCAGATCTGATCATTTCAGGGCCCTGCCGCGCGATGCCACCCGGCTACGCCTCTCAGCGAGGCCGTCCGCAGCTTCGACGGCCGAGAAGCCACGTCTTGCCTCTCCGTCGCCCGGCGCCGTCCACCGGGGGCACGCGCGTTCGCTTACCCTGGCTGTGTCGGGTGCCCCTGGCGAGGGGCCGTACCTGGAAGCCCCAGATGCAGCAGTGCTCTGCGTCGGGCCCGGGAACCGGCGCCGCCCCGGCACGAACGCAGGGACGGAACCGGCAGAAGCAGATGCGGGTGAGGTATGGACAACAGGCTCGTGCCCGTCGTGTGCCCGCTTCGGCGAGAACCGCGAAAGCGGGTGGCGGGGGAGACCGGCCACGGCGAGGGCCTGGCGCCGAGGGCGAGGCGTCGTGGATAAGGTCGCGCTCACGGCCGCAGGTCTCTACGTGATCGTTCTGCTGCGAGCCGGAGGGACATTCACGGTCGGGTGGCTCGCCGGTGCCGGTGTCAGGCGCAGCAGGTTCGCTGAGCGGATCCCCCCGGCCAAGTTCGAGCGCGCCGAACGGTTGATCCAGCGGTGGGGCGCGCCGGTGGTGGCACTCTCCTTCCTGACCGTCGGTTTCCAGACTGCTGCCAACTTCCTCGCGGGGAGTTTGCGCATGCCCCTGCTGCGTTACCTCCCTGCACTGTTCGTGGGGGGAGCGGGCTGGGCGTTGGTCTACGCGACCGCCGGGATCGGCGCACTGGAAATGCTGGCAAAGCTGTTCGCCGAGCAGACGGCGCTCGGAGTGGCCGTGGTCGCCGCCCTCCTCCTCGCGGTCTGCGGCGTGGGGGTGTACCGGCGCAAACACGCTGCGGTCGGAGCTTCGCGGACACCAACCTCGACAACGTCAACCTTCAGGTCCGACTGAGCTTCCTGGGCTGACCGAGATCGTCCTGGGGAGGGCCGCGAAATTCTCCGTACCCTGCGTGCCGAAACGGAGAGATCTTCCGCGGTACGGCCGGGGCGACGCCCTCCATCATCGCGAGCACAGAGCCGATGAGACCGACCCCGAAGCTGTGCTCGGCGACCGTCTCGGGGTCCTTGACGCCGGCGATCCACCAGCCAGACCGCTTGGCCCGTTCAGTATCCCCATCCCATCCCATCCCATCCCCACCCCCATCTCCGGCAGGAAGTCTGATGTGCCCTTCGCCTGCTCCTGCTCGATGTCCGCCATGAGATGCGTCTTCCGGTGTGCTACGTGTGAATCTCGCGTAGTGCGTAATGCACTGAACCGAAGTCCCGCGTAGTCACCGGAATCACCGGGCTCGGCGGTTGCGTGGTGCCCAGTGGCCTCGCGCATCCCGCGCCACGTCGGCAGAAGCAGGCCGCTCGGCGCCATCCGGGCACGGGCCTCTCCGGCCCGAACTCCCCCCTCCTGACTGGCCGATGGATGGCAGGAGTCCTCCACCGTGCGAGCGCGAATCCACCCGGATCACGGCAGCTGACGTTATGATGGGGCCATGCATCTTTCGTCATGTCTGAGCTGGTGGCGCTCCTCTTAGGAGCGGCCGCCTCTCATGCATGACCGGGCCGTTCGGATGGACGGCCCGTTTACGTCCCCTGGACCAGGGCTCGAGTCATCCGGACGGCGAGACCGCCCACCAGGAGACCTCGTGAACACCACCCCCCAGACCGTAGGCCCCGACGCCTCTGCTTCAGGTCCCTCCGCCGACACGCTCGGGATTTCTGCCGCGCAGGACCGCAGTGCGGTGCTGGAAGAGCTGATCCTCAAGGACCCCGCGCAATTCCGTGTGCTGACAGGCGACCGCCCGACCGGCCGCCTGCACCTGGGCCACTACTTCGGCACGCTGCAGAACCGAGTACGTCTTCAGGACCTCGGAGTAGAGATGTTCGTGATCATCGCGGACTACCAGGTACTGACCGACCGCGATGTAGCGGTGAACCTGACCGGGTACGTCGAGGAACTGGTACTGGACTACCTCGCCATCGGTGTGGATCCGGCGCGCAGCACGATCTTCACGCACAGTGCCGTCCCCGCCCTCAACCAGCTGATGCTGCCCTTCCTCAGCCTCGTCTCCGTCGCCGAGCTCAACCGCAACCCCACGGTCAAAGACGAAATCACTCACTCGCGCCAGTCGTCCGTCAGCGGCCTGATGTTCACCTACCCCGTCCACCAGGCCGCCGACATCCTCTTCTGCAAGGGCAACGTGGTCCCGGTCGGTCAGGACCAGCTTCCTCACCTCGAACTCACCCGCACCATCGCCCGCCGCTTCAACGACCACTACGGCAACGGCACCGCCGTGTTCCCCCAGCCCGATGCCCTGCTGTCGAGCGCACCGCTCCTGCTCGGCACGGACGGCACCAAGATGAGCAAGAGCCGCCGCAACGCCGTCACTCTGGCCTCCGACGCCGACGAGACCGCCCGTCTGCTCAAGGGGGCCAAGACCGACTCCGAGCGCCACATCACCTACGACCCGACCACTCGCCCGGAGGTGTCTTCCCTCCTCCTGCTGGCGGCCCTCTGTCTGGACAGCACACCCCAGCAGGTGGCCGCCGACATCGGCTCTGCGGGAGCCGCCGCGCTGAAGAAGACCGTGACCGAGGCGGTCAACGAGTACCTGGCCCCGATCAGGGCCCGCCGAATCGAGTTCGCGCAGGACCGTGCCTACCTCCGCCAGACGCTGCGCGAAGGCAACGAGCGAGCCCGAGCGGTGGCTGATGCCACTCTCGCCGAGGTGCGTGCTGCCATGAACAGCCATTACTGACAATCCCCGGCCCGGTGAGACACCGTCGTCCTCTTGTGACGAATCGGTGTCTCACCGCCCAGCTCCTACCCTCCGTTCCCGGCTGCGCAACGGCCGCACCGTCGAGCAGCCCAGGTCGAGTCCGAACAGGCGTCCGCTGTGGAGACGTTGGAGACGAGCACGTGTCGCGCTGACCTCCTGCAACCGCTGGCCACGCGCACTGTTGCATCGGATCAACGCGTCCGCGGGCGGCATGCGGACCCTTCCAGCGGCAGGGGTTCCCGCCTGCGGCCCACGCATGCTCTTGTCATCTCGCGCGCGAGCCTTTCGCGACAGGAACCCCATCCCCGGTATCGCCCGAACTACTCTGTGAAATCTTCCGATTTCTTCCCGGCTGAGGCCAAGGTGCCCCCCAGGAGCGCCACACCCAGGGGCCATGAACGCATGTGCACTGGAAGGGTCACGTAATGATCCCCGATGTGCATGACCAGGCCCTTGTTCACCAGATCCCGCGCGGCGGCGGCGTACCGCGGGTCCCGGGTCACCTCGGCCCACGTGCACCCCTCCAGGCCTTGGAGGAAGACCTCCATCGTGGTGGGATCGTTCACAGTGATCAGGCTCTTGGATTCGGGCCGTTGATCGACGACGGACAAGAATTTCGGTCCCTTGCGGAAGTACAGGAGCCCGAAATTACTGGAAGACCGCCACTCGCCGACGGACGGAATCCCTTTCTCCAGCACCGTGATGCTGACGGGTGCGGGCAGGTGATCGAGACACGGGATCAGGTCGAGCTGTTCGGCGCCCAGGATCAGTGACCAGGTAACCCTGGCACCGATCGCGGAACATTCGCGAAGCAAGGCGATGATCCGCACGATCATGTGACTGGGGAGTGCCGAGAAGTCGGCGGGCTCCGTCAGCTGCACCCCGGCGACAGGCACCCGGAGCAGTAGCGCCGCCAGCTCGGCGGCGGCGGGAAGTTCAGCCCAGTCGGATCCGAGGGCCAGCGTCGCGGGCCGGCCACCGGCCGGCACCCGTCCCTCGTCCGAACCTCGGGCCTTGAGTTCATCGATTTCCATCAATGCGCTCATAGTGAAGCCGCCACCTCCTTGCCGCCAACCAGCTTTCGGCGATACGGGTCAACCTCCAGGGCGACGCTCACGTAGCGCCCCTCGTCCTCGAACGCCAGGCCGCGATCGACGAAATATCGGAGCATCTCCTCGATCTCCCCGTCGCCGACGACGTGCCCGCTGTCGGCAAGCCGCCGGCGTATGCCCTCGCGGGCGGCGCACTGGAACATGCCGAGGTACACATTGCTCTGGACGTCGTCCAGCTCGATTACTTCCTCCGGCCAGCTGGCACGACGGTCTTCGAGGGTGACGCGGCCTCGGTCATCGGTCCAGTAGGAGAGGGTGCTCTGCGGATACGCCTTGGCCCATTCTTCGCATGCCTGCTTCATCTCGTCCTCGATGGGCCCCGAGATTCCCTGGACGCTGGTGTCGAAGAAGAACACCATGTCGTACAGCTGATCTCGTGGGACCTGGTAGATGAAGTCGTATATTTCCGATGGGCGGCGGAACATGAAGCCCTGGGTGGGTTCCTCGAAGTAGGGACTGAACCGCTCCAGTGCAATGCGCCAGGCCCCGCTCGGCGGCTCCAGATGCTCAAGTGTCGCCATTTTCGTGAGCAGTTTGCGGTACTCGCCCTCGGTCTCACCGGGGAAGCCGTAGAGGATGCTCCATGTCACGTTGAGCCCGAGATCCTGCCCGTCACGCAGCATCCGCACGTTGTGTGCGGCACTGACGCCCTTGTCCATGAGGCGCAGCACATGGCTGCTCAGGCTCTCGATGCCGGGCTGCACGAACAGGACGTTCGCCTCTTTCAGCTTGCTCAACTGCTCCCGGTTCATATTCGACTTGATCTCGTAGTGGATTCTCAGATCGCAGTCGAGAGCAGCTATCTCTGGCATGGCCGTATGGAGATACTTCATGTCGAGGATGTTGTCCACCATGACCAGGTCGAGAACCTGGTGTCGCTCGGCCAGCTCGCGGACTTCCTGAGCGATGCGCTCAGGGGCCTTGCTCCGGAAGTCAATATTCGATCCGTTCAGGCCGCAGAACGTGCATTGATGAGCTTCTCCCCACCAACAACCGCGAGAGGTCTCCAGCACCAGCATCGGACGGACGTGGTGCCGGACGGCTGACTTGTCCACTGCCTGAAAGTAGCTGTCGTAACCGGGTGCAGGCACCATGGCGAACGGCAGTGCCGCCTTGGACGGTGGATTCACCACCGTCTGCCCGTCGTCTCCCCTCCAGCTGAGCCCCGGAACGTCAGCGAGGCTCTCGTCCTTGGCGATGCGATTCAGCAACGCAGGCAGTGCACGTTCGCCCTCGCCGCTGATCACGAAGTCGAGTTGCCCGAAATTCCGGTGCAGGGCAGGACCTTGTGCTCCGTCACAGTTGCTGCCGCCCAGCACCGTGAGGATGCCCGGTGCGATCTTCTTCAGCTCCCTGGCCAGCGCGAGTGACGGCACGTTCTGCATGAAGGTGCTCGTGAACCCGACCACGTCGGGTGGGTCGGCAGCGATCTCGGCCGCGAGATCCCGGATGAATCCCCGGGCGTACTTCTGCATCTCAACGGGAAGCGTCGGGTCTGTGTCCCGCTGCTCGAGGAACTTCGAGTACTCATCGACCTGATAACTGTCGACGTCGTACAGCGCGGGGGTGAACACCCAGTCACCTACGCCGTGGAAGACTTGATCCGCGACGTTCCCGTAATCCTCGCACGTGATGGAGCCGTTGCTCTCACCCATCAGGCATTCGGCCCATCGGAGGTTGGCGTACAGCTCATCGACGGTCCAGTCGGCGGCGTTTTTGCGGACGCAGGGCCCCAGTACTCCCAGTGCGCTGGACGGTGTGTCGAGACCTTGCCACGGCATGGCGATCATCAGGATTTTCACAGAATGCCTACCCTAGGGTGTCTGTCGAGGAGCTGCATGAGAACGGGCAAAGAAATCTCTTCAGAGACTTCTCAGAACAGGCGGGCGCGGAAGAACCCCCGGAGAAAACTCGAGTAATTCTCCAGCCGTGGTCAAGGCATCTCAGAACGCGTCTCCATGGTCTCTCCGGTCCAGCGCCGTCAGCAGCATCCGATGTGCCTCGGGCTCTCCCACGGAGATCCGTGCACCATGTCCCGGATAGGCTCGGACCTTGACCCCTGCGGTGGCTGCGGCCCGGGCGAAGGACTCGGCGGCCCAGGCGAGCGGGAGCCAGACGAAGTTGGCGCGGGAAGGCAGGACAGGCAGCCGCAATTCCCGCAGGCCCGCAGTCAGTTCTTCGCGCGCCGCCGCCACTGCGGCCAGACGTTCAAGCAGTTCGACCTCACTGCGCAAAGAGAGGATTGCGGCTTGTTCCGCGAAGCGCGTCACTCCGAAAGGGATCGCCGCCTTGCGGACGGCGGCCATGACCTGCCGTGGCCCGGCTGCATATCCGACCCGCAGGCCGGCCAGCCCGTAGGCTTTGGAGAAGGTTCGGAGTACCACGGTGTTGCTGTGCTCGCGCAGCAACACCGGTGTGCCCGGAGGATCGCTGCCCCGATCGAACTCCACGTACGCTTCGTCGAGAACCGTGACCACATGATCCGGCAGAGAATTCAGGAAACTGTGCAACTCGCCGTGATCAATCGTGACGCCGGTCGGGTTATGAGGGGAGCACAGGATCACTACCTTGGTCCGCGCACTTACCCGGGTGCGGATCTCATCGAGATCGTGTCCTCCGGACACAGCCAGTGGCGCGTGGACGCTGGTGGCACCTGAAATGGCGACCAACGTTGGATATGCGTCGAACCCCGGCCAGGCGTAGACGACTTCGTCGCCCTTGCCGCACAGTGCGAGAAGGAGCTGCTGGAGCACGCCCGCGCTCCCGGGACCGACTGCCAACTCCTCCGCGGAGACGCACAAGTGCCTGGCAATCTCTGCCGTCAGGTCCCGTGCTGTGGGGTCAGGGTACCGAGCAAGTTGCGGAAAGCCTTTCTCGATACCGGCAAGCACGGTAGGCAGCGGGGGAAGAACCAGCTCGTTGCTGGACAGATCGAAGGTGATGGGCGAGCTGCCTTCGGCGTTCGACGACTCCGTGTCCCGGTATGCCCTCACGGCCCGCAGGGTGCTGCGTTCTGCGAATCTCATGTTCACGGCTGGACACTCCTCGTTGTCCGTGATTCGCGCATGGCAAGCAGTTCGTAGAGCATTTCGTGGACCGGCGCGGTCCGGCCTGCCCGGCCGGCAAGGCGGACCACGGCCCCGGTCCACGCTTCAAGCTCTGACGGCCGTCCCGCCAGGATGTCCCGTTGCAGCGAGGAGGTGACGTCGGGCGACTGCCGGTCCATGAGCCCTGTCGCGGTGTCCACGGCATCTCCCGGCAGCTTGATTCCGAGCTCGACCCCGGTCTCGTATATCTCCCGCATGCCGGCGATCAGAATGTTCCGGGTGCCGGCTCGCGACCGGAGCTCGCCGATGGTCGCCCCACCGGTGGCGGCTCCAAGGCTTCCGATCGGAGCCACCAAAAGGAACTTCGCCCACAGGTCGGCCCAGATGTCGCTCGGCTCCGGCACCGTCACCGAGGCATCACGCAGCACCTCGCGCAGTCGAACCACCCGGTCGGACACGGTGCTGTCCCACTCTGCGAAGCCCAGTGCACCGGGGGGACCCACGTGCCTTGTCTCACCCGGACCAGTCACCGAGGCGACGACCCTGACATTGCCGGGGAGTACCCGACGGCGACCTATCCTGGCTGCGACCTGCTCAGGAGCTTCCACCCCGTTCTGCACAGTGACCACGGCAGTGTCCTCACCGGCCAGCGGTCCCAGCGCGTCGAGAGCTGCCGGCAGCTGATGAGTCTTGACGCAGAGCAGTACGAAATCGACCTCGCCGATGTCCTGCGGGTCGTCCGATGCCCGCACCTCCGGCACAGACCACTCACTTGAGCCGTTGCTGATGCGCAATCCCTTTCGCCTGAGCGCAGCGAGGTTCTCACCGCGGGCCAGGAACCGCACATCATGCCCAGCGGCGGCAAGCAGGCCGCCGAAATAGCCGCCTACTCCGCCGGCTCCCACCACAGCAACGCTCGGGCTGCTTGATTCCGTCATCGGGGCAACCTCTCCTGCACTCGTATGGGGAGGGCCTCAAGGCCCCGACTGAGCGAGCTGTCGGAGAGCCAGGCAACCTCTTCCGGAGGCACTGCGAGCTCGAACCGCGGCAGTCGGCGCAACAGGGTGGAGAAAACGATCTCGCCCTGGAGCCGGCCCAGCGGCGCGCCGATACAGAAGTGGGGACCGTGGCCGAAGGACAGATGGCGGTTCGGCGACCGGGTGACGTCGAAACGGTCCGGGTCGTCGTACACGTCGGGATCACGACCCGCGCTGGACAGCGACAGGTGCACGAAGCTCCCCTTGGGTATGTCCACTTCGCCGAGCCGCATGTCCTCCGCCGCCACCCGCAGCGAGGCCCAGGCGGCCGACCCCTCGTAGCGCAGGATCTCCTCGATCGCCGAGGGAATGAGCTCGGGAGTGGCTCGGAGCATCTCGAGCTGCTCGGGATGGCGGAGCAACAGCGCTGTTCCGTTTGCGATCATGTTGGCGACCGTCTTGTGGCCGGCGATGATCAGCAGGAGGAGCGTCGACAGCAGCTCCGTTTCGCTGTAAATGCCCGCGTCTCTGGCCCTGATGATCTCGCTCAGCAGGTCGTCCCGCAGGTCCATGCGCCGCTCGGCCACGAGCTCGGTGAAATAGTCCGCGAACGCTTCGCTCGCCGCCTTCAGCTCCGCCTCGTCGTGCTGCAACGGATCTTGGCTGAGGATATAACTCCACTCCAGAAACAGCGGCCTGTCCGCCACCGGTATCCCCAGGTACTCGCATATGACGGTAAGCGGCATCGGCAGAGCGAAGTCACTGAGCAGGTCGATTTCACCGTTCTCCGGGAAGGCGTCGATGAGATCGTCGACAATGTCCTGGATGCGCGGGCGTAGCCGGGCGATCGTGGCCGGCAGGAAGGCGCGGCTGATCGGCTTCTTCAGCCGGGTGTGCTTGGGCACGTCGGCAAACCCCAGGTTACCGACCACGAGCAGACTGCTGGCCACGGCCTTGTCCCGATACCGGGCGGGCAAGTTCTCGACTTGCTTGGACAGGCGTGAGTCGCTGAGCGCTTCCTCAACGACTTTGCTCCCCAGGACTGCGTACGCGTCGGCGCCGGGGGGAACATTGATCCGATGGACCGGACACTTGGACCGGTACTCCGCGGCTGCTGCGTGCGGGTTCGAACCGGGTTCAGTGAAGAATTCTGTGGGAATTACGTCCGTCATCGTGATTCCTCCGCTCGTGCCACGCCGCTGCCACCAGCTACCGCCGGCACTATCCAGATGACGTCATGGTGCTCCACTTTCGTTTCGAGGCCGTCGAGGCTCCTGATGTCGCTGTCATTTCGGTAGACATTGACGTAGCGCTTCACGGACCCTTCTTGGTCCATGAGTCGTTCGAGGACACCGGGACAAGCTCGGTCAAGACCGGTCAGTACCTCCCGGATGCTGCCGCCCTCGACGGGCAGCTGCCTCCGCCCGCCGGTCAGGAGATGGAAGGCCGCGGGAAGTTTGACATCGGGCATCTCTTATTCCTCCTCGAGCAGGACTTCGAATTGCTCATGGATCGCCGACGGAATTTTTATGTCAAGCCTGTCGCATTGCTCCGGACCGGGCCGCCAGCCCGCTACTCGATGTGCGATACCGCCGCTGCCCTCATGTACATACCAGATGACGTTTACCGGCCAGCAGGACTGCCGGAAGAGGTATTCGTCCATCCGTGTCGGATTTTCACTCAGCCTCTGGTAGCGCTCGTGCGGCGGGCCGATTTCATGCCAGTTCGGATGTGAATGTATGGAGCCCATCAACTCCAGGCCGTTTGCGGACTGTTGCATGATTGCCCGTAGGACACCCTTTTCGTCGGACCAGAATCCTCGCCTCGGATTCCTGTACACATCGCCGAACTGGGGGACGATCGTCGCCTCGAATTCAGCCATGATGCTCTCGTCGCTGTCGCGGACATTCGGCACGAATTCGATATCGCTGATGGATATTTCGGTGCCGTCCGACTGCCCGAACAGCAAACCCGACGCACGCGGCAGATGGCTCGGAACTCCGTCGGCGTCGCGGCTGTCCAGGCATTTTTGGTATTCTTGCAGCGCATCACTGATGAAACGCCTGACAGGTTCGTTTTCAAATCGGACGGTCACTGGCAGATCGCCGAACAGTGCTGCACTGTCTGCCGTGCCGGCCACACCGTAGTCCGCAGCAGCAGTCACACGCTGAGCATTTTTCGTGTCTGACACTTATGCCTCCCCTGCGATTTCCTGGTCAAATCCTGATTTTGAACAGACGGGCAGAAGCACACGGTTCGTCATCGCGGTACAGGTTGTTGATCCGTAGCGAGAGGTCGCGAGCGGGCTCGGAGTGCTGCGGCTGGACGTGCCCAGGGGGCTGGACGCTGGAGAAGCCCCTGGGAAGTCCGACGGATCGGCGGAGCGCTCATGGGTGCGGTTTCCCTGTGCTCTGGTGACGCAGGGCAGCGACCCCTGGCGGACGGGGGGCTGGGATCGTGGAGCTCCTGATGCCGGCCCAGCACAACAGCCCCCCAGCCGCCGCTACCGCGGCAGCGATCCAGAAGGCGGTGATGAAGGAGCTGCGCGTCGGTATCTCGGAACCGGAGATGTGCCACGCGGCCAGCAAGGCGGCAGCCAGCTGACTGCCCACGACGCCGCCCGCCGTACGGACCACCGTGTTCACGCCGTTGGCGGTTGCGGTTCGCCGTACCTCCGTCAAGTCACTGATCACCGACGGGATGCCGCCCAGCACCAGTCCGGAACCGATCCCTACCACCAGGTACCCGGCCGCCAGTTGCCACCCGTCGCCGTTCCATAAACACAGTGAGATCGCCCCAACCGCCATGACGGCAAAGCCTGATGCGAGCGTCGCACGTGCAGACGTCAGGCGCTGCAGCAGACCGGCGAGCGGTCCCGTCGGCAACAGCGCCAGTGAGCCGGGCAGAAGGAGCAGGCCCGCCACGGTGACATCAGCCCCCATCCCGTAGCCGACCGTCCTTCCTCCCGGTAGCCGCTGGTCTGCTGCGGTCTGGGCGAATGCCGGCAGCAGGACGTAGAACACGAACGAGACCACGCCGAACACGAACGCCGCACCGTGTACCGAGAGCAAGGAGCGGCCGGCCACGACTGCGGGGTCGATCAGGGGGGCGATGGACTTTCGCTCGGCGACGACCAGCACAGCCAGGAGAACCACGGAGGCTCCGAACAGGACCAGCGTTCCTGTGGATGCCCATCCCCACGAGGTGCCCTTGGTCAGTGCGAGCAACAACGCCACGAGGACCAAGGCCAGGAGCACGGCCCCGGGCACGTCCACCGGCTCGCTGGATCCGCTCCGCCGGTCGGGAACGTACTTCGCAACGAGGCCCATCGCTCCGAGGATCAGTACCGCAGCGATCGCGAACAACCAGCGCCATGACTGGTGGTCGACGACCAGGCCTCCCACGACCAGTCCGATGCCGGCACCCACACCGATGGTCCCGGATACCAGACCGAGGCCCGAACGCAGCCGGTGCTGAGGAAGCACGTCGCGCAGGATGCCGAATGACAGGGGGAGGGCCGCGAGGCTGACTCCTTGCAATGCACGGCACCCGATCAGAACCCCGATGTTGCCTGCCGCAGCGCAGCCGAGTGTGCCGATCAGGTAGGCGGCGAGCACCAGCAACAAGACGTTGCGCTTGCTGTAGCGGTCTCCCAGCTTGCTCAGCAAGGGCGTGCTCGCTGCACTGGTCAGCAGGAACACGCTCAGGATCCACGCCGACCACGTGGGGGTCGTGTGCAACTGCACCTGGAGTACATGCAAGGCCGGGACGACCATGGTCTGCATGAGTGCGTAGGAGAGCACGGATACGCCGGTGGCGATCAGCGTCATCGTTGCGCCAGTCGACGGTGAAGATGCCGAAGAGCCGTTGTACGACAAAGGGAACCTGCCGTGGGGGGGAGGGGGTCGAGGCGAGCATGGGAGGCGTAGTGGCTCAGTGCCAAGCGTCCAGGTCGACGACGTCGCCGAGGGGCTGTCCTCGCAGCCGTCGACGGAGCTCCGATGCGAACGCCGCGTTGACGCGCGGCCGGGTGTAAGGGGAATGCCGGATACGGTGGGGCAGCGCCGGGACGTCCTCCCTGCGCCACGGCGGGCTGTCGGGCGGCAGCGGTTCGGTCTCGTATGCGTCGAGCAGCGCACCGGGCAGCCGATCCGAGGTCAAGGCTTCGAGCAGCGCTGCCTCATCCATGACCGCGCCGACGCCGGATGCGCTGACCGGCCGACCCGGCCCCCGGCGTCACGTAGTGTCCGTCCGATGCACTGTGCGCTCACCCTCCGCGACAGCTGGGGCGAGTTCAGGGAGCGCGCGCGACATCGCGCCGCCCACCGACGCCATAGACGGAGAAGCCGGCATCGGGATGAGAGACGCGATCGTGAGCCCTGAGCCCAAGACGGCCGTCTTGCGTGACCGTGCTGCCCAGTGACGTGGCGCCGGCCGACAGCGACCGACGCAGTTGAGGCTTCATCACCTCATGTGCGCAGACATCGTCAATTGTGTGTGATGTGTCGCCGGCGCCGAGCCGATTGAGGATTCCAGTCACAGCCAATGCGTGAGTGACGTTCGCGTCAGTACACCCGTTGAAAGCCACTTCGTGCGACACAGACAAGAAGACCCCCAATGGCAATTTCCACAGAGCCCGCAGCGAAAGAGCCGAGGGTTCGATGGCTGCAACTTGCATAGATGAGCGTATGCAGACGTCTACAGACAGCGCCAATACGCGTTGGGCATGGCGTCATATGCTGTTCGTATGGAACTGGACTTGCGGCACCTCAGGTACTTCGTGGCCGTAGCCGAGGAAGGCGGATTCACACGAGCCGCAGCCCGACTGCACATGACGCAGCCGCCGTTGAGCGTGGCGATTCGTCAACTCGAAGGAGAGCTGGGCCTCCAGCTTCTAGACAGAACCGGCAATGGGGTCGAACTCACCTCGGCCGGTAGTGAATTCCTGAACCGCGCGAAGAGCTTGCTGCAACAGTGGCAGCGCATGGTAGACGGGATGCGGCAGGTGAGGTGGCAGGAGGTCCAACGGCTCGTCATCGCGTTCCGGCCGGCCGTCTGTCACCCTCTGGCGCACCGGACCATTGAACTCATCCGCGAAAAAAACCCTGAATGTCGAGTATTACCCCGGTACGTACAGTGGACCGACCAGACGGCGTGTCTGGAGGCGGGGGATGCTGACGTGTCCTTCGTGCTGGAGCCCGCAGACCACACGGGCCTCGAGAGCGCGACCGTGGCCATGTTGCCCCGAGTCGTCTGCCTGCCATCCGCCCACGAGCTGGCCAGTCGTGAGTCCGTGTCCATTGACGACCTGAGCGAGGTTCCGATCATCCGGCCCGCCGGAGGGTCACCCGAATGGTCCGACTTCTGGGGTGGGAAGGTGCGCCCAGGCAATCGCACCTGGAAGGAACATCCGACTGCAACGCGCATCGACGAGGCCATCGACCTCGTGGCCCTCGAGAACGCGGCCGCACTCGTCCCCGCCTCCGTCATCGCAGTCCAGCACCGTCAGGACGTCGTCTTCATACCGGTGACGGATGTGCCTGCCGCCCGGTTGTCCCTTGCCTGGCGCGAGGGTTCCGACTCCGAACTGGTGAGGCTCGCCGTCAGGTGCGCGCAGGCCGCAGCCCAGGGCCTGGCCGGCGGAAAGCTCTTCGGAAGACCTGAATCAAGCGGGACTTCTCCGGCCGGATGAGAAAAGGGGCTATCGGGAATGTCCTGTCAGCCCCCGCCGGCCCTTGTGGCATTGCTCGGCCCGGTCGAGCACGAGCCGGGCCAGGGGTGGGCGCCGGCAGAGACGTGACGCGGTGACAATGCCTGACGCATTGTCAGGTGTTGCACATCGTGCGGATGGTCTGGGCCCGAGGAGGGGCTGGTGCACCGGCTGCGCGTCTCGCCGCGGACGCCCTGTCCGGATGAGGCTGCTCGATGTGGTCGGTCAAGTCGGCGTGGTCGGTCAAGACAGGATCTCGACGTACGTGGCCGTCGAACGAGCTGGATGCGCTGGCCGCGGCCCGTCCGCGAGGCGCGCACCACCCCGGTGGTGCTGGGCCTGGCCGCGCGGTCGGCCGGGCTGACACCGCTGGATGCCGCGTATGCGGCGGCATACGAATCCGTCAGCGGGCCGGCAACGGCGGCGGTCCGGCTGCTGAGCCTGGACCCGTTCGAGGCCACCGCGGTCCTTGCCCGACTCGCCCCCGAGGTCGACCGGACCGCCACCGCAGCCACCGCGGCCGCCGACCGCCTCGCCGAGGAAGGGACCGACGCGCTGCCTGCCGCCTCCGCGCCGTTGCTGGACATCACCGCGCAACAGCATGCCGCATGGCCGGTTCGTCTCTTCGCCTCCTGACGCCACCGCGACCACGACACCTCACACCGGACTGGAGCCCGTATGCATCTTGACCATGCAGAGACGTTCCCCGAGCGTCACACCTACAGCGCTGACCCCCACCACCCCGACGGCAACCGGCGGGCCCTGCTCATCGGGTTGGGCGGCCCGGTCGGTTCGGGCAAGACCGCCACCGTCGCCGCGCTGTGCCGGGCGTTGCGTGACGAGTTGTCCATCGCTGTGGGCACCAACGACATCTACACCCGTGAGGACGCCGAACAAGCGCAGCTCCACTGGCTCCCCAAGCCGTTGATCTGCGCGGCCGGCAGCAAGCTGCGGCAGAGCTGGACGCTCGGCCTCGCCCCCACCGCACGGCTGGTCCTGCGTGAGGAGCAGATCCTTGGACGGACGGGTGAGCCGTCCGGCCATGTGGCGACTCGTCTCACCGTCCGACGTGGTGGGCACACGTTGCTGGACCAACAGGCCGAGTACGGACCGGGTGTACCCGGCTGGGACGGTCCGGCCGTTCTCGCCGGTCACCGTGCGACCGGGCAACTCCTGCTCGTCGACCCGGCCTTCGAGGAGGAGCCTCTTGACAACGCCGACGGGCGCCGGGGCATCGGCCCCGGCGCCCGTCGGCGTGTGGAGAGCTCAGTCCGAGTTCAGCTGGCGGCGGTAGCGGACCCAGGTCACGACGGTCAGGCTCGCGGTGGTCAGCATCACGACGCTGGCGGTGGCCACGGACTCGACGTACTGCTCGTAGCCGTCTGCGCGCAACTGGACCGCGAAGACGCCCAGGGCTATTCCCAGCGCCGCCAGCGCGGTGGACAGGGTTGCGAAGGGAGGCTGTGTCATTCCATCTCCTTGAACTGTGAGCCGGCACGTTGATCTCCGAGTCTAAAGGCGAACTCATGACGCTGCGCTCAGACTTGGCCAAGGGGAAGGCGGGGGCGTCGTGACGGAACCTGATGACAGGTCAGTTCTGTCGGCAGCAGGCCGCCGAGCAGGGCGATCAAGGACAGGCCGGGGTCGGAGGTCGCCGGGTGCGATGCCGGCAACCGCAACCGCCCGGCCCGGCCGAGGGGGAAGGGGCTGCCATGGCCGCAGTCACCGCACGGCCTTGTAGATGACGAGGCTCCGCGCGTCGCGACGGGCCACGTCGGCGAAGAGCTTGCGCAG
Organism: Streptomyces sp. NRRL S-1813; assembly: GCF_000719605.1. Lineage (NCBI taxonomy): Bacteria > Bacillati > Actinomycetota > Actinomycetes > Kitasatosporales > Streptomycetaceae > Streptomyces > Streptomyces sp. NRRL S-1813. The sequence goes on from NZ_JOHB01000015.1 coordinate 115,908, forward strand.
GGCGCTCTCGATGCGGTCGAGCTTGTCGTCGGGGAGGCGCAGTCGCCGGGTGATGGGCCCCGGGGACACACCGCCGTGCCATGCGATCACCGCCGTGCCTCCGGGGCGTACGACGCGGTGCAGCTCCCGCAGCCCGGTTTCCAGATCGGGCCAGAGGCCCACGTTGTTGACCGACACGACACGGTCCATGCTCTGATCGGCGAGGCCGGTGTGGTCCGCCGTTCCGATGTCCAACGCGACCCGGCCGGTGCGGACCGCACCGCGGTTGGCCCTGGTGGCGGCATGGCGCATCTCGGGCGAGGGGTCCACCCCCCGGATGACGGCGGCCCCGGTCCGGGCGACCAGCAGCCGCACCAGCTCACCGGGGCCGTACCCCACCTCCAGAATCCGGTCTCCCGGCTGGACGTCCAGGGTGTCGAGCACATCGTCCTGTTTGTTGGTCCACCGCATGAACCGTCCGGCGAGGCGCCCGCGCGTGCCGCTCGGGCGCGCGAACGGCGAGGTGATGGGCCGGTGCCCGGTCCACGAACGCAGATATGTGTCCATACCGGCAGGATGCTGCTTGATCCGGCGCACACCGTGAACCGGCCCACCGACGACTCCGGGGCGTCCCCCGCATGATCGAATCCTCGGCCCGGAGCGTCGCGGCGCTCACGCCCCGGGGGCGCCGGCGCGCAGTCCGTCCATGACGAGGTCCAGGAGGCGTCCGGCGCGCGACTGCCAGTCACCGTGGGGATCGATCTGCCAGAGGCCGGCGATGGCGAGCAGGAAGTCGTCGGGGGCCACTCCTGGGCGGATGGTGCCGGCCTCCTCGTTCGCCGTCAGCAGGAGGGTGACGGCCGAGGTGACGGGGCCGTGCCCCAGGCCGGCCAGGGCGTTCTGCTTGCTGGTCGCCCTGCGCATCGCGTCGGCCAGGCCGGCCTTGGCCATGGCGTACTGGGCGAGGCGGTCCATCCACTCCCGCAGGGCCTGGTCGGGAGCGCGGGTCTCCAGCAACTGGGCCGCGGTGTCGGCGACCTGCTGGACCTCGTAGCGGTAGACCTCCAGGACCAGTGACTCGCGGTTGGGGAAGTGGCGGTAGAAGGTCCCCTGCCCGACGCATGCCTTCCTTGCGATCGCGCTCAGCGGGGCGTCGGCCGACTGGGTCAGCTCCGCCAGTGCCACTTCCAGGATGCGCTCGCGATTCCGTTGTGCGTCCGAGCGCAGTGGCGCGTCCTTCTTCTCCTGCAACTCGTCCTCCTTCCGGGAATTGCGATGACGGCCTTGCTAACCGGACAGCTGTCCGGTAAGTTCACTGGTAATGGACAGTTGTCCGCTTAGGCCACCATAGCGGTAGAGGTGGCTGGTGGGGACGACCGGTGACGACCTTGACCTGCTCCTCGCCCGATACGCACGCCGCGACGCCTGAGCCGACGCCGCTATGCACCCCGCCGTCTCCTCCCGTACCGCCTTCCGCACTGTCTCCGGGATCGTCGCGTCCGACACTCCCGCCCCTGCCTGACAGGGACAGCTCGACCTCCGGGTCGGCCACGTCGGCATCAGGGCCCGCGCCCCGACGCCCGCCGCGCCTCATATACGCGAAAGAAGGCTGATCATGGCCCTATCGACGTCCAGCGCCATCACCCTGAACATCAACGGAGAGAAGCACACGCTGCCCGTCGACCACCGCACCACGCTGCTCGACGCGCTGCGCGACCGGCTCGATCTGACAGGTACCAAAAAGGGCTGTGACCACGGCCAGTGCGGCGCCTGTACGGTGCTGCTCGACGGCAGCCGGGCCGTCTCGTGCCTCCAGCTGGCGGTGGCCGCCGAGGGGCGCGTGATCACCACCATCGAGGGCGTGGCGCAGGGTGAGGAGCTGCATCCGGTGCAGCAGGCGTTCCTCGACCTCGACGGCTACCAGTGCGGCTACTGCACACCGGGGCAGATCTGCTCGGCCATCGCGGTGATCGAGGAGCACGCGGCGGGCTGGCCGAGTGCCGCAACCGCCGACATACGGCCCGAAGCGGGAGTGCCGCCGCTCACCGCAGACGAGATCCGGGAGCGGATGAGCGGCAACCTGTGCCGCTGCGGCGCCTATGTGTCGATCGTGCAGGCGGTCGCGCGGGCGGCGGAGGCCGAGGCGGCGCAGTCTCCTCCCACAACGGGGCGGCTCAGCGGTCCCGATGACGGCGCCGGCACGGAAGACGTGGAGATAACGGTATGAGGGAATTCGGCTATCAGCGCGTGTTCGACGTCCCCGGCGCGGTCGCCCTGCTCGGCGCCGATCCCGATGCGCGCTGCCTCGGCGGCGGCACCAACCTCGTCGACCTGATGAAGGCCGGGGTGGAGCGACCCGCGCAGCTCATCGACGTACGTGAACTTCCCCTCGGCCGGATCGAGGCCGTGGACGGCGGCGGTCTGCGCATCGGCGCGACCGTCACCAACAGCGAGCTCGCCGCCCACCCCGAAGTCCGGCGCGATTACCCGGCGTTGGCGCAGGCGGTGCTGTCCGGCGCCTCGGGACAGCTGCGCAATATGGCCACGGTCGGCGGGAACCTCCTCCAGCGCACCCGCTGCGGCTACTTCACCGACCCGACCAAGCCGTGCAACAAGCGTGTCCCCGGCAGCGGTTGTCCCGCCATTGAGGGCGAACACCACAACCATGCGATCCTCGGCGCCTCCGCGCACTGTGTGGCCGTCCATCCGTCCGACATGGGGGTGGCGCTCGCCGCCTTCGACGCCGTCGTCCGGTACGAAACCACCGACGGTCCGGGGGAGTTGCCGCTTGCGGAGTTCTATCTGGCCGTGGGTGACACCCCGCATCTGGAGACCGCGCTGCCGCCCGGCGCGCTGATCACCGGCATCACCCTGCCGCCGGCTCCGGTCGCCGCGCACTCCCGCTACCGGAAGGTGCGCGAGCGCGCGTCGTACGCCTTCGCGATCGGCTCGATCGCCGCGGCCCTCGATGTCCGGGACGGCGTCGTACGCGAAGTGCGCCTCGCCTTCGGCGCGGTCGCGTCCCGACCGTGGCGGGCCCGGGAGGCCGAGCGGGTGCTGACCGGGGGACCGGCGGACGCCGCCGCGTTCGCCGCCGCCGCGGACGCCGAGCTGGCAGCCGCCGAGACGCTGCCCCACAACGGATACAAGGTGACGCTGATGCGCAACCTCGTCGTGGCCATGCTGACCGAACTCACCGAGGAGGCCGCCCGATGACCACGACGACCGGAACCAGCGCGGTGACGAGGGCCGCCGGTACCGCCCACACCCGTATCGAGGGCCGGGAGAAGGTCACCGGAGCGGCACGGTACGCGGGAGAGATTCCCTTCGCCGGCCTCGCCCACGGCTGGCTGGTGTTGTCCACCATCGCCCGCGGCCGCATCCGCGCCGTGGAGGCAGACCCCGTCCTGGCCATGCCCGGCGTCCTCACCGTCCTGCACCACGGCAACGCGCCCCGCGTCGACGGCGACTACACCGGCATGTTGGGGCGGCCCGACCCGACCCTCCTGGTCTTCCAGCACGACCGGGTGCCCTCTGCTGGCTGGCCGGTGGCGCTGGTCGTCGCCGAAACGTCCGAACAGGCCCGGGAGGCCGCCGAAGCGCTGGTGGTCCGGTACGACCAGGAGCCGCACGACGTGGCGTTCTTCGCCGGGCGCCCCGGTACGTACACACCGGAGAGTTCCCTCGGCGAACCATGCGAGACGGAGAGGGGCGACCTTCAGGCCGAACTCGCCGCGTCCGCCGTCGTCGTGGACGCGGAGTACACCACACCGGAAGAGCACCACAGCGCGATGGAGCCGCATGCGGCGACGGCTCACTGGGACGGCGGACGCCTGGAGGTCGTCGACTCCAATCAGGGCAGTATGTGGGTGGCGGAGGAGCTCGCGAAGCTTTTCTCCCTCGACCCCTCCTCGGTACGTGTGCGCTCGGAGCACGTCGGCGGCGCCTTCGGGGCCAAGGGGGTCCGCCCCCACCAGGTCTGCGCCGTGATGGCCGCGACCCTCCTCCACCGCCCGGTCCGGGTCGTGCTGACCCGTCGTCAGACCTTTTCGCTGGTCGGCTACCGGAGCCCGACGGCGCAGCGGGTCAGGCTCGGCGCCGATGCCGACGGGCGGCTGCGTGCCTTCGACCACCAGGCCCAGAGCCTCACCTCGACGGTGCACGAATTCGTCGAGCGGAGCGCCGATCCGGGGCGCGTGATGTACGCCGCCGACGCGCACCACACCGTGAACCGCCTCGTGAAGCTCGATGTGCCCACCCCGACCTTCATGCGCGCACCGGGCGAGGCGCCCGGCTCGTTCGCGCTGGAGTCCGCGCTCGACGAGCTCGCCGAGAAGTGCGGCCTGGACCCGATCGCGCTGCGCGCACGCAACGAACCGGACGCGGGGCCGGTCTCCGGTCTGCCGTTCAGCAGCCGCAATCTGCTCGCCTGTTTCCAGGAGGGTGCCCGCAGGTTCGGCTGGGCGGACCGCGACCCGCGCGCCGGCATACGACGCGAGGGGCGCTGGCTGCTCGGAACCGGGACGGCCGCCGCCTCGTTCCCTTCCAGGGCGGTTCCGTCCACGGCTGCCGTGACGGCGGAGGCGGACGGCACCTTCACCGTACGGATCACCGCGGCAGACGTCGGGACCGGAGCGCGGACGGCGCTGACGCTGATCGCCGCGGAGGCGCTGGACGTGGAACCGGCGCGTATCCGGATGAAGATCGCGGACAGTGACTTCGGCCCGGCGATGATCGCCGGCGGTTCGATGGGCACCCGCTCCTGGGGCTGGGCGGTCACGGCCGCGGTGGGCGAGCTGCGGGAGCAACTGGCCCTGGGCGGTGACATCCCGCCGCAGGGGATCACGGCACGCTCGGACACCGGAGCGGCCATCGGTGCGCTGGCGAACAAGGAACGGCACTCCTTCGGGGCGCAGTTCGCCGAGGTCGCGGTGGATGTGACCAGCGGTGAGGTCCGGGTACGGCGGATGCTCGGCATGTTCGCCGCGGGCCGGATCATCAACCCGCTGACCGCGCGCAGCCAGTTCATCGGCGGCATGATCTGGGGCCTTTCCATGGCGCTGCACGAGGAGGCGGTCAGGGACCAGGCTTCGGGCAGGCATGTCGGCGCCGACCTCGCGGGCTATCACTTCGCCGCGAACGCCGATGTACCGCTCATCGAGGCGGACTGGGTGGACGACCCGGACCCGGACGACCCGGTCGGGATCAAGGGCATCGGCGAGATCGGGATCGTGGGAGCCGCGGCGGCCATCGCCAACGCGGTCTGGCACGCGACCGGTGTACGCCACCGGGACCTGCCGATCCGCCCGGACCGTGTGCTGCTGGCGGGAGCGGGGGAGGGCGGGACCGGCTGAGCCCGCACGGACGCCCGGGGCCCTGCGCCGTCCGCCGCGCAAGGGGCCCCCGCACCGGCCCACGAACCAAGAGGAGACCGAGATGCTCGACATCGCCGACGAGTTGAACCGCTGGATGGAGGAGGGGCGGGACTTCGCCGTCGCCACCGTCGTGGCCGTCGCCGGCAGCGCGCCGCGCAGCCCCGGCGCCGCTCTCGCCGTCGACAGCCGGGGAGTGGTCATCGGCTCGGTCTCCGGCGGCTGTGTGGAAGCCGCGGTGTACGACCTGTGCGCCCAGGCGCTCCAGGACGGCGGGACGGTGCTCGAGCGATTCGGCTACAGCGCCGAGGACGCCTTCGCGGTGGGGCTGACCTGCGGCGGGTCCATCGAGGTCCTGGTCACGCCGGTGACGGCGGACGCGCCGGGCCGCAAGGTATTCGCGGCGGCGCTGTCGGCAGCCGCCCGGGGAGAGCCGGCGGCAGTCGCCCGCGTGGCCCGGGGCCCGGCCGAACTGCTCGGCAGGGCCCTGCTCGTCCACCCCGACGGCTCGTACGAAGGCGGTCTCGACGGACATCCCGAGCTGGACCGTACGGCGGTGGCGGAGACCCGCGCCATGCTGGACGCGGGCCGCACCGGCGCCTTCGCCGTCTCGGAGAGCGGATCGCACTGTGCGGCCGACCTGACACTGTTCGTCGAGTCGAGCGTGCCGCCGCCCCGCATGATCGTCTTCGGCGCCATCGACTTCGCCGCGGCGCTGGTGCGTACGGGCAAGTTCCTCGGCTACCACGTCACGGTCTGCGACGCCCGCCCCGTCTTCGCCACCCGGGTCCGCTTTCCGGAGGCCGACGACATCGTGGCCGACTGGCCGCACCGCTACCTCCAGCGCACCGGGACCGACGGCCGCACGGTCCTGTGCGTGCTCACCCACGACGCCAAGTTCGACATACCCCTGCTCCAGGAGGCCCTGCGGCTGCCTGTCGCCTTCGTCGGCGCCATGGGCTCACGCCGCACCCACGAAGACCGCAACCGCAGACTCCGTGAAGCCGGCGTCAGCGACTCCGAACTGACCCGTCTTCACTCGCCGATCGGGCTCGACCTCGGCGCCCGCACCCCCGAGGAGACGGCCCTGTCCATCGCGGCCGAGATCGTCGCGGCACGACGGGGCGGCACGGGCGCCCCGCTGACCGGCTCACGGACACCCATTCACCGGGACGGGGGCGGGGAGAGCAACGGGAACGGGGAGAGGCACGGGGGAGAGGCAGGAGGCGGGGCGGCCGGGGAGCGGGCGGTGGCGTGAACCGGGCTCTCCTCAGGTGGCCTTCCGCGCCTGCTCCGTTGCCGTGACAGCGACAGCGGCAGTGAACACCAGGGCGCCGACAGCCGGGCCGGGCACCAGCGCGGCGACGGCTCGGTCATCACGTACTTCTCAGCCCTCTCTCCCGTCGTACGACGGCGAGTTGCTGCTGCGGCCCTGGGAGGCGGACGACGCCCCCGTCCTGCAACGCGCCTTCCAGGACCGGACGATCCGGCGCCGGCACGTGCACCATGTGACGTCGCCGGACGAAGCCCAGGAGTGGATCACCGCCACCCACCGGTCCTGGCAGCGGGAGCAGGACGCCCAGTGGGCCATCACCCCTGCCGACGACCGCGAGATCCTCGGCCGGGTGGCCCTGCGCCGGATGAACCTCGTGCACGGCGTCGCCGAGTGCGCCTACTGGGTCCTGCCGCATGCCCGAGGGGCCGGTGTCGCTCCCCGCGCTCGGCCAGGGGCTGGGTGTCCACTGCGCTGTGACCTGTGACGACCGTCACGCTGGAATCTTCGCCCCGGTGTCGACCGGATGCCGTGCGCCAGGCGTAAGCCTGGTGAGACCGAAAAGATTCCGGGGAGTGGCTGTTGACCGTCGAGGAGTTCGAAGAGTTTTACGCGCAGACGGTCGCACGGCTGACCGGGCAGCTGTACGTGATGCTCGGCGATCAGCACGAGGCGCAGGATGTGGTGCAGGAGGCGTTCGCCAAGGGCTGGAGCCGGCGGCGTCAGCTCGACCGGAACGGTCAGCCCGAGGCGTGGATCCGCACGGTCGCCTGGCGCCTGGCGGTGAGCCGGTGGCGCGTACGGCGCCGCACCGCGGACGCGTGGCAGCGCAGCGGCGCCCCGCCGCATGTCGAGGGGCCCGGACCGGAGTCCGTGGCACTGGTGGAGGCGCTGCGGCAACTGCCGGTCAAGCAGCGTCGGACCATGACGCTGCACTACGTGTGCGACCTGACCGTCGAGCAGATCGCGGGTGAGACCGGGCTGTCCGCCAGCACGGTCAAGACGCATCTGGTCCGGGGCCGCACCGCGCTCTCCCTTCGTCTGGCGGACCCGCGTATTGAGGAGGCCCCCGGTGCCTGAGCCCCATGACCTGCTGCGGTCGTTGTTCCAGGAAGCCGCCTCCACCGGACAGGCCCGTGCGCGCTATGCGCCGGTCTCGCTCGTCACCCGGCGCGGCGAGCGGATGCGCCGGCGCCGGATCGCCTCGCTCGCCGTCGGCGCCTGCCTGGTCTTCGCCGGCACCGGCGCTGCCGCTGCCGCACTCCTGCCGGGGACTCCGGGCACCTCCGTCCCGGCCGTCACGCCGTCTCCCTCCAAGTCGACGCTCACGCCGACTCCCGTACCGACGTCGCCCCGCAGCACCTCAACCGGGACCGGTGCGCCTGCTCCCGGCCGGAGCTCGACGGGAGCGCCGACCACCTCGCCGCCCCGGACCGGCCAGGGCACCTCGGGAGCGTCCCGCACTCCCACGGTCGGCGCACCCCCCAGGTCCACAGATCCCCCGTCCACGGCCCCACCGCGCTGACCAGCGCCCCCTGACCCGGCGGTCCGTGCCGCCGGGCGGTCCCGCACGCCCGAATCCGAGCAGGAGATACCGTTATGCCCGCCTTGTCGCCCCGCCTGCGTCGGAAGCATCCGTCCCCCACCCCCACCCCTGTTGCCGGACCACAGCGGCGCTCAGCGCCTGCGCGCACAGCTCGCGCCGCAGTCGAAGCGGGCGCGGCAGGCGCCGTGGGCACCGCAGCCGAAACCGGCACACCAGGCGTCGGGACAGCCGCCGAAGTCGGCAGGCCAGGTGTCGTCGGGACAGCCACCGAAGCCGGCACGGTCGACCGCTCTTCTCCGCTCCGTCCACGACAGGAGGTCCGTTGGCGACGCCGTTGCGTCCCCGGGCCCGCCGACCGTGAGGTGCTGTGGCTGTATCTGCTGACCCGGACAGGGATCTGGACCACCGCCTACTGCACCCGGTGGCTGTTCCCCGACGACCCCAAGACCCCGCACGTCGCCGGCTTCTTCACGCCGTGGCAGCAGTGGGACTGGGGGCACTTCCTGCACATCGCCCGCGACGGCTATTTCCCCGGCCTGGCCGGGCCTTGGACGAACGGCTGGGACAACCGAGAAGCCTTCTTCCCCGGCTTCCCTCTTCTCTTGCGGGCCGTCCATACCGTCGTCCCGCACTGGGCGACCGCGGGCCTGCTGATCTCCTTCGTCGCCGGAGCCGTGGCCGTCCTGGCCCTCGCCCGGGTCGCCCGCCTGTATCTGTCCGACGGGAACGCCGGTCGGCGCGCGGTCCTCTTCCTGCTGCTCTCGCCGTGCGCGATATTCCTGGCGGCGGGGTACACCGAAGCGCTCTTCCTCGCGCTCGCCCTGCCCGCCTGGCTCGCCGCCCACCGGCAGAACTGGCCCGCCGCGGCCGTCCTGGCCTGCCTGGCCTGCACCGTCCGCGTCAGCGGCCTCTTTCTCGTCGCCGCCCTGGCCGTCCACTTCGCCCTCACCGCCCGCACCCGTCGGCAGTGGCGCGCACTGCCCTGGCTGGCGTTGCCCGCCCTCGCGCCCGTCGTCTACAGCTGGTATCTGCACCTGCACACCGGCGACTGGATGGCCTGGAAGCACGCCCAGGAACGCGGCTGGTACCGCGACTTCCACACCCCCTGGGAAGCCTGGCAGAACACCTGGCATGCGGCCTTCGAGGAGTCACTGCCCACCGGATACGCCCTGATGTCCCAGGCCGAACTCCTCGCCATGGTCGTCGGCATTCTGCTGGCCGGGGCGCTGGCCCGTCGGCGCCGCTGGCCCGAGGCCGTCTACGTCGGCCTCAGCCTGTGGGCGCTGGGCACGTCGTACTGGTACACCTCCATCCCCCGCGCCACGCTCCTGTGGTGGCCCCTGTGGATCCTGCTGGCCGGTTGGAGCCTGCGCACTCCACGGTTCACCACCCTGTATCTCTGTCTGACGGCGCCGCTGATGACCGTCTTCGCCGTCACCTTCCTGTCGGGACGCTGGGCCGGTTGATCCGCGAGCGGGCGGCGGCGAGCGCCCGAGGTCCGCGGTTGCCGCTGCTGCCCGTATCGGCAGGGTGGCCGAGGACCGGACCCCGGACCGACGCCGGACCCCGGACCGACGCCGGGGCCCGGCACGCGCATCCTTACGCTGTGGCTCCCGTGCCACCCCCGGAGGAGCCGGCAGGGGCCTTGCGGCGGCGCACGCTGATGATCGCGCCCGCCCCCACGGCCATTGCCACGCCGCCCACCAGGGCGATCGTCGGCAGTGCGGAGGACGAGCCGGTCGCGGCCAGCTGGCCCGCGCCCGAGGTCTCCTTGGCGCCACCCTGCGGCCTGGGGCCGTCCGTGACGCCACCGGCGGGCTCGGCGCTCTCACTGGGCTTGCCCGGCTTGCTGGGCCCGCCGGGCTTGCCGCGCGCCGGGAGGATCTTGAAGTCGTACTGCTCGTGGTTCGAGAGGCCGCAGGAACCGTCCTGGTGGGAGAACATCCCCTCCACGATGGCGTAACCGGCCCCGGGCTTGGCCGAATTGATCGCGCGGACGCGCAGCGGCAGCGTGACGGTGCTGTGCGCGGCGACGGGGAATCCGGTGAACACGCTGTCGACCGTGGCGTCTTCGAAGCTCAGCCACTTGCCCGTCACGGGATTGCGGAACTGCGCCTCCAACTCTTCATACGGACGGTCGACGATCTCGGCGGACGAGATGTACGGCTGCGGCCGGACCTTCTCCATGGCCTTGTCGGAGGTATTGGTGACCGTGATGGAGGAATTGCTCCAGCCGGCACCGGCGACGAACCCGGACTGGAGCCCCTTGATCGCCATCTGGAGATGCTGGGACGAGCTCTCGCATTGACCGTCCGGGGGAACCTCCTCGGAGGAGGATCCGCCGGACGTGGTGCCGTGCTCGGTACCGGTTTCCTTACCAGGCTTGGCGTCGGGCACGGGCTTGGTGCCGTTCCCCGCACCGTTCCCCGCACCGGGCTTCGTGGCCTCATCGGTCTCGGCGGTCGGGCCCCGGGTCCCGGACGACCCGCCCGGCCCCGTCGCCCCCTCCGTCCGCGCCGAATCGCTGACGCGCCGCTCCGGGGCGGCTGTCTTCTGCGAATCGTCGATGTGTGCCGACGGTCTCGGGGCTTCCGTGGCGGACGCGGCGGCGGGCGTGACCAGTACGGCGGCGGGTGCGATGACGGCTGCCGCCGCGGCGGCCGTCAGGGCTTGGCGTAACGTCATCAAGAAGACCTTCCTCAGATGTCACCTGAACTGTCAGGTGCTTGCGCATCATGACTCCTGGCGGGCCGAAGGGTTGTGCGGTAGGGCCGGTTATGCAAGGCAGATCACAGCGCCGCTGTCCGGCGACGGCTGCCGAGTGCATCGGGCCCGCGGGCGGCCGCCCCCGACGAGCGACAGCTGATAGCCCCCGGCCCGGACCGGGCAGGGATGCGGACATGACCGTCCTCGTCGGAACCTCCGGCTGGCAGTACAAGGACTGGCGCGGTGTCCTCTACCCGCCGGACCAGCCGCAGCGGCTGTGGCTCGAGGAGTACGCGCGGCAGTTCGCCACGGTCGAGAGCAACGCCGCCTTCTACCGGCTGCCCGAGGAGAAGACCTTTGCCGACTGGCGGGACCGTACCCCCGACGGGTTCGTGATGGCCGTCAAGGCCAGCCGCTATCTGACGCACATCAAGCGGCTGCGCGATCCGCAGGAGCCGGTCGGCCGGCTGATGTCGCGCGCCGCGTGCCTGGGCCCCCGGCTCGGGCCCGTCCTGCTCCAGCTGCCACCCACGCTGCACGCGGACGCCGGGCTGCTGGACACCTGCCTCGGCTGCTTCCCCGCCGACGCGCGAGTGGCGGTCGAACCCCGCCACACCTCGTGGTGGACGACGGAGATCCGTGCCGTGCTGGAGCGGCGGGGTGCCGCGCTGTGCTGGGCGGACCGGCGCTCCCGGCCCGTGACGCCCCTCTGGCGGACCGCCGACTGGGGGTATCTGCGTCTCCATGGGGGCCGCGCACAAGCCGGCCCCCGCTACGGCAAACAGGCGCTCGCCGGCTGGGCACGGCGGATCGCCGACACCTGGCCGGACCGGGCCGACGTCTACACGTATTTCAACAACGATGTGGGCGGGGCGGCCGTCCTCGACGCCGTCCAGTTCGCCCGCGCCGCCTCGGCCGCCGGACGCTCGGTGAGCCGTACGCCGTCCGGGCGTGGCTCCGCCCGCTGACCGGGGGGCCGGGATATATCTGCGCTCGTACCGCCGGGGCGAGCGAACGAGGTGAGGCACGGATGATCCGCAGACGCGTGGTGGTCTCCGGAGACGTGCAGGGTGTGTTCTTCCGCGACACCTGCCGGCGCAAGGCGGACGAGCACGGTGTGACCGGCTGGGTGCGCAATCTGCCGGGCGGCACGGTCGAGGCGGTGTTCGAGGGGGAACCCGAGCGCGTACAGGAGATGGTGGACTGGGCACGCGAGGGTCCCCCCATGGCGACCGTCAACACCGCGTCCGTCCAGGAGGAAGAGCCCGAGGGACTGACGGGCTTCGACATCCGGCCGACGCCTGGCGGGTTCTAGACCTGTCCGCCCTCCTGGTCCGTTTCCCGTCCCCGGGAAGTGCACGGGGGCGGCCTCCTCACACGACAACGGCTCGCGGACGCTGTGGAGTTGGGGTCGGCCGGCCAGGCGGAGGAGGCGCTGCGACAGCTCCGTCAGGGTGCGGGAGCGCCTTGCCGCAGAGGGAACGGCCGTGGAACGCCTCCGGCGACGCGTGACCGCTTCAGCTCATGAGGAGTGCCGCGTCCCAGCCGTTCCGCTCGGTGAGTGTGGTGCCCCTGCGGGCGTCGGCGTAGTCGGCCAGGACGAGGGCGGTACCGGTGGCGCCGTCCAGCAGGCCGGGGTGGTGGATCCGGCGTGGTGCGGGCGGCGGCGACGGGGTCGGTGCCGGGGAGGGCGGAAGAACTTGGGGGTAGCCGAAGGGGGTTCGTGCGTCGAATTCTGCGACGAGTTCCCGGGCGAGGTGGTCCGCGGTCTCCCACAACGTGGTGCGTCCGGTGACGGTCGCCATGCGGACGGTGGTGTGCAGGATGCCGGCGCGGCCGTGGCAGAGGCCCGGGTCGTCGGACACCAGCGCGTCGTGCGGGCGGTGCGCGAGGGCGCTGACGGCCTCCTCGGCCAGGGCCGTCATCCGGTGGTCGTCGAGCGCCTGCCCGGCCAGATGGAGGGTCCAGGCGATGCCGGATGTTCCGTAGCACCAGCCGGGTCTGCTGCGCGCTCCCGTTACCGTTCCTGTTCCTGTTCCGGTTTCCGTTCCCGCTCCTGTTCCGGCTCCCGTTCCCGGGGAGGGCTGGGGCCGGGAAGGCTCCCCGGGGCGCTCCGGCAAGGCGACGCGGCCGGGCCACTGCATGCCCCGGCCGTCGGTGCAGCCCACGCTCAGTACCCAGTCGGCCATGCGGCGGATGGCGTCCTGCATGCCCGGTACCCGGTGCCCGGAGCGGTGAGCCAGTGACAGCAGGGCGAGCGGACCGCAAATCCCGTGGGCGACACCGACGTTGCAGTCACCCCCGGGGAACTCCTGGCGGTCGCGCGGGAGGAGGTACCGGTCGGGTGCGCACCACCACCCCGGCACCTGGGTTCCGTCGCCTTCTGCCGGTCGGACGGGGTGGCTGATGCCGACCAGAAAGTCCAGGACGTCGCCGAGTGCCTGTGCGCACCGCTCGTCGCCGTGGTCGGCCGCCAGCAGGAGGCCACGTCCCTCTCCCGCCAGGCCGGCGATCGCGTCGTAGTCGCCGTACGCCAGTCCGGGGCCGTGTTCCTGCCGCCGAGCCACCAGTTGGGCCGCACGCGCCCGTACGTAGGCGGCGTGCACCTCGGCGCAGCGTGCCAGCAGGCGGGCGTAGCCGCCGTGTGCGTTCGCATGCAGGCGCGCGGGCAGCAGCAGGTCACCGACCGCGGCCGGGCCGGCACCGGTGGCCGCCGCGACGGCCGCCGCGAGATGGGCGTGCCCGAGGGCCGCGTACCGGGCGTCGGTCCGGGCGCATTGGGTGTGCAGCAGGGCGATGCCGGGGTGCCCGGTCAGCAGTGACGCGGGCTGCCAGCCGGGCAGCGGGAGTTCGGGCGGCAGCATGGCGACGGCGTCGCGGGCGGCGCCGGCCACCTGCTCCGGTGAGTTCAGCAGGTCGGCCACCCGGAACGCGATTGCCGACGCCGTGTCGCACAGAGCGTGGGGTGTGGTCACGGTCATCTGTTGTTCCTCTTCCGGCCGAGCCACAGCGCGAGCGCCTCACGGGCCGTCACATGGGCCGTCAGTTCCTGTTCGGGCCGGGGACCGAGCAGCCGGTTGCAGTGCAGATGCGCCAGGCTCCGGGCGATCCGTCCCGTCCGGCCGGGGTCCGCTTCCGCGGCGGAGAGCACCTCGCGCAGACCGGTGAGCGACGGGCCGCGGGTGCTCCATCCCACGCCCCAGCCCTCCGCGGCGGCCGGCGGCCGGGGCCTGGCGTGCGGGCCCAGCAGAGCGGCGACGGCCTGTTTCCGCTCGCGCGGTACGTCGCCCCGGTGCTCCAGCACCGACGGGCTGCTCAGCCAGCGGAGCACCTGGTCCGGCGAGCCGAGGTGGGTGAGGATGTCGAGGATGCCCAGCGCGGCCGGCAACGTCGGATCGCCCAGCTGGTCGGGGGCCATGGCCAGCAGCGTGACGACGGACTCGCTGTCGGCGTGGAAGAGCCGCTCGGCGTGCTCGATCGCGGCCGGTCCGCCGTACCGCCCGACCTCGGGCTCGTAGGTGTCCAGGACCATCTTCGCGAGCAGCCCCGCCTCCTCGCGTGGCCGGGCCCAGTCGTGGAGTGCGGGCAGCAGCACCGGCCACAGGGATTCCGGCCTGCCGTGGAAACGCAGCCGGATGTGGGGCGCCGGATCCTCGTAACGGAGGAAGAACCAGAGGTCGGCACCCGCTCTGCGCAGCAGGTCGGGGTCGGTCAGCGGTGCGAGGTGGCGGGCCAGCAGCTCCGGCTGGCGGGCCTGGGGCGCATAGATCTTCGCGTAGAGCCACTCGCCACCGGGCAGATGCGCCCGCGCTCCGCGGCCGCTGTCCGTGCCGTCCGTCGGAAGCGGGACCGGCGCGGCCAGGGGAAGGGCCTGTCCGGTACCGTGCGGCGCGCTGCGACGGGCAGGCCTGGCGAAGAGCGGGAAGAAGAACTCGGCGGCATGGGAGCCCTCCGGTCCCCGGAACCACTGTCTTTGCGCTCGGTCCCCGAACTGTTCCACCAGCGTCAGGCCGGGCGCCCGCCGCACCTCGTCACGCAAGACCATGAGGTGCAGAGGGTCGTCGAGGTCGACCGCGACGCGGTGGTCGGCCTTGGTGAGCAGCACCTGCCGTGGGACGTCCCAACGCCGCCGCCACCGGCCGACCTGGTCGCCCCACTCCCCGTCCTCCCGGTCGGCCGCGGCGCTCAGGGCCCGGTCCGGCAGCCAGCGTGCGGGGGAGAGCACGGTCCGGCCGTGGCGCACCCGGGGCAGCGCGGGAGCCGAGGCCCAGCTCCCCCAGCTCCACGGTGCGCAGAATGCCCGCCCCTCCTGCCCGATGTCCAGCAGGAACCGGGCCATGTGCGGAAGATGGCCGCTGCTCGGGTTGAGCATCGAGTAGGAGAGCGGCCGCACCCTTCGGCCCGACGGCCTGTCGATGAGGTGGAGGCCGTCCGTGTCGGCGCAGACCGCCAGGTTCTCCAGGCGCAGATCGTGTGCCGTCCCGGACTCGGCGGGGCCGACGCCCAACGGGATGCGATGGGACAGCCACTGCGGGACGGCGGACACATTGGCCGAACGCGCCACCCTGGGCCGGTAGGCGACACAGGCCGGGATCTCGTCGGGCGCCGCGGTCCGCTCGGCGTGCAGGGCCAGCTCCTGAATCCGTCCGGCCGCTGACCGGCCGAGCACCGGCGCGAACCTGCTGAACATGGCTCCGGCCAGCGGTGACACCGCCTGAGGCGCGAGCACCAGATGGAAGTCCCCGCCGTCCAGGGCCTCCTGGCCCGCTGCCGTCAGCTCGGCCCCCACCTCCATGCTCAGGGGGGCCGGTCCGCGCTCCGCCGGTTCCAGGGCACGTACGGTCTCCTCGTCGAGCACCACTTCCCGGCTGCCGCGGCGGGCGGCGTCCATCAGCAGCTCGGCCAGAACGCGATCGCGCGCGACGGCCTCGGGGGAGGTCGGGAGGGGCGGCGGGGCGCTGTGCTGACGGTAGTCGGGGGGCAGTCCCAGCCCCCGGGTGTCGTCGAGCAGTTCCAGGGCCGGGACCGGTCTGTCGGTGCCGTACCGCTCCAGGAACGCCAGATGGTAGTCGCGGAGGCGGGGATTGCCCCGGTGGACGGGAGAGGTCCGCCACAGCACCGTCGCGGCGCGTTCCGCTTCCCGGGCCACTTCGTACGGCAGGGTCAGCCGCACCTCCAGTGCCAGGTCCGTCTGGAGGACGTCCGTGGCCGGCCGCGCCGCCCGCATGCGCTCGGAGACCGCGGCCAGCCGGGTGCGCCGGGCGTCCGGCGGCGCGACGTCCAGGGCGTCCAACTCGGCCTTGATGGCACGGAGTTGCCGGGCCGCCGGATGGTCGACTTCGTGCAGCCGGTCGCACACGTGGGCCAGGGGCGTGGTGCAGTCGGGCGGCGGTATCAGGTCGCTGAGCAGGAAGTGGCCGCGTACGAGCTGCACGATGCTGTTGTCGACCGCGCCCTCGGGGGCCTGCGGGAACTGCCGCTTTCCGTCTTCCACCAGCTCGGGGAAGGGCGTGGGCCGTGCCGTGGCCGCCAGGAGGTGCCGGACCACCCGGGTGTGGCGCACCGAACCCGACAACTGCCGTTTTCCGGTGCGGTCATGGCGGTCGACCAGCACCAGCCGGCCGGCTCGTACCGTGTGCAGGTTGTTGGCCGTCAGCCGCGAACGCTCCAGTACGGCCGGGACATCGAGCAGTGCCTCCAGCACGCCGTCCAGCCAGTCCGCGTCCGGCCGGGTCACACTGCGCACGCCACCGGCCGGTCCCAGCGAGGGCGCGGATCCGAATCCGGCGAGTCCGACGCCCGCGAAGAGGCCGAACGGGGTCGGACGGTGGGACATCCGCGAGTGGTACTTCGTCAGGGACACCGCGATACGGCGCAGGGACTTGAGCCTGAGCCGCTCCCCCGCGACGACCCGGGCGACATCCGCCCCCAGGCTCGCGCTGGCCAGGCCCACCGCCTCCATGAGGCGTGGATCGGCGGCGAGATGGGTCACCTGCCGGTGCAGCCAGCCCTCTTCCTCCGGGGTTCCGACGGGCGGCCGGGGCTGCCGGGCCGGTGCGTCCTCCGAGGGCAGGGGGAGGGCCGCCGCGCGTACCAGTGCCACCTTCCCGCACGCGAATTCGACGTCCGTCCTGCCGCCCACGATCCCCCCGCCCGTTCCACTCACACCGTTTCGCCGACGAGGGTGCGGGGCGGCGGGCCGAAGTCCTGGCGCC
Organism: Streptomyces sp. NRRL S-1813; assembly: GCF_000719605.1. Classification (NCBI taxonomy): domain Bacteria; kingdom Bacillati; phylum Actinomycetota; class Actinomycetes; order Kitasatosporales; family Streptomycetaceae; genus Streptomyces; species Streptomyces sp. NRRL S-1813. The sequence continues at coordinate 132,999 of NZ_JOHB01000015.1, forward strand.
GCCCCGCACTCACGCTGAGCAGGGCCAGGCGGTGATGGGGCAGACCTGCGTCATGAGCTTCGGCTCCTGCGCACTCTTGGTGGCCGTGGCCGAATCCGTGATGTCGAGGTCGAGGTCGAGGTCGAATTCGTCCATGCTGGTGATGATGTTCTCCATGGTCCCCTCCAAAGGGAGATGCTTTAATCCCGGATTATTTCGGGTTGTTGCGGAGGCATTTCGCAACCGCCGGAATATTCCACCGGAGGGCGCATGCCGTGTCAAGCTTACGGAGGTATGCTCCGATTAATGTGACCGGAATGGCTAAATCCAGATAGTGGTGAATTCTCTTACGGGCGGCCTGCGTTCGCCGATGGATTGGGCGCCGTCGCAATGCAGCGAGGGAGGTTCCGCCTCCCAGGAAACGGGCGCCCCTGGGCTGCCGGGAATTCGCGTCGCCCAAACCGCTTGCGTGTACGTGAGTGGGAATACCTAATCATTCAGAGTGCGAAAAAGGGCGAGGAGGGGTGATCTCTCCCGCCCCCGGTGAGGGCGGTGAGTTCAGAGGAAGTCGATTTCGGAAGTGAGTCGTACCCCGGTGCGGCGCAGCACCTCCTGGAACACGATGCCGACCGCCTGGCGGAAACCGGCGGCGGTCGCACCCTCCTCGGCGACCAGGGTGTAGTGCAGCGAGGAAATCCGGACGCCCGGGACGATCGGGCGGCGCAGCTCGAAGCCGGCCTGCCGGATGAGCCAGCTCGCGCTCACCCTGATCGAGCCGTCGGGGAAACGGTTCACCGGCGCGTGACGTGCCCGCAGGCCCTCGGCCTGTGCGGGGGAGATCTCGGGGCTGAGGAACACACTGCCGACCGACCGGTCGTCGGTGCCGCTGCAACCCAGCACCATGCCCTTGCTCCGTCGGACGGTGAGCACCGCCTGGGCCACCTCGTCCAGGGGCACCCTGCTGCCGACCGGGACATCGAGTGCGGCGGCGACCGTCCGGTACGTGACCGGTGCGCTCAGCTCCGACCGGCGCAGCGCGAAGACCAGGCTCAGCACCGTCCACCGACGGGAGTGCTTGAAGACGCTGGTGCGGTGGCCCAGCCCGCATTCCGCGGCATCCAAGGTCACCATGCGGCGCACCTTCCGGTCCCACGCCGTCACCCGCACCAAGGTGTCGGCGGTCTCCTGACCGTAGGCGCCGACATTCTGGACCGGTGTGGCGCCGGTGGTCCCGGGAATGCCCACCAGCATCTCCATACCGGTGAGGCCCTCGGCGATGGTGGTGGCGACCAGATCGGCGAGCAGATGACCGGCCTGGACCTCGACCAGCACCCGGCCGTCGGCGGTGTTCCCGGCCATACGTACGCCCTTGGTGCTCATCCGCAGCACGGCGCCGACGCATCCGGCATCGCTGACCAGCACGTTGCTTCCCTCGCCCAGGCAGACGGGCTCACCGGGGAAGGTGTCGGCCAGCGCCACGAACTCGGGGAAGTCCGCGGGGTCGTGCAGCTCGACGAGCGCCGCAGCCGGTCCTCCGATGCCCAGCGTGGTCATCGGGGCAAGCGGTGCCTCGTGAATGACTCGCATATGTTCCTGCTTCTCCTGGATGCCGTTCCGGGGTGGGGGGTCCTGCCAAAAGGGGACGCGGTGGTGAAGGGAGCGTCCCTCAGTCTGTGACGAGCGGGACGGCTGCCCGTGTCACTGCACTGCCGGTTGGGGCCGATGCGCGCACCGGCACACCCTGGGTTCGCCCTAGCACGTCGCCCGGGCCCGGTCCGCGTCCAGCAGAGCGTCGGCCCGTTGCACGATCTCGCGCGCCACCGGAGTGTCATACCGCCCGAACCGCCCCCGTAGCGCCATGAGGCGGGAGTGGGCGCGTTGTGAGGTGACGCTCTCGGCCAGGGCCAGCGCATCCGCGGCGGCCTCCGCGGCGCCGTCGACCTCGCGGTGCGCCAGCCGCGCCTCGGCCAGCGAGGCGCTGTGCAGCAGAAGGTTGCGCGGCTGACTGCCCCGGAGCAAGTCGATCCCGTGCGCGAGATGCCACTCCGCCCGCCGGGGACGCCCCAACTCCAGCCAGGCCCGCCCGGCATCGGCCACCATCACCGCGGGCGTCAGCCAGTAGGCCCACGGGGGGTCGGTCGAGGGCCGGCCGGACCGGCTCAGCTCGGCGGCCTCCTCCAGGGCCCGTTGACAGCCTGCTTCGTCGCCTAGGCTCGCATGGGCTCTGGCCTCGCGCGTCGCCAGCAGTGCCCGGCCGATGCCCATGTCCTCCTGCGCCGACCCCTTGCGCGCGATGCGGATCAGACGCAGCGCCTCCTCCGTCCGCCCGGCCCAGGCGGCCCGGTAGCTCATACAGGAGATGATGTACGCGGCGAGTGGCCGGTCCCCGGCGGCACGTGCGGCGCCCAGAGCGGTCAGAAAGCGGGAATTGCTCAGCTCGTCCATGCCCTGGTCGGCGGTCAGCCAGGCGGTCAACTGGCCGAGTTCGGCGATGATCCGGTGCAGTCGCAGGCCGGTCGAGGGGCCGTAGGAGTACGTGCCGGCCAGCTTCTTCGCCCACTGAAGGTCCTGGAGCGCCCAGTCCAGTACGAGTCCGCTGCTGCAACTGTCGTCCAGCTGACGCAGCTGCTGGATCCTGGCGGTCAGCATGTCGACCGCGACATCCGGGACCTCGGCGCCGCGTGTGCGCGAGGGCGGCGGAGCGTCGTCGGCCACCAGCCAGTCCACCGATGCGGTGACCGGGTCCAGTGCGGCCGGGCGAGGGGCGGACGAGAGGGTGCGCCGCTGAGTGTGGAGGCGCTGACAGGGGGGTGCCGCGGCCGGGAAGTGCTCCGGCCACAGCGCTTCGACCGCGACGGACTCGCCGAGCTGGTCGGAAAGAATGGTGGCGACGACATACGGCAGCCGGCGCCGGGGGCAGGCCCCCTTCAACCAGTTGTAGGGGGCCTTGCTGCTGATGGTGCCGGTGCCGCACCTCTTGTTGATCTCCCGTGCAAGCCGCTCCGGCGGCCAGGATAATCGCGCCAGGCAGGACGCTAAGACGGACGTATCGTTCATCGACGGCAAACCTCGACCGCAGCGGTATGAGACGCCGGACCGGTCGAGTCCGGGGCGGGATCGGTCAGCTCCGGCGACTGCCGGGAGCGCTCTGATGTGGTGTCAGACCTGGGCCGGATCGGGCCGACGGTGTGCATCACTGCTTTCCATGCCCCCCTGCCGAGAACTGCCGAGCCATACTAGGGATTCCCCGGCCCAGCAGGGCGAATCTGTGATGACAGACACAACAACTGCCCATGTCACGCAGGTGCATCGTCCCTGCACATGGCGACGGAACGGGGGCTCAGACCCGGTGCAGTTTCCGCACCGGGCCGGAGTCCGGGAGCGCGGCCGGGCGCAGCGCCCTCCAGTAGAGCGCGACCCCGACGGCCAGTACGGCGACCGCGAAGAGGAACGGTGCGTGGAACGATCCGGTCGTCTGGGCCAGCCAACCGGTGAGCAGGACGCCGCCGGCGGTGGCCGCCGTATTGAGGAAGTTCATCAGCCCGCTGACCGCCCCCACCGTCCCCGGCGGTGCGAGCAGTCCCGGCAGACCCCAGGCGACGGGCGCGGCAATGGCCAGGCCCGCCAGGGACAGGGACATCCAGACCACGGCGACGGCGGGAGACCCGGCACTCCCCGCGGCGCCGATCGTCGCGCCGAGCGCCAGCCCGCACGTCAGCACGGTCTTGCGGACCGTCCACGGGTTGCGGCCCCGGCGCACCAGCCGGTCCACCAGCCAGCCCCCGACGAGGAGTTCGGCCACCGTCGCCACCGCCCACGGAACCATCGAGTAGATGCCGGACTGGAGCAGCCGCACGTGGAACTCCCGCTGAAGGAACTCCGGCATCCAGGTCAGCACGATGTTGATGGTGTAGCCGTAACAGGCGAAACCGCAGGACAGGAGCCAGATCCTGCCGGAGCGCAACGCCGAGCGGAACTGCCGGGCCCCGCCCCGGTCGATGTCTCGTGCCCCGCCTTCGAGGATGAACTCCCGCTCCGCCGGACGCAGCGAGCGGGCCGTGGACGGGTCCCGGTAACCCCACCACCACACGGCGGTGAACAGCACGCTGATCACGGAGGTGAACAGGAAACCCGCCCGCCAGCCCCACTCGCTCATCACGAACGCCAGCACCGGGAACGCCACCATGTTGGCCAGTTTGGTGGCTCCGTCGAACATCGCCGTCGCCATACCGCGCTCACTGAGGGGAAACCACGCCGCGGTCGCCTTGGAGGCGCCGACCATCGAGGGCCCCTCGGCCACCCCGAGCAGCAGCCGTGCCGCGATGATCGGGCCCACTCCGCCGGCCACCGCGGTCAGCAGACCCGCAACGGCCCATAATGCGGAGGCGATCCGGGTGAGCCGCGAGACTCCCAGGAGGTCCACCAGCAGGCCGGCGGGTAACTGGACCAGGCAGTACGACCAGGTGAAGGCCGAGAGGACCACACCGAGCTGCTGGAGGTCCAGCCCGAAGTCGGCGGCGATCGAGGAGCTCGCCACCGATATCGCGGTGCGGTCGAGGAAGTTGACGAGTATGCCTCCGGCGAGCAGTCCACCCATTGCCCAACGGGTGCCTCCACGGGGTTCCACGAGCGTGAACCAGCCTTTCCTGGTGCGGCCGTCACGGAGCGCGGGACGGCCTGGGATGCCTTGGTGAAGGTCCCGCCGGGGCTTCCCGGACACGAGGCCGGTGACGAGCCGACCGGAGTGGCCGGTCTGTTCGGCGAGACGCCGACCATGGTGATCACAACTGAGGCCGGACCGGTACCGCATCCGTGCGCCGAACAATGGCCGGAATGCGCGAACGAGCTCGGTGGGAGCCCGGGGAGGGCGGCGAGGGCTGGGTGGGGGCATCGACTTCGACGTCCGGCTGCTCCCGCACGAACGCGGCCCGGGCCGGTCGTACGGGAGTGCGCGGGCGCCGGTGGTGGCCGGCCGCGGTGCGGTCGCTACGAGACGATGTCCCGCAGCGGCTTGCCCGCCAGGTGGTCGATGACGTTCTGGACGGCGGCCAGGGCGATGCGGACCAGCGTCTCGCGGGTGACACCCGCGACATGCGGGGAGAGCACCACGTTCGGGGCCTTGAGCAGGCGCAGGGCCGCCGTGGGCGGTTCGGGGTCGAAGACATCGATACCGGCGCCGGCGAGGGCTCCGGAGGCCAGGGCGTCCGCGAGGGCGTCCTGGTCGATGAGGGCGCCGCGGGCCGTGTTGATCACGAAAGCGGTCGGCTTGAGGAGGGCCAGGCGTTCCGCGTCGAGGAGATGACGGGTCGCGTCGGTGAGCGGGGCGTGCAGGGTGAGGTAGTCGGAGGTGCGCAGCACCTCGTCGAGGCTCAGATGCCGGGCACCGCCGAGGCGGGCCGCGGTCTCCGGGGCCACCGGCCGCGGCCCGGCGTAGACGATGTTCATGTCGAACGCGACGGCCCGGCGGGCGACTTCCTCGCCGATGTGGCCCAGGCCGATAATGCCGAGGGTCTTGCCGGACAGCTCGGTGATGGACTGCTGGAGGCGGGGCAGTGCCCAGTCGGCCTCGACGAGGGCCGTGTGGGCGGGGACCAGCTGCTTGGCCAGGGCGAGCATCAGGGCGAAGGTCTGCTCGGCGACGTTCTGCTTCTCCGCGCCGCTGGAGCCGATGTTGCAGACCGGGATGCCCCGTTCGCGGGCCGCGTCCAGGTCGACGTAGTCGAAGCCGTGACTGGCGCACTGGACGAGCTCCAGGGACGGTGCGGCGGCGAGGTGTTCGGCGGTGACCGGAGCCAGGCCGGTGATGAGGAGATGGGCGTCCCGCAGGGCCGCCGGGTCCTCGTCGGCGCTCTCGACGACGGTGACGCGGGTCTGCCCGGGGAAGAGGCCGGCCAGCGCGGCGCCGGCGGCGCGGCCACCGACGTGCGGCGAGACGACGGCGAGTACGTGGTGCACGGTCTGCGGCTCCGTGGCGGGGGCCGGGTCCGGCGTGGTGGTCATGCGGATTCCTTGATGAGGTCGTCGGCGGTCAGCGTGGCCGGGCGGGAGTGCCCGGACAGCGCGAGGGTCAGGTCGAGTTCGGCGAGCAGACAGCGGATGACGTGCTCGACGCCCGCCTGGCCGTCGAGGCCGAGCCCATAGGCGTACGGGCGCCCCACCAGCACCGACTTCGCGCCCAGGGCCAGCGCCTTGAAGATGTCGTCGCCGGTGCGGATACCGCTGTCGAAGAGCACGGTGAGCCGGTCGGCCGCCGCCTCGACGACCCGGGGCAGCGCGTCGGCGGCGGCGACGGAACCCGCCACCTGGCGGCCGCCGTGGTTGGAGACGACCACACCGTCCATGCCTGCCTCGGCGGCCCGCAGGGCGTCCTCCGGGTGCAGGATGCCCTTGAGCACGATCGGGCCGTCCCAGTTCTCGCGCAGGAATGCCAGGTCGGGCCAGGTCTTGGCGGGGTCGGCGAACATCCCCAGGAAGTGCATGACGGCCGCGTTCGGGTCCTCGTGGACCGGCTTGGCGAGCCCTGCCCGGAACGCGGGATCGGTGAAGTAGTTGGCGGTGCCCACACCGTGCAGGAACGGCAGGTACGCCTGGTCGAGATCGCGCGGCCGCCAGGCGAGGAGCGGGGTGTCGAGCGTGACGAACAGGGCGGTGTAACCGGCCGCTTTCGCGCGGTTCAGGAAGCTCCTGCTGACCTCGCGGTCCTTCGCCCAGTACAGCTGGAACCACCGCTCCCCGTCACCCATCGCCTCGGCGACCTCTTCCATGGGGGTGCTGGAGGCGGAGGACAGGATGTACGGAACGCCCTGCGCCGCCGCGGCCCGTGCGGCACCGGGCTCGGCCTCCGGATGCATGATCGACAGCACGCCCACCGGCGCGAGCGCGAGCGGCGCGGGCAGGGCGCGGCCCCACACCTCCACGGACAGATCGCGTTCGTGCACCTCGCGCAGCATGCGGGGAACGATCCGCCGGCGGTGCAGCGCCGCCCGGTTGGCGTCGGCGGTGCTGCCGGTGCCCGCGCTGCCCGCCACATAGCCGACCGGGCCGGGGCCGAGGCGCCGCTCCGCGAGCTCCTCCAGGCGCGTCAGATCGGTCGGCAGCCGGGGCACGGCGCCCGTCATGCCGTGGAGATAGATCTCGTACTGGAAGTCCGCCCAGTGCTTCGCCATCCGTACGGTCCCGCCTCTCGTCGCTGAGACTGCGTGCTCACCCGTGATCCTGGCGACAGTGACAACACCCGTCCACCGCGGTGCGCACAACACGCGGGTGGAATCATCACCCTGTGATGAAGGAACGGGCACGTATCCGGCAGCAGCTGATCGCCGCTCCGCGGGTCGTCGCGGCGATCGTCACCGCCGTGCGCGAGCAGGTCCCGGCCTACGCCGTGCTCGACGACAACCGGCTCCAGGAGGTGCGCGCCATCGCCGCCTGGGCGCTGGACCGGCTGCTGCATCTCTGGGTCACCGACAGCGCACTCACCCCGGCCGACCTCCGGCGGTTCCGCGGTATCGCGGCGGCGCGGGCCGCGGACGGCCGCCCGATGCAGGCGGTCCTGCGGGCCTACCGCGTCGCGGCGACGGTGATGACGGACGAGGTCGCGGCCGCCACACCGCCGCCGGGCGCCCCGGATGCCTTCGCGCTCGCGCGGATGGCGCTGACCACCCTCGACACGCTCGCCGAGGAGATGGCCACGGCCTACACCGCCACCAGCGAGGACCTCACCGCGGACCGCGACCGCGCGCTGCGGCTGCTCCTCGACGACCTGATCGCGGGACGGCACGCCTCCGTCGGCGCGCTGACCGACCGGGCCGCCCGCTTGGGGCGGCAACTTCCGGACCCCTACTGCCTCTTGGTGGCGGAGCCCGCCGACGCGGACGGCGCAGCCCTGACGCAGGAGACGGCCGTCGGGCTCCTCGTCTCGCTCGACGGCCACGGCGGTGAGGCCACCTCGCTGGCGACGGTCCGGGGCTCGCGCGTGGTCCTGCTGCTGCCCGCCGCGGCCGGCGGGGCCGCTCCGCAGGCCCTGGGGCAGCGGGGCCTGCGCGGCTGCGCCATCTCGGGCGAGAGCCCGGACCGTATCGCCGTCGCCTACCGGCTCGCGGCCGATGCCCTGGACACGGCACCCGCGCACGCCCACCACCCGGCGCGGGTCCTGACGGACGGTGACGCCCAGGTGCTGGCGCTGCTCGGCGGACGTCCCGCCACCACTCCCGACCAGATCGGCCGGCTGATCCTCGGCCCGCTCGTCCAGCCCGGCCGCCACCACCTCATGGAAGCGCTCACGACCTACCTCGACACGGGCTCCGCGAACGCCGCCGCCCGAAGGCTCGGCCTCCATCCCCAGTCGCTGCGCTACCGCCTGCGCCGTATCAGCGACCTCACCACGCGCGACCCACGCGACCCCTGGCAGCGGCTCACGCTGGACATCGCCCGGACGATCACCCACTGAGGCACCGACGGCACCGTCCGGTCCGCCCTGTCCCGCCCCGGCCCGCCAGGGGATACGGGACGGCCCTTTAGCTGACCTGGTCGTCCTGGCCGTCCTAAAGGTTGTCCCGTAACGGCGGGGCGCAAGTGAGATGATCTCTCATGCCGTCAGGGTGCTCGCGACCACTGACAATGCCCGCGGCGGCCCGGTAACGCCCATCCGGACCTGCCCCGGGCCGGCGGCGACCACCGGCGGGTGCCGGCGGTGCTGAGATTCCCGGAAGGAAACGGCTGACCCCGGGCGCTCGCCGAAGGCCCGGCCGACGCCGGGGCGGCGAAAAGGTTGGTGTGCGGGGCCGACGGAACCGGGTAACCTCTTTGTCATGTTCTTCCAGGCGCCGATTTACGAGTGAGAGCGTGATGGGCCCCTGCTGACGCCCTTCGACGTCGCCGCCCGTCCCCCATCGATGAATCCGTAGATCACTTCACCTCATTACCGGGAGAACCCGTGACCGTGAGCAAGAACATCAACAACCCCGTGGGCATGGGCGGCGGCCAGCGCAAGAGGCTGTCCCGCGCCGAACGGCAGAACAACGGCCCGCACCGCAACCTCGACCGCCAGGGTGCAGCCGACCAGAAGGCGGAGCTGGTGCGCAAGATGCGCGAGAAGGCAGGCGCAGCTGAGGGCGCCGGGCAGGCGGGCGACGACACCGCACAGAGCTGACGCACCGCCGCCGCAGGGGCGGCACCGCACGGGGCAGGGCCCGGACCGCGACGCGCGGTCCGGGCCCTGCTGCCGTACCGGGGCCCTGCTGCCGTACCGGGCGCGGCCGGTCCCGCTCAGCTCTCGGCCGACCACCCGGGGCAGCCGCAGATTCAGCAGCCCCGTCACCGCCACCACCCCGAGCTGCACCAGCAGCGTCACCACCAGCGCGTTCCCCGTGCCCAGGCCGGGCGACACCGCAGCTGAGTGCCGGCGTGGCCGGTTGCTGATCCGCCCGTTCGTCTATCCGGAGAGGGCGAGACGGCGCCGTCGTGCGATGCCTAGCATGGCGTGGTGAACGCCGTCGCGGTTGAGGCGGCAGTCGCGGAGGATCTTCCAGGTCTTCATGCGGGCGAAGACGTGCTCGACGCGGGCGCGGACCTGCTTGTGGGACTTGTTGTGCACCCTGGTCCCGCGCCTGACGGTCGGCCGGCCCCGCACCGGGCCGGGCAGTGTCAGCGCGGACGCCCTAGCCGTCCTTGTTGGCCTTGAGCTTCTGCCACACCGTGCTGAGCGCTTCGAGGTCCTTCTGGTCGAGGAGGTCGGTGAAGACCGGGGCCAGGCAGGAGCGGCGGGTGGCTTCGGCCTCCTCGAAGAGCCGGCGGCCCTCCGGGGTGAGGGATACCTCGACGGAGCGTGCGTCGTGTGCGGAGGGGGTGCGGGTGACCAGCCCGCGGCTCTGGAGGGCGTCCACGACGCGGGAGACCTGGCTGCGGCTGAGCATGGTGCTGTTGCCGAGCACGGAGGCCGGGACCGGGTCCGGGCTGGAGGCGAGCCAGAGCATCACCTCGAACCAGGAGACCGGCAGGTCGTGGGCCTTGGTCAGGGCGCGGTCCACGCGTTCGGTGAGGACGGTTCCGGCCCAGACCAGCCCGTAGAACGCGTGGTCGGCCACGGGCATCTCGGCCTGGGTGAGCTTCCTTTTCGCCATGCGGCAAGGCTACCGGTTGCGTGTGCGCACACATAATGTCTATGGTGTGTGTACACGCACTTAATTTGCTCCGTCGTACGGAGCCGAAAGGTCCGCCATGTCTTCCAAGGTTGTTCTGATCACCGGCACGTCCTCCGGCATCGGCCTGGCCGCCGCGGTCGCCGCGGCACGGGCCGGCTGGCAGGTCGTGGCGACGCTGCGCGACACCGGCCGTGCCGCCGCGCTGCGCACGGCGGCCGCGGAGGCGGGGGTGGAGCTCGATGTCCGGCAGCTCGATGTCACCGACGAGGATTCCGTCGCCGCCGCGGTCGACGGGGTGATCGCCGATCACGGCCGCCTCGACGCCGTGATCAACAATGCGGGTGCCGGACACCTCGGCACCCTGGAGAACGAGGCCGTCGCCGAGGTACGCAAGGTGATGGAGGTCAACTTCTTCGGCGTGCTGCATGTCTCGAAGGCGGCGCTGCCTCATCTGCGCGCGACCGGCGGCCGTCTGATCACCGTCACCAGCGTCGGCGGGGTCGTCGGGCAGCCCTTCAACGAGGCCTACTGCGCGGCCAAGTTCGCCGTAGAGGGCTATATGGAGAGCCTGGCGCCGGTGGCGGCGCGGCTCGGGGTGACGGTCTCCGTCGTCGAGCCCGGCGCCGTGGCGACCGAGTTCGTCAACAACATCGGAGTCGACCGGGAAGGTGAGGTCGCCGCCGCGGGCCCGTACGCGGACGCGCTGAAGGCGTACCTGGACCGCACCGTCGCGCAGTTCCTCGGCAGCGCGCAGACCCCGGCCGAGGCAGCCGAGACCGTGCTGGAGGCGCTCACCGCGGACCGGCCCGCGTTCCGCCTCCAGACGTCGGACTGGGCGCGCGGCTTCACCGGCACCAAGCTCACCGACCTGGACGGCTCGGCGGTGCTCGGACTCACGGGTGGCTGGGTGGGCTGACCCGGCGCGGGCGCGTCCGGTCCCAGGGCCCTGGGACCGGACCTTCCGGCTGTTCCGCGCACGGCGTTTCACGCGATACGGGGGCGGTTATGGCCCGGGTTCTCTTGGTGAAGAGAACCCGGACCAAAAATTTATGCTGAAGACATTCCCCGGGATTCCCCCTTTCTGTCGCCGTATTTGACTGCGGAGCGGAAAGGGTGGCGACGTGGCCCGCGCCCGGACGTCGTCGGCCCGGCTCCGATTGGTCTTGACCACTTGCCCGCTCGGCTTGACGGCCGCCCCGGAAAGCTGCGCCCAGCATCTATTTCCCTCCACTTCTTGCGGTCGGCGGGTGCGGTGAAAGGCCGTAAGGCATGCCCGCGCGCGAGTTCGATGTCCGGTGCGGTCGTCCAACTCCGTTCGGATATCGCATGGTTGGCACGATGGACGAGGTGAAGAAACCGGTTTTCTCCCGCTTTGTGCGGCCGAAGTGGCGGGGCTGGTAACGGGAACGTTCCGGAGTGTTCCGGAATGAATTGACCGTTTCGGCACTCTCCGGAACGTCGGCGAGTGACGGGGGTTCAGAGGGTCAACGCGCAGCTCGCTTCCATATCGTTCTTGCTTCGATTCTTGACGGTAGGGCCGAAGATGGCGTTCAATTCAGCCGTTCTGGGCCGGTCAGGCGGCCCCTTTGGAGGTACCGGAAATGAATGCAATAATGCGGCGCGCCCTCACCGGCGCAATGGCGCTTTCGCTCGCGGCGCCCTTGGCGGCGTGTGGGAGTGAGCAACAGGACGCCGGTGCCGGCAAGGACTCCATCGGGCTGCTCCTGCCGGAGAGCAAAGCGGCCCGGTACGAGAAGTTCGACCGCCGCATTATTTCTTCGCGCATTGCTTCGCTCTGCCTCGAATGCAAGCTCGACTACCACAATGCCGAGCAGAAGGTCGACGCCCAGAAGAGACAGTTCGATGCTCTCGTGGACAAGGGCGTCAAGGTCATCATCCTGGACCCGGTCGACGCCGCTGCGGTCAAGGGCTGGGTGGACTCGGCCGCCAAGAAGGGCGTCAAGGTCATCGCATACGACCGGCTCGCCGAGGGCGATGTCGCGGCCTATGTCTCCTACGACAACGAGAAGATCGGCCGGCTCCAGGGGCAGGGGGTCCTCGCCGCCCTCGGTTCCCAGGCGGCCGCTTCCGACGTCGTCATGATGAACGGTTCCCCGACCGACCCGAACGCGCCGTCCTACAAGAAGGGCGCGCATGCCGTCCTCGACGGTAAGGTCCACAAGATCATCTACGAGAAGAGCATCCCCGACTGGTCCGCGAAGGCGGCCAAGAAGGAGATGACCGACGTCATCAACGCCGAGGGACCGGAGGGTTTTGACGCGGTCTACTCGGCCAACGACGGTATGGCGGGCGGTATCGCCGCTGCGCTGAAGTCGGCCGGTCTCAAGAATGTGCCGCTCGGTGGCCAGGACGCCGAACTCCCCGCGTTGCAGCGGCTGGTGGCCGGTACCCAGTCCTTCACCATTTACAAGGAAGTCAGGCCGGAGGCCGAAACCGCCGCCGAAATCGCCTTCCGCCTGCTGCGCGGCAAGAGCATCAAGTCCCTGACGTCGACCACCGCCGACAACAGCAGCAAGTCCGGTATCCCCGCCACGCTGTTCAAGGCGCAGATCGTCACCCGGAAGAACATGAAGGACACCGTCGTCCGCGACGGCACGGTCCGGACCGACTTGCTCTGCGCCGGCGACCTCACCGCCGCATGCAAGTCCCTCGGCCTGGAGTGACCGCGCCGGTCAGGGGGAAGAGCGGACCGGCTGCCCGATCCAGTCGTACGCGGCCCGCGCCGTGAATTCCCCCTGACCGCCCTTGAACAGCAGCCCGGCGCTCAGGAACGCCGGGTCGTCGGCGGTGGCGGCCACATACGGGACGGCGATGCACCGCATCCCCGCCCGGTGTGCCGCGAGCGCACCGGGCGCCGCGTCCTCCAGCACCACACAGTCCCCGGGGTCGACACCGAGCCGGTGCGCCGCCTCCAGGAACACATCCGGCTCGGGCTTGCCGTGTGCCACCTCCTCGGCGGACACGATCGTGGTCAACAGCGCATCGAGCCCGGTACCGGCCAGCACCGCCTCGATCGCGGACCGGGACGAGCCGGACGCCACCGCCATCGGATGCCCGGCCGCCGACAGCCGCTCCACGAAAGCGCGCATCTCGGGGAAGACCACGGTGTGCGCCCGCGCCAGCTCCAGATAGGTGCGGTTGTTGCCCTCCAGCAGCTCCTCGACCGGCGCGTCGATACCGAACTCCCCGCTGAGGATCTCCAGTGTCTCGCGGGTGCCGATGCCGATGAAGCGGGTGTGCTGTTCCCAGCTGAAGTCCGGCACGCCGTACCCGGCCAGCAGCCGGCGCCCGGCCTCGTAGTAGTGGGGCTCGCTGTCGACCAGCGTGCCGTCGAGGTCGAAGATCACCGGAGCGGGTGGGGCCGGCGTGGCCTGGGGGGCGGGGGAGGCGCTCATACCCACCAGGATGCCAAGCGGCGCCTCATCGCGGCCCGGCGGCGGTGCCCACCGCCTCGACCAGCGGCAGCATCCGGTGCGGCACCCGCTCGCGCAGCGCCACTTCCGTACGGGTGCGGACCACGCCCGGCAGGCTGATCAGCTGCTGGATCACATCCTCCAGATGCGCCGCGTCCCGTGCCACCACCCGGGTCAGCAGATCCCCGCCGCCGGTCGTCGAGAACGCCTCGATGATCTGCGGGACCTCCGCCAGCGCGTCGGCCACCTCCTCCAGATGCCCCTGGGTGACCTCGATGTGGACGAAGGCGAGCACGGGGTGGCCGAGCCCCGCGGGGGACAGCAGGGGGCTGTAGGCGGTGATCACGCCGTCCCGTTCGAGGCGGTCGAGGCGCGCCTGGACGGTTCCCCGGGCGACACCGAGGAGACGCGCGTACTCCCGCACGCTGGTGCGCGGCTGCTCCAGCAGCAGCCGCAGGATCTTGGCATCGAGGGCATCCACGGCCATGCAGCAACGGCCTCCTCACAGGGTGGGCTTCCTGGGCGTCGTGACTGTACCAATGGCCCAGTGAAGGCGGTGCGGGGTGACCTGACGGCTGACGGCTGCCGAGCTCCAGCGCCGCTGGAGAGGTACTGAAGTCCCGGGCGGAAGAGTGGGCCGTGACCGGGTCGCCGTCCGTGGCGGTCGGCGTTCAGCGGAGGGAGCAGCCGTGTCGCAGGTGGTACGGGCAACGGAAAGTCAGGTCACCGGGGACCTCTACGCCGAGGTGCGGACCTTCTACGCGCGCCAGATGCGCCGCGTGGACGCCCTGGACATCGAGGGCTTCGCCGCGACGTTCACCGAGGACGGTGAAGTGCTGCACGCCAACGGCGAGTTGGCGAAGGGGCGGGAGGCCATGGTCGCCGGGATGCGGGCGGCGCTGCCCCGCTACCGCGACATCGCCGTACGGCACTGGTTCGACCACCTGCTGATCGAGCCCGTCGACCGGCAGGGAGCAGAGCTGAGGGTGTCGTACTACTCCCTGGTCACCCGGACCGACCGGGCGGGCGTGGTGACCTTCGAACCTACCTTCACGGTCGAGGATGTGCTGGTGCGGCGGGAGGGGCAGCTGCTCACGCAGTCGCGGGTGATCCACCGCGACAGCCCGGTCGCCCTCTGAGGGCACGGATCCCGGTACGGAGCGGTACGCGCAGGGGAGTCCGGCGGTGCACGCGGCGGCGAGGGCGGTGGGAGATCTCCCACCGCCCTCGCCGCTTGCCGGGATGCGGTCGTCGCCCCGATGGGGAGCGGCCCTCAGGCGTGGCAGGCCGGGAGCCGGCCGAGGTAGGTGACCATTTCCTTGAAGGAGGCCGCCACGTCGATACGGGCGCCGGGTGGCAGGCCCGTGGCCTCGGCGTAGGCGCGGTGCAGGTTGCCGACCAGGCGCTCGGCGTCCACCAGGTCGGCGAAGCGGCCCAGGTCGGTGGCGCGGGCCGTCTCCAGCGGGCTGCGGCCGGCCCGCAGACCGTCCTCGGCCAGCCGGCCCACCCAGCGCAGATAGTCCTCCGTGGCGTCCAGTACCTCGGGTCCGGCGACCGGGCCGTGGCCGCAGACCACGGTCTCGGGCTCCAGGGCGCGCAGCCGCTCCAGGGCGCGCAGGGAGCCGGTGAGGGAGCCCATCAGGACGTAGGGCGTCACCTGTGACCACACCACATCGCCGGTGAACAGCACCTTGCGTTCGGGCACCCAGACGACCACGTCGTCGGCGGTGTGGGCCGGGCCGACATGGAGCAGCTCGATGCGCAGCTCACCGGCCCGCAGGGTCAGCCGCTCGGTGAACGTCTGGTCGGGGAGGGCGAGGGTGACCTCGCCCCAGTCGACGTCCGGCCACAGGTGGCACAGACCGAGCCCGGACTCGGCCATGTCGCTGCGGGTCCCCTCATGGGAGATGACCGTGGCGCGCGGGGTGAAGAGGGAGTTGCCGAAGACATGATCGCCGTGGAAGTGGGTGTTGACCACGGTGTCCGGGCCGCCGGGCGCCACGCGTGTCACCTCGTCGCGCAGCCGCTCGGCCCTGGCGCGGGTCGCGACCGTGTCGACGAGGACGCACCGGCCGCCTCCTGTGATCACTCCGGCGTTGTTCAGACACCAGCCGCCGTCGGGCTGTTCGTAGACGAAGACGCCGTCGGCCAGCTCCCGCAGGGTGGGTGCTTCGGACGTCGGCAGCGGGGCGCGGAGGGCGGCAGCGGGGGCGTTCACGCGGTCTCCTGGGCGCCGGAGAGCCGGGTGTATCGGCCCTGGTGGAAGACCAGCGGCCGGGCCCGGTCGGTCGCGCGGTGCACGGACACCACCCGGCCGATCAGCAGGACGTGGTCCCCGGCCTCGTACTCGCTGTCCAGCCGGCACTCGAAGGCCGCCACCGCGGACGGGATGACGGCATTGCCGGTGGTGCCCTCGACGGCGCCGATGCGGGCCATCGCCTGCTGCCCCTCTGGGCGGTCCGGGCGGGCGAACTCCGTGGAGAGCCGGAGGTGCTGCTCGCCGAGTACGTTGACGGCGTAGCCGCCGCCGTGCCGGATCCTCGGCCGCATCCGGCCTTCCTTCTTCACGGACACCAGGATCAGCAGCGGGTCGAGGGAGACCGAGGCGAGGCTGTTGAGCGTCATCACGATCGTCCCGTCGCCGATGCCCTGGGTCAGCAGGGTGACGCCGGTGGGGAAGTTCCCCATGGCCGCCCGGAACGTGGCGGTGTCGGGAACTTCCAGGAGGGTGGTGCCGGGGTCGGTCATCGGTGGGGCTCCGTCTCTGTCGTCCGCGGCGGGGTGCCGGATCAGTAATTGCCGAGTCCGCCGCAGACGTTGAGCGCCTGCGCGGTGACCGAGGCGGCGGCGTCGGTGGCCAAGTAGCCCACCAGACCGGCCACTTCCTCGGGGGTGACATAGCGGCCGGTCGGGATCCTGGCCTCGAACCTGTCCTGGACGTCCCGTTCCGAGATGCCGAAGTACTCGGCATGGCCCTGGCGTACGCGCTGTGCCATCGGCGTCTCGACGAATCCGGGGCAGACCGCGTTGACGGTGATCCCGGTCTTGGCGAGTTCCAGACCGACGGCCTTGCTGAAGCCGACGACGCCGTGCTTCGAGGCGGAGTACGGCGCCGCCAGCACCACACCCTGCTTGCCGCCGGTCGACGCGATATTGATGATCCGGCCCCAGGTGCCGTCCTGCATCCGCCCGGTGGTCAGCACCTCGCGGGTGACCCGGAACACGCTGTTGAGGTTGATGTCGATGACATCGAGCCAGGTCGCGTCGTCGATCTTCGCGGTCTCGCCGCCGCCGTTGCGCCCCGCGTTGTTGACGAGGATGTCGATGCGGCCGTAGGCCTCGACGGCCTGCCGGACCGCCGCGTGGATCTGCTCCGGCGAGGAGACGTCGCAGGTGGTCCCCGAGACCTCCAGCCCCTCCGCGCGCAGTCGCTTGACGGTGCTGTGCACATTCTCCTCGCCCCGGGACACGCCGAACACGGCACTGCCCTGACGGGCCAGCAGCTCGGTGACGGCCAGGCCGATCCCGCTGGTGGCGCCGGTGACGAAGGCGACTCGTCGTGGTGCGTCAGTCATGGTGCTCTCCCGTTGTCGTGGCCGCGGACTGCCGACGGTGGCGGCGGGGCCTTGCGCGGGTCTCGACTGCCTCTGGAGCGTCGCGGTGGGGGCAGCGACCGGGCGGGCGGCGTACGGCGGCGGGTCGAGCGGGGCTCGACGCGGTGTCGAGGCGGACGGGTCAGCGTGCCGGTGCGCCCAGCCCTGAAGGATATGAAGGAGGAGCCGTGCCCGAGCAGACACAGGCACCGACACCGCCGCAGACGATCCCGGACGTACGCAAGTCGGTGACGGTCGCGGCCACACCCGAGCACTGCTTCAAGGTGTTCACCGAGCGGCCCGCCGACTGGTGGCCGCCGTCGCACATCCTCGTCAAGAAGGAACGCGCCGGCCTCGCCTTCGAACCCGGCGTCGGCGGCCGCTACTACGAGTGGGACGTGGACGGCAACGAGATCGCCTGGGGCCGGGTCCTGGAGTGGGACCCGCCGCGCCGCCTCGTGATGACCTGGCGCATCGACGGGCACTGGCAGTCGATCCCGGACGACGCGCGGGCGAGCGAGATCGAGGTCGACTTCACGGCCGTCGACGCCCGCACCACGAAGGTGGAGCTGGCCCACGTCAAGCTGCACCGGCACGGCGAGGGCGCGTTCGGCATCTTCAAGGCCCTGGACGGGCCGAGCCCGGGGGAGACGCTGGAGCGGTTCGCCCGCGCCATCTGACAGCCGACGGCAGACGGCAGACGGAACGAGGTGGCCGGCCCGATGCCTGCGGCCCGCCTCTTCCCCGTCCGCCGCCGACTCCCGCGGCGGTGCCCCGCCGCCGTGTGGCGCGCGGTGTGTCCACCACCCCAGGACGCGCCGCGCCATCGCGCAGGGACGCCCGCACCCCGTACGCCCCTGCCCACCGAGGCCCCGGACCCCAACGGCGCGGTCCGGGGCCTCGCCGGTTCCGGCCCGCGCCGGACCGGCCGCGCGGTGGATCCCTTCGCCCCGGCCACGGTCCAGCCGACCTCTAGGCGGCCCCCGGACCCTGACCGGTCACAGCACAGAGCACCGCACAGATCACCGCACCACAGACCCGCCATCACAGGAGGACATGAGGATGCCTGCCGATACACAGCTGGACACCGGGCTCGCCCCGGCCGCGGAGAAGGTGCGCATCCTCGCGGCCGTGCACGCGGCCGAGGCCGACCGCACCGGCTCACTCTCCCCGGACGTCATCGACGCGCTGCGCGGCGCCGGCTTCGCCCGGCACTTCGTGGCCCGCTCCTGGGGCGGTGCCGAGGGGACCTTCGCGGAGCTGACCCACGCCGTCCTCACGATCGGGGAGGCCTGCGCGGCGACCGCGTGGTGTGCCTCGCTGAGCGCCTACTCGGCCCGTTTCACCAGCCATCTGCCCGCCCGCGGCCACCAGGAGGTCTGGGGAGCGAGCCCGGACCCGGTGATCGCGACCGCGCTGATGCCCGGCGGCCGTGCGGTGCCCGACGGCGACGGCTGGCGCCTCTCGGGCCGTTGGGCGTACGTCAGCGGCATCGACTTCGCCGACCGGGTGCTGGTGTGCGCCTCGGTGGCCGGCGGCCCGGACGGCGTCGACGGGCCGCCCCTGATGCGGTTCTTCGCCCTGCCGCGCGAGGTCTGCACCATCGAGCGGACCTGGGACAACGTGGGGATGCGCGCCACCGGCAGCCACACGGTGTCGGTGGACGGGGTCGCGGTGCCCGGTCATCTGTCGTTCGACCGGGCCGACATGCTGGCCGGCCGCAGCATCGACTCCGATGTGGCCGCGCACAACGTGCCGTTCCAGGCCGTCGGCGGACTCACCTTCATCGCACCGGTCGTGGGCGCCGCCGCCGGTGCGCTGGCTGCGAGTGCGGCGACCATGACCGGCCGGCGCCGCAACCCGTCGAACGAACTGCTGCTGGTCCGTGCCTCCGGCCGGATCGACGCCGCACGCCATCTCGTCGAGCAGAATGCCGAGGTGCTCGACGAGCGCCAATTCACCCCCGAGCGCATGGCCCGCAACGAACGCAACGCCACCTTCGCCGCGGAGCTGTGCACCGACGCCGTCGGCCTGCTGGTCCGGGCGGCGGGCACCGGGGGCCTGGGGGAGTCCTCACCGCTCCAGCGGCTGTGGCGCGACGTCACCTCCGCGGCCGGTCATATTGCGCTCCAGTACGACACGGCGGCCCGCAAGAACTACTCGGCGGTGCTGCTGGGCGCGGCCGGCGGCTGACCGGCCGGGTGGCAGCAGCGAAGAGGGGTGGTGCGGCCCGCGGGCCGCACCACCCCTTACCCGTCCGCCCCGCGACCGGGGGCCTCGCCTGCGCCCGGTGCGCGGCTGCCGCTCAGAAAAGCCGCGCACCGGGTACGGCGAAGGGCGCGCCGCTCACTGCGGATCGCCCTTCAGCGGCTTCCACCAGGCTGGGTTGTCGCGGTACCAGGCCACCGTCTCGCCCAGGCCCCGCGCGAAGGTGACCGCCGGCGCATACCCCAGCTCACGGCGGATCTTGCCGTCGTCCAGCGCATAGCGCAGATCGTGGCCCTTGCGGTCGGGCACCGAGCGCACCAGGTGCGGATCCGCAGCGCACAGCTCCAGCAGCAGCTCGGTCATCTGCCGGTTGGAGCGCTGGTTGCCCTGGCCGATGTTGTAGACCTCGCCGGCCTTCCCACGGGTCAGCACGAGCTGGATGGCCCGGCAGTGGTCGTCGACGTGCAGCCACTCCCGTACGTTCCTGCCGTCCCCGTACAGGGGCACCGGTTCTCCCTGGAGCAGACTGGTGACGAACCGGGGGATCAGCTTCTCGGGGTGCTGGTAGGGGCCGTAGTTGTTGGAGCACCGGGTGATCGACAGATCGAGACCGTGGGTGCGCCAGTACGAGCGGGCCACGAGATCGGCGGACGCCTTGGACGCGGCGTAGGGGGAGTTGGGCAGCAGCGGGTGGTCCTCGGTCCAGGCGCCCTCGGCGATCGACCCGTACACCTCGTCCGTGGAGATGTGCACGACCCGCTGGATACGGGCGGCGACACAGGCGTCCAGCAGCGTCTGGGTGCCGCCGACGTTGGTGCGGACGAATGCGCCGGCGTCGGTCAGCGAGCGGTCGACATGGGACTCCGCGGCGAAGTGGACCACCGCGTCGTGGCCCGGGAGCAGACCGAGGAGCAGGCTCCGGTCGCAGACGTCCCCCTCGATGAACGTCAAGCGCGGATGGCTCGCCGGCAGGTTCGCCCGGTTGCCCGCGTAGGTGAGTTTGTCCACGACGGTCACCGCGGCCTGCTCATGGCCCGGGTAGCCGCCGGCGAGGAGTGTACGGACGTAGTGGGAGCCTATGAAGCCGGCTCCGCCGGTCACCAGGAGTTTCATGTGCCGGCCTCCGCCGGGACCAGGGGATGCATGGGTCGTCCTCCTACTGGTGTCGGTCCGGTCGGTGCCGTGCGACGGCGGCGGACAGGCCGAGGTTCTGGTGGATCTCCAGTGTCGCGGTGGACCGGTTCAGGGTGATGTAGTGCAGGCCGGGGGCTCCTTCCGCGAGCAGCCGCTCGGCCATCATGGTGGCGTGGTCGACGCCGATGCGATGGGCTGCCCCGGGGTCATCACGGGCGGCCTCCAGCCGGTGCGCCAGATCCTCGGGGAACGCGGCATGACTCAGTTCGGCGAAGCGCCGGATCTGGCGGACATCGGTGGCCGGCATGATCTCGGGGATGATCGGGGTCTCGCAGCCGGCCGCGGCGACCCGGTCACGCAGCCGCAGATAGTCCTCCACGCGGAAGAACATCTGGGTGAGGGCGTAGTCGGCGCCGGCCCGGCACTTGGCGACGAAATGGCGGATGTCACTGTCCCAGTCGGGCGAAGCGGGATGCTGCTCGGGGAAGGCCGCCACCCCGACGCTGAACTCACCCGACTCCTTCACCAGCGTCACCAGCTCCTGGGCGTGGCGCAGTCCGTGCGGGTGCGGGCGCCAGGGGCCGTTGGGCGCGCCGGGCGGATCGCCGCGCAGGGCGAGCACATCGCGTACGCCCGCGTCCGCGTACTGCCCGATGATGTGCCGCAGTTCGGCGACCGAGTGGCCGACGGCGGTGAGATGCGCGACCGGCCGCAGCGTGGTCTCGCCGACCAGCCGCTTGGTGACGTCGATCGTCCGGTCGCGGGACGAGCCGCCGGCCCCGTACGTCACGGAGACAAAGGTCGGCGACAGCGGCTCGATACGGCGGATGGCCTGCCACAGGTCCCGCTCACCGGCGGCGGACTTGGGCGGGAAGAACTCGAAGGACAGCGAGCGCGCTCCCGTGGCCAGCGTGTCGCGAAGGGTGTTCATCCCCGGCCTCCCGCATTGAAGTAGCCGGCTTCGGGGTGATGGACGACGAGGGCGTCGGTGGACTGCTCGGGGTGGAGCTGGAACTCCTCGGAGAGCTCGACCCCGATCCGCTCCGGCCGCAGCAGGACCGCGATCTTGGCCCGGTCCGCCAGATCGGGGCAGGCGGGGTAGCCGAAGGAGTAGCGGCAGCCCTGGTACTCGGTGCGCAGCATGCCGTCCAGGGTCGCCGGATCGCCGGAGCCGATGGCGAGTTCGCTGCGGACCCGGGCGTGCCAGTATTCGGCGAGTGCTTCGGCCAACTGGACGGACAGTCCGTGGAGTTCGAGGTAGTCGCGGTAGGAGTTGGCTTCGAAGAG